>DAOUER010000001.1:0-80429 GCA_034430375.1 Dehalococcoidales bacterium
CCCATTCCTTCGTTATAATATATGCACAGGGTAACACAATATTTCAGGCTGGGAAATTGAAAAATCCCTACAGCCTTCCGGGAGTTGTCAGGTGCAAGATGAGCAGAGCCGTGTCCGGCGTGCTAAAGAGCATGACCAGATAGCTTTAACTCAACTATATGAAGAGAACTTCGATAAGATTTATCGGTATATAGTTCTCAAAATAGGAGACAGGGCCGAGGCAGAAGATATGACTCAGCAGGTGTTCCTGAACGCTCTGAAGTCAATCTCTTCCTACAAGTGGAAAGGAATGCCCTTTTCCGCCTGGCTGTTCCGTATCGCCCACAACCAGGTGGTCGACCATTACCGCAGGAAGAGCCGGAGCACCACGGTCCCCCTCGATGAAAATATAGCCTCCGGGTACGATAACCCGGGACGTGAGGCTGAAAGGAAAATGGAAATAGAGGAGATGAACCGGGCAACGAAGCAATTGACCAACGCCCAGCAGGAAGTGATATCACTCAGGTTTGCCGGGGAGCTATCCATCGCCGAGGTTGCCAGGGTAATGCGAAAGAGTGAAGGAGCTATAAAAGCCTTACAGCACGCCGCGATTATATCGCTGCGTAAAATCATGTCCACAGGTACGGGACCATGAAGAAAGACAGAGAATTTGACAACATATTAGACGAATGCCTGGAAAAGATACTCCAGGGCAATACGGTAGAGGAATGCCTCCGGGACTACCCCGACCATGCCGCCGCGCTCGAACCTATGTTACGCACAGTGATGAAAGCCCGGGCAGCCACGGATATCCGGCCGCGTCCCGAGTTTAAAGACCGGGCCAGGCACCAGTTCCAGTCGGCCATCCGCGAGATGGAACCGGCACCGGCCGGAGGAGGTTTCTTCCCCAGGTTCAAACCCGTCTGGATAGCTTTAACCGCCTTTATCGCGATTCTTATCATCGGCAGCGGCACGGTCTATGCCGCCACCGGCGCTCTGCCGGACAGTCCGCTTTATGGCATCAAAATGGCAACGGAGTCGGTATGGCTGGCCCTGACGCCCACTGACATCGGTAAAGCCGAACTCTACACCAGGTTCGCCGATAGAAGGGTAGATGAAATTGTCCGGATGGCGGAACTGGGTAAGGTTGAATATGCCCAGGAAGCCACCGAAAAGCTGGAACGCCAGCTGGTAGCCATAGCCAGCCTGACGATAACTGAAAACGGTTCGCCTTCGGAAAATATGCTTTCGTTCGGCGGTGCGGAGGAAGATTCAACTCCGCTTATGGCCACAATTGCGCCGACGATTACCCCGGCCCCCACAACGCCTCCTACGGAAGACGTGGCACCAGTGCCGGTAACACGACCGGATACAACCGAAAAGGCGCAGGCAGGCCTCGATGCGGCTTTATCGGCCAGCGATTCCGAGAGAAACGTAGGTGCAAGTGAGGACGATGAGGAACTCAACCGGGAGGAAAGGCTGAAAGCGCTGTTGCTGCAGCGGGCTATTGAAAATCCCGAAGCCTTGATGAAAGCCCTGGAAACAGCATCGGAATCTATGAGGGATATCCTGGAATGGGCCATCGAGGTTGCCGGTGAAGGCTACGAAGAAGCTATAAATAACTTTAAATAGTCTCCGAAAGGTATAAATATCGAAAGTCGCTGCTAACTAGGCGGCGACTTTTTCGTTATATATAATAGAGATACCCGGAAGGAGGAATAAACAATCATGTTCAGCCTGCATTGATATAGCCGTGAATGACTTAATGGCTTAATGATAAAATAACTAAAAATCAAGGAGATAGAATGAAGAAAATCTGGTTAGCAATAATAGCAGTGGTGGTCGTGGCGGGGGCCATCGGGTTGGTCGGCTGTGATTCGGACGGAGTTAATCTATCGACGGAAAACGGCGAGTTGAAAATCAATTTGAACAGCCAGTCGGAGGGTATCTGGGTTAATGGTAACGGTAAAGTATCGGTTACCCCGGATATTGCTATGCTTTCGGTTGGAATCGAGGTCCAGGAAGTTACCGTAGCCGAAGCCCAGGCCAAGGCTGCTGAAGCCATGGACAAAGTAATGGATGCCCTTAAAGACGAGGGAGTCAAGGAAGAAGACATCCAGACGCAGCAGTTTAGTATTCGCAAGCTGAGTGAATGGAAACCGGTCTACGACGGAGGTGAGAAGGAAGAAATTGTCGGTTACCGAGTGACTAATATCGTTACCGCCAAGGTCAGGGAGATTGAGACTACGGGTGCGGTGATTGATGCCGTGGCCACAGCCGGTGGTGACTATACCCGTATTGACAGCATCGGTTTTACCGTTGACGACCCGGTTCCTTATTACGAAGAGGCCCGTGCCCAGGCAATCGAATACGCTAAAGCTAAGGCAAAGCAGCTGGCGGAATTAAGTGACGTTAAGCTGGGCAAACCTACCTATATCTCGGAAAGCTCCTATTACCCGAGTCCGAACTACCTGCGCAGTGACATCGCTTTAGATGCTGTACCGGCCGTGGAAACATCCATCAGCCCCGGTGAACTGGAAATCACTGCCACCATCCAGATGGCTTTTGCCATAACCGATTAACAACGGGGGAAATAAGGTTAAAAAAAGGGGAGCTTCTTAATGGAGTTCCCCTTCTTGTTTATGGATTGGCGGTATCGGCGTACCGCTCCCACTCGCTGTAAAGGCAGCCGCAGTATTGCTGGCGGTAAAGGTCCATCGGCTTGGTGATATGGCGGCTGTCCGAATAACGTTTACGTAAGTCAGTATAAAGAAATTCTATTCCCTTTTCACCAGCGATGGCTTCACCGGTTTCGCGGAGTACTTCGTGCTGTTGATGGGGGCTGATGAGGAGGGTAGTAGTGAAAGCATCGAAGCCGTTCTCCCGGGCGGTATCCGCCGTCTTTTCCAGGCGGAGGCGAAAGCATTCCCGGCAGCGCTGGGATTCCTTGCCGGCGACGCGGCGGAAATACTCCGGCATATCATATCCCTCGCTGATGATGAGCGGCAGGTCAATCTTTTCAGCGAGTTCTTTCGTACTTTCGAGTCGGGACTGGTGCTCGGAATAGGGGTGGATATTAGGGTTGTACCAGAACCCACTCACCTCATAGCCCTGTTGTCGCCAGTGTTCTACCGTATAGGCGGCGCAGTGCGCGCAGCAGACGTGGACTAATACTTTTTTCATTCTTTACCGCCAGACTTTCTATTTTACTCCTTTACTCTTCATACTGGAAGACTTCTTCCAGCGTTACCCCGAAAGCCAGGGCTATTTTAAAAGCTAGCTCGATAGACGGTACGTACTTGCCTTGCTCCAGGGCGATAATTGTCTGTCGTGTGCAGCCGGCGCGTTCGGCAAGTTCCTCCTGTGTCATCTCTCCATGGTCGAAGCGTAACCTCCTGATGCGGTTGCTTATCCTAGCTGTCGCCATAGTTCACCTTCCGTCCGTAAAATAGTAGGGCAGTGATAGCCTGGGTGAGTAGCAGGCTTACTCCACCGACGATAACGATAAATAACGGGAAGTAAACGGGAATGGTCTCACTGCCGCTGTCCATGTAAATAATCGCCAGCACCAGCAGCAGGACAGCGACCACACTGTAGGAGACGCCGGTCGCCCAGAGTGACGCCTTACGGAATATCGATTTGTCCCTCTCATCGGCAACCGCTTTCAGACGGTTTTTCAGAATACCGGCGGTTACGTTCATGATAACCAACACGGCAAAAGCGGCGGCGCAGAGCCAGTAGAAAGTCATTTTTATAGTCTCGTCCTCCCAGTAAAAAATGGTACCTTTCATCGAGAAGAGAACTACCCAGCTGATAACCAACGCCCCGAATATCCCTAGCTGTGCCCAGGCGGTTTTCTGGCTTAAAGTCATTGTCTTCACCTCCTCATTGTAATATATAAAATACATAATGTAAAACATAATATACTAAATGTCAAGTATATATTACGTTATTTTCCACTAATTGATACTATAATTTAGCCAAACGGTCATGGGAATTAGGGAACGGCGCAGATAATCCAAACAGCATCCGTAAGCCGTTCACTTTTAAAGGTAAAACCGGCTTTTATAAAGGCTTTTTCCAGGTGGTCGGCATAGCCGGGGAACTCATCGGCGTATTCTTCGGGAATCTCCGGGCGGCCGGCCTGGCGGTAAGCTTCTTCGATACGGTTTCTCTCCACCGGGTTCTTGAACATGAGGTCGGCGATGACGACGCGGCCGCCGGACTTGAGAACCCTTTTCATTTCGTGGACGGCCTCTTCCTTTTCACCGGACGTCAGGTGGTGAAATGCGTAGGAAGAAACGATAAGGTCAATGCTTTGAGGAGGTAGAGGTATATCCAGGAAATGGCCGGGCATCACCGTGATATCCGGGAATTTTCGCTGACATATCTCCATCATTTTTACAGAAGGGTCAATGCCGGTGACGGTGATACCGGTGGGGAGAAAACGGGCGGCGAGATTGCCGGTACCGATACCGATATCGAGGAGGTGTGAATAGCGGTTGTTAGCCGGGTCACAGTATTCAACGATTCTGTTCAGTACGCGGTCGTAATCTTTGAAGGTAAACTGGTCCGGACGGCCGGTATCATAGATATCTTTATCATAAGAACCGGCCCATTCGTCGAAGCCCCATCGGTCGGTGACCATCAATCCCCTAGAGCAGCTTCTGCTGGTTTGATTTATCGTAGGGCAGCCCGAGGTGCTCGTAGGCCAGGCGTGTCGCTAAACGGCCCCGCGGCGTGCGCTCCAGGAAGCCCAGTTGTAGCAGATAAGGTTCGTAGACGTCGGTGACGGTATCGGACTCCTCGCTGATGGAGGCGGCTATCGTGTCCAGTCCCACCGGGCCGCCGTTAAATTTCTCGATGATGGTGTGCAGTACCTTGTGGTCGACCTCATCAAGTCCAATAGAATCTATTTCCAGCTTGGATAACGCCGCCCTGGCTACTTCTTCGGTAATAATGCCGTCGGCCATTACCTGGGCATAATCCCGGACCCGTTTGAGCAGGCGGTTGGCCACACGGGGTGTCCCCCGGGCGCGTCGGGCTATCTCTCGCAGGCCTTCATCCACGGCCTGCACCTGTAAAATCGCCGCAGAGCGTTTGATAATGGTTTCCAGAGATTCGGTGTCGTAGAAATCAAGGCGGTACACCGAGCCGAACCGGTCTCTCAGCGGCGGACTGAGCAGGGCATAACGGGTGGTGGCGCCGATAAGCGTGAAACTGGGCAGATTCAGCCGCAGGCTTTTAGCGCCGGGGCCTTTGCCGATGATAATATCTAGGGCAAAGTCTTCCAGCGCCGGATAAAGGATTTCTTCCACGGTGCGGTTAAGCCGGTGGATTTCATCGATAAAGAGAATGTCGTGGCTTTTCAGGTTGGTCAGTATGGCCGCCAGGTCGCCGGTGCGTTCGATGGCCGGTCCCGACGTCGTGCGGATATTGGCGCCGACTTCAACGGCAATGATACGGGCTAGGCAGGTTTTACCCAGGCCGGGCGGGCCGTAGAAAAGAACATGGTCCAGGGATTCCTCACGACCTTTAGCCGCTGCGATGGCGATTTTGAGATTATCCTTGGTCTTGTTCTGTCCGGTAAACTCATCCAGGTGCCGGGGTCTCAAGCTGGTATCCAGCGATGTATCCTCAACACTCGGCTTACCTGATACGATGCGAGCTATAAGTATTCACCCCCCTGAGCAGGTTCCGGATGCTACTATAACTATAAAGCTTCCCGGTCGCCTTCTTCAACGTCAGGTTCTTTAATATCCGGAATGTCTTCGGAATCCTCGTCTTTTTCATCTCCGGACTCTTCAAGTTCCGACGGTTCTTCGTCTTCTGCTTCGCCTTCTTCTTCCTCGCCTACCTTCGGGCCGATGCTATCGAGTCCATCCAGACTGGCGATGAGCCTTTGTACTTCATCATCTTCATCACCGGCCAGCAGGCTCAGTCCTTCCTCGTCTGCCCGGTCGGTTATCAATTCCGTAATCGTGTCATCGGGCAGGTAGCGGGCCGGTATAAGCTTACCGATAATGACGTTTTCCTTGAGGCCTACCAGTCTATCTACCTTGCCGTGTACAGCGGCTTCGGTAAGGATACGGGTGGTCTCCTGGAAGGATGCGGCCGCCAGCCAGCTTTCTGTGGAGAGTGAAGCCCGGGTAATGCCGAGTAATACGGTATGGGCCGTAGCTGGTTCGCCGCCTTCGGCGAGTACCTTGGCGTTGGTATCTTCATAGTTATATTTGTCCACCAGTTCATCAGGAACCAGGTCGGTATCACCGGCGGAATCAATCCTGACTTTGGTCAGCATCTGGTGACCGATAACCTCAATGTGCTTGTCGTTGATGGTCACACCCTGCGAGCGATACACCATCTGTACTTCGTCAACCAGGTACTGCTGCACGGCTTCCTTGCCGAGAATCCGCAAGATATCATGTGGATTTACAGAGCCGTCGGTCAGTTGCTGTCCGGCTTTTACCTCCTGGTCGTTTTTCACCCAGATGCTGGCGCTGGAGGTAACCACGTATTCGCGCTCTTCTCGCTCCGCGTAGCTTATCACCAACTGCTTCTTTTTAACGGAAACCTCTCCGGCAAACCGGGCGACCAGAGGCTGGACTTCCGGTACTTCAGCGGCTTTTTTCTTCGCGGTCGGTTTCTTTTCGGGCGGGGAGGCGAGTACCGTACCGATATCCACCCACTGACCGCTCTTCACCGCTACCTTCCAGCCGGTAGGCAGGGCGTAGTCGTCCTGATAGACTTCGGTGTTGATTATCTTGATGCGCCGGCCTTCCTCGTCCTGAACGACTTCAGCCGTACCGTCGATTTCCGAGATGATGGCCTGGCCTTTGGGTGTCCTGGCTTCAAAGAGCTCCTCTACCCTGGGCAGACCGCTGGTGATGTCAAGCCCGACTACACCGCCGGTATGGAAGGTGCGCAGGGTGAGTTGAGTGCCGGGTTCGCCGATACTTTCAGCAGCAATGATGCCCACGGCAACATTAGGGCTTACCAGTTCTCCACGGGCCAGGTCCCGGCCGTAGCAGTATTGACAGGTGCCGCGCCGTGATTGGCAGGTAAGCGGGGTACGAGCGTAGACCGATTTGATACCGGCGGCGACAATTTCCTCGACCTTGCCCTCAGTGAATTCCTCATTTTGTTCCAGGATAATTTCTCCGGTGTCCGGGTGGGCTACCGGGCTGGCTGCCATACGCCCGATAATGCGTTCGGTAAACGATGGCAGCAAGTTATTTTCTTTCTGTTCGGATATCCATACGCCGTCGATAGTACCGCAATCTTCTTCCACGGTAATAACGTCCTGGGCGACATCGATAAGGCGCCGGGTGAGGTAACCGCTATCCGATGTCCGCAGGGCGGTATCGGCCAGACCTTTACGGGCGCCGTGGGTACTGATGAAATATTCCAGGATACTGTGACCTTCACGGAGACTCGACTTTATAGGGAACTCGATGATTTTACCGGACGGGTCGTTCATCAGACCGCGCATGCCGGCCATCTGCCTTATCTGGGAGATGTTACCCTTGGCGCCGGAGGTAGCCATCATGTAGATGCCGCCGTAGCGGTCGAGATTGTTTTGAATAGTGCGGGTAATATCGTCGGTGGTCTGCATCCATATACCGACGACTCCATTGTAGCGCTCTTCTTCGGTAATCAACCCGCGATGATACTGGTCTTCAATAGTGGCTACTCTCTTTTCGGCCTCTTCAAGCATTTCAGGTTTGTTTCGCGGGACTTCAATATCGTTCATAGCAATGGTGATTCCGGATTTGGAGGCGTAATGGAAGCCAAGTTGCTTGATTTCGTCCAGTATCTTGCCGGTTTCTTCGTCGGGCAACACCCGGGTACATTCGGTAGCGATTTGTTTGAGGATAGTTTTATCAATCACCTTATTAAAATAGCCCAGTTCCCGGGGTAATATTTCATTAAACACTATCCGGCCGACACTGGTGGAGAGAATCTCGTTCTTTTCTGGATTATTGACTTTTATTTCTTCCCTCAAGTTGATAATACCGAATTCGTAGGCCAGTTTAGCCTCGGAGAAATTGCTGTATACCTTGCCGTTCTCATCACCTTGCTGACGGATGCTGGTGAGATAATAGCAACCGAGTACCATATCCAGAGTGGGGGTGACGGTGGGATCGCCGCTGCTGGGAAGCAGGATATTGTGGTGACTCATCATCATTTCCCGGGCTTCTTTAACGGCGGCCTTGGATAACGGTACGTGAACGGCCATCTGGTCGCCGTCGAAATCGGCATTGAAAGCCGAACAGACCAGCGGGTGGATCTGGATAGCGCTGCCGTCAATAAGCACCGGCTCAAAAGCCTGGATGCTGAGTCGGTGCAGCGTCGGGGCGCGGTTAAGCAGTACCGGACGTTCTTTAATCACATTTTCTAGTATATCGTATACCTCGGCCTTGGCTCTTTCCACCAGCCGGCGGGCGCTCTTGATATTGGGAGCCAAACCCTGGGCTACCAGGCGACGCATCACAAACGGCTTGAAAAGTTCTAACGCCATGCGACGTGGCAGACCGCACTGGTGCAGCTTTAGCTCCGGACCGCAGACGATTACGGAGCGACCGCTATAATCGACCCTTTTACCGAGCAGGTTCTGGCGAAAGCGTCCCTGCTTGCCGCGGAGCATATCGGAAAGCGATTTCAGCTTATGGTTGCCGCTGATAGAGATAGCTCTACCTCTTCTCCCGTTATCGATAAGTGAATCGACGGCTTCCTGGAGCATGCGTTTTTCGTTGCGGATGATGATGGTGGGCGCGCCGATATCGATAAGATGGCGGAGTCGATTATTACGGTTGATAACCCTCCGGTAGAGGTCGTTGAGGTCGGAGGTAGCGAACCTGCCGCCGTCCAGCTGTACCATCGGTCTCAGGTCGGGCGGCAGGACCGGCAGCACGGTAAGAATCATCCATTCCGGCCTGTTGCCGCTATTGCGGAAAGCCTCCACAACCCGCAGCTGCTTGCTGGCTTTCTTACGTCTCTGTCCGGAGGAAGACTGCGTTTCCTGGAGCAGGCTGTTGCGTAATTCGTTCAGGTCTATATTCTTAATGATCTGTAAGATAGCCTCGGCACCCATGCCGGCTTCGAAAACCTCGCCGTATTTATCCTTCAGGTCGTGATACTGGTTCTCGGTGAGGATCTTTTTTACCTGGATATCTTTAAGTTGCTCGATATCATTGGTGATATGTTCTTCAAGTTTGGTTTTCTCTTCGACAAATTCTTCACGGAGCCGGTTTATCTCTTCGACGGTAGCTTTATCCTGTTCCGACTGGGCGATTTTTTCTTCCAGGGTATTCTGCCGGGCGGTAATGTCCAGCTCGGACTGTTCATCCAATAGCTTGATGGCTTCGTCTCGGGCTTCTTCATCGATGGTGGTGACGATGTATTGGGAGAAGTAAAGCACGTGTTCCAGGCTTCGCGGGGAGAGGTCCAACAGTAAGCCAAGTCGACTGGGAATACCCTTGGCGAACCAGATATGGCTCACCGGGCAGGCCAGTTCGATATGCCCCATGCGCTCACGGCGTACCTTGGCGCGGGCCACTTCTACACCGCATTTATCACAGATAACGCCCTTGTAACGGATTCTCTTGTACTTGCCGCAATAACATTCGAAATCCTTGGTAGGACCGAAAATTCTTTCGCAAAAGAGGCCATCCCTCTCCGGTTTCAGGGTGCGGTAGTTGATCGTCTCCGGCTTGGTAACGTCGCCGTATGACCAGCTCCTGATTTGCTCCGGTGAAGCCAGGGATATGCGGACAGCGTCAAAATCATTAATTTCAAACATCGTCTTCTTCCTCTTTCAATTGTGGTTCAGCAACATCCGTTTTCTCTGTCTCGGTATCTGCCTCTAACACCGTTTCTGTCTCCGCGGCTGCTTCCGTTTCTGCGGTTTTTTCTTCTACCGGGGCAGTCTCTGTTTCCGTAGCTATTTCTGCGGTTTTTTCTTCTGCCGGGGCCGTTACCGGTTCGGTGACTATTTCTGCCGTTGATTCGGTACCGGTTTCCGTATCCGTAGTTTCTTCTGCCTCTGGGGCTGTCCCGGTATCCGTATCTATCTCAGTTTCCAAACCCAGGACATCTTCAATGGCGTCCTCGGGGGGAACGATACTCGTCTCATCTTCTTCGTTGATAACTTCCAGCGCCAGACCCAGGCTTTGCAGTTCTTTGACAAGTACTTTAAATGATTCCGGTACGCCGGGCTGGAGGATATCATCGCCCTTGATAATGGATTCGTAGGCCTTGGCGCGTCCGGTAACATCGTCGGACTTAATCGTCAGCATTTCCTGGAGGTTATGAGCGGCGCCGTAGGCTTCCAGCGCCCAGACCTCCATCTCACCGAAGCGCTGTCCGCCGAACTGGGCTTTACCGCCGAGGGGCTGCTGGGTAATCAGCGAGTAAGGGCCGGTAGAGCGGGCGTGTACCTTATCTTCTACCAGGTGTATGAGTTTCATCATATAAATATTACCGACCGTCACCGGCTGGTCGAAAGCTTCGCCGGTACGCCCGTCACGGAGGATTACCTTACCATAGGTCGGCGGGGCGAATCTGCCTTCGGCATTGACCTTCTCTACCACCCGTTCCAGTTCTTCGGCAGGGAGTTTTTTGCTGGAAATATTAAGGTCTTCCAGCCAGAGACGTAGACCAATCTCCCTGGCCTTGCCATGCAGGGTATCATCGAAAACATCCTCACCACTATAGCCCTGGTTCTTTACCCATTCCCTGGCAATATCCAGGTCAACCTTCATGGCGCCCTTGCCGCCGTTATTTTTTACCACCCCGGCTTTCTGTACTATCCAGGCGCGGCAGAGGGCATCCTCGATAGCGGTATCATCGGCCCCGTCAAACACCGGTGTGAGGGTCCGGAAGCCGAGTATCTGCGATGCCCAGCCGAGATGTGTTTCCAGTACCTGGCCGATGTTCATTCTGGAAGGCACGCCAATGGGGTCGAGGATGATATCGACCGGGGTACCGTCAGGCAGGAAAGGCATATCTTCCTTGGGGGCGATGAGGGAGATAACACCCTTGTTGCCGTGTCTGCCGGCCAGCTTGTCACCCACCGAGACACGACGCTTCTGGGCTATCCAGACCTGTACCCACTGGTTGACGCCGGCGGGTAAGTCATCACCACTGCTTTTACTATCTTTACGGGTATAGACTTTAACGTTGATTACCTTTCCCCATTCGCCGTGGGGTACTCGTAAGGAGGTATCCTTAACTTCCCGGGCTTTCTCACCGAATATAGCCCGCAGCAGTTTCTCCTCCGCGGATAACTCGGTTTCACCTTTGGGGGTGATTTTACCTACCAGGGTATCATCGGGACGGACCTCGGCCCCGATGCGGATAATCCCGTTTTCATCTAGTTCCCGCAGGCTTTCTTCACCTACATTGGGTATATCCCGCGTTATTTCTTCAGGACCCAGCTTGGTATCACGGGCTTCCACCTCATGCTTGGTGATGTGGATCGAGGTGAACTTATCATCTTCTACCAGGCGACTGCTGAGAATAATGGCATCCTCGAAGTTATAGCCCTCCCAGCTCATGAAAGCGCATAGTACGTTTTGTCCCAGTGCCAGTTCACCGTTTTCCGTCGCCGAGCTGTCGGCCAGGACCTGATCGACGGTCACGCGGTCGCCTTTATTCACCAGGGGGTGCTGGTTAATACACGTGCCCTGGTTGGTCCTGACGAATTTCATTAATTCGTATTCGTCTTCACTGCCATTGTCCCGCTTGATTACGATGCGGTACTTGGGATTTTTCTCTTCCAGGTCACTGCTGGATAATTCCGTCACAACACCCGCGTTTTTGGCGAAGATTACCTGGCTACTGTGCTTGGCAGCTTCAGCTTCCATACCGGTAGCGACCCAAGGTGCTTCGGGAAGTAGCAAAGGCACCGCCTGGCGTTGCATGTTAGCGCCCATCAATGCCCGGTTGGCGTCGTTGTGTTCCAGGAACGGGGTTAGAGCGGTCGCTACACTGACCACCTGTTTCGGCGAAACGTCCATTAACTGGAGGTTATCCGGCGTCTCCATGGTATAACCTTCAGCTTTTCTGGCTTCAATTCTCTTTTCCAGGAATTGAAAGTTTTCATCGAGGGGGGCGTTAGCCTGGGCAATGGTATATTTATCTTCTTCATCAGCCGGTAGATAAATAATCTCATCGGAGACAAAGGGTATTACCTTAATGATTTTGTTCCTGATTTTGCTCAGCTTGTCAGCGAGCTGCGGCGTGATTACCTCTTCGGCTTTGGCTATAACGGTCTTTTTGGAATCGACGACATCTTCGCGGATGGTCTTACCGGCAAGCCGGTCGTCATTGCTTTTCAGTTCGTGAAGAACCCTGCGGTAGGGTGTTTCTATAAATCCATATTCGTTGATAATACTATATGTTGCCAGAGAGCCGATAAGTCCGATATTGGGTCCCTCCGGTGTTTCGATAGGGCAGATTCTGCCGTAATGGGAGAAGTGAACGTCGCGGACTTCAAATCCGGCACGGTCGCGGGAAAGACCTCCTGGGCCCATGGCCGAAAGGCGGCGTTTGTGCGTAAGTTCGGCCAGAGGGTTGGTCTGGTCCATGAACTGCGATAACTGAGAACCCCCGAAAAACTCCCTGACGGCGGCGACGATAGGGCGGATATTAACCAGGGCGCTCGGGGTAATGGCCTCGGTGCCGATAATGCTCATGCGTTCCCGGACTACCTGTTCCAGGCGCAGGAAGCCGATGCGGAACTGCGTTTGCACCAGTTCACCGATAGTGCGTACCCGCCGGTTACCCAGGTGATCGATATCATCGGCATTATCCTTGCCGGCGTTAATCAGCATTATATGCCTGATTATCTCGATAATATCATCTTTAGTTAAGGTACGGTTTTTCAGGTCTACGTCAACACCCAGGCGTTTATTAAGTTTATAGCGGCCCACGGTTCCCAGGTCATAACGCGCGGCGTCGAAGAACAAGCTGTTCATCCACTTCCGGGCATTATCCAGTGAAGGAAGCTCTCCCGGATGCAATTTCCGGTACATATCGAGTAAGGCTTCTTTCTCGTCCTTAATTAAGGGATCACGGTCCATAGTCGTGGCCATATAATTATGGTCGGTAAGACTATCCTCGGCCTCGAACATCTTGAGGAGTATATCATCACTGCCATAGCCCAGACCGCGTAGCAGCGTGGTGATGGGTATCTTACGTTTGCCGTCAATTTTCGCCGATAAGACGTTGCGATTGCTCGTTTCGAATTCCAGCCAGGCGCCGCGGGTCGGTATCAATTTAGCGGAGCATAACGTCCGACCGCTGACGGGGTCTTCGTCGCAGGTAAAATACACTCCTGGAGAGCGGAGGAGCTGGCTGACGACGACTCTCTCGGCGCCGCTGGTGATGAAGGTGCCCTTGGCGGTCATCAGGGGGATATCGCCGAAGAACAGGTCTTGCTCTTTAATCTCGCCGGTATCTTTTACCAGCAATCTTACCTTGACGTAAAGGGGAGCTGAGTAGGTGAGGTCCCTTTCGTGGCATTCCTGCTCGGAATGGCCGGGACGAGGTTCGCGGTATTCATAAGCCACGAAACTGAGTTCCAGCCGATTTCCGGTAAGGTCTTTAATCGGGGATACCTCTTCCAGCAGCTGCCGGAGACCTTCTTCTTGGAATCTCTGGAATGAATCCAGCTGGACTTTGATAAGGTTGGGAACATCCAGCACATGCGGTAGCTTGCCGTAAGATTTTCTAGAAAGGGAAGCCGGGGTGGACGCCGTTGATGAAAAAACCATCGATACTCCTTAGATAAGCACACATAATTCCTGCGTCGTTATTGTCTAACTAATTCTTATGAAGATATACATGCGTATAGCTACACGCAGTCATACAACGGATAGATATACATCTTGGTGGGTAGAATAAACAACACTTGGGGCATTATTACAGTTAAAAATATACCATTACAACAACGTTTTGTCAAGTTAAATAGCTATAATTTTTGGTTATTTTCTTGTCTTTAGGGTATATTGGTGTTTTTATTAGTTCATAATACTGGTATCTCCCTGCTATAATGGTGGATATAAATATGAAAAATCGTAGATTGACAACAGCCAGGCTGTTTCTGGCCATTTTTACAACTACGCTCGAGGAGATAGCCATTTACGCCATCTGGCGCTGGGTGCTGCCCGGACTCGATATCAATTGGCCGGTGGGCGCCCTTATCGGTATGATGGTAGCCTGGGGCATTTTCAGTGTGTCTCTCTTTACACTCACCACCAATATATTGAAAAAACAGGTACCCGCCGGGTTGCCGTCCATGGTGGGAACCCGGGGTAAAGCTACCAGCGTACTATCACCCGAGGGAATGGTCAAGATAAAAAGCGAGCTCTGGGCCGCCCGGTCGGATACCGGTAAGATACCGGTCGGTGCCGATATAGAGGTGGTGGGTGAAGACGGACTGAAGCTAATCGTCCGTGGTGTGGCGGAACCCGATGCTAAACATTGAAGAGGAAGGTGATGACGTCACCGTCCTGGATGACATATTCTTTCCCTTCCAGGTGCAGCTGCCCCTGCTTACGGGCTTCGGACAGGCTGCCGCAGGCTACCAGGCTGTCGAAATGAATCCTTTCGGCGCGAATGAATCCTTTTTCCATGTCGGTATGTATTTTTCCGGCGGCTTTTACCGCCGTTGTACCGCGTTTTATAGACCAGGCTCTCACCTCGTTGGAGGCGGTGGTGAAAAAGGATATAAGGTCGGATAACTCATAGGCGGTCTTTATCGTCCTTTCCAGGCCGGATTCGGTAAGACCGTACTCGGCACGGAACTCTCCGGCGGCTTCAAACCCTAACTGTGCCAGTTCCATTTCCAGCTTGCCGCAGAGCGTGATAGCGCGGGACTTATCACCGACGTAAATACCGTTCAACTCGGTTTCCAGGGATTTTGCCTCGGGCAGCTGCTCTTCACCGATATTAACCAGTATCAACAGCGGTTTGGCGGTAAGAAACTGATAGCCGGAGATAATCCTGGCGTTACATATATCGGGAGGTAATTCCCGGACAGGTTTATCTTTGTCCAGTTCCGCCTTCAAATTCAGCAGGAACTCCTTCTCATGGAGAAACGTTTGCCTTTCCGGGGCCTTGGCGCCTTTTAAAGATGCTTCGATTTTTTCCAGTCTTCTTTCCAAAATGGCCAGGTCGGAGAATATCAATTCCAGGTTTAGCGCGGCAATATCTCTTTTAACATCGATGCTGCCTTCCGGATGCGGAATGCTATCATCCTGAAAAGCCCGGGTAACCACGATAAGGGTATCGACCGTATTAAGCTGGTTGAGCAGTTCGCCGCCGATGCCCTTATCCTGGACCAGTGTTTTCAGGGAAGCCCCCACGTCGATGTACCGGGTCTCTACGGGGACCAGTTTTTTAGGCCGGAGCATTTCATTGAGGGTATCCAGACGCGGGTCGGGCACTTTGGAGATACCGACGTGTGGATTCAGAGCGTCAGTGGCGTGGGTTATCGTGTCGGCGGCGGCCCCGGTAAGGGCGTTGAAAACAGTGGTTTTACCGCTCTGGGTTAAACCTATAATGCCGATGTTGATACTCATCAGTATTTCTCCCCGACCCTGATGGGAATATCAACGGCCCTTTTTGATCATTTCACGGGCTTTCTTTACCGACAGCTCTCTTTCATCGGTGGGCAGCTTATCGTTGGCCGCTAGGTGAAGGAGAATCAGCAGCGATTCATGAGTGTCCATTTGCGCCAGCTGGGTGATGGCCTGCTTTCTCATTTTCTTATCGAGTTGCATATCGACGGCGATATCGGACAGCTTTTTCAGTTCTCCTATCGGATTCAGATCCTCAAGACTTTCGGACATAACGACTCACCTCTTGGTTTTGCAAATTTCTCCTGGGGATGGTAAGACTCTCCTGGTGCGATTATTCCCTAATACAGAGGTTTTGTCAACCTTACCCGGCAGCCCCGCTTGTGGTAAAATGGGGTAACCTTAGAACACGGAGATATGTTAATTGCTACACGTGCTGATAGGCGACGATGATTTTTCCATCCGAGAAACCCTGGAGGAGATAAAAGCTACCATCGGGGATGCTGCCGCCCTCTTAACCAATACTACGGTACTCGACGGACGGCGGGTGAGTATCGAACAGCTAAAAAACGCCGCCGAGACGGTGCCGTTTCTGGCGGATAAACGCCTGGTAATCGTTGAAGGCCTCCTCAGTCGTTTTGAGTCGAACGGCAGGGCAGGCCGGAAAAAGCCGAAAAAGACCGTCGCCGAAGGTGAATGGCGGGTTTTTTCAAATGTAGTAAAACAGCTTCCCGAATTCACCGAACTGGTAATAATCGACGGTAGAATTAACAACAGGAATCCTCTCCTGGCTGAGCTTGTAAAGATTACGCAGGTCAGGTCGTTTCCACGGCTAAAGGAATCGCAGCTCAAGCAGTGGATAAACCGGAGAGTCGATAAATCCGGCGGTACCATCGCACCGCCGGCGGTTAATGCCCTGGTGAGATTCGTTGGTAATGACCTGTGGCTGATGTTCAACGAGGTGGCCAAGCTGGTTTTATACGCGGAAGGACGCCGCATCGAAGAGGATGATGTGAAAGCGGTGGTCAGCAATGCCCAGGATGCCAGCGTTTTTACCCTGGTGGATGCGATTGTTGAGTCCCGAACCCGGATTGCCCAGGAATTACTGCAGAACCTGTTGAGGCAGGGAGCCGCGCCCACTCAATTGCTGGCGATGATATCCCGGCAGGTCAGGATAGTCTTTCAAATCAAGGAACTGAGAAGCCTGAAAAAAACCCGGGGTGAAATACAAACCAGGCTGGGATTAACCTCCGACTTCGTCCTGCGTAAAGCATGGGAACAGGCGGATAAATACACGCCGTCCCGGCTCAAGGAAGTATATCACCGGCTACTGGAAACGGATATAGCAATCAAGACGGGTAAATACGAAGGCGACCTGGCCCTGGATGTGCTGATAGCTGAACTGGGACAGAAACAGACCGCCCGGTCTTGACAAATCTATTTTATGGGATAGAGTTGTAGTAACGTGACAGCGCAGTATGAATTACCGGTACTGACAGCCGACATCGGCGGTTCCAAGATATTGACGGCTATTTTTACCGGAAACGGGGAGATACAATCAAGGAATATCATTCAGACTGGGGCCGACGAAGGCGTCGAGGCGGTTATTGAAAGACTTGTCCGGGCGATAGGCCGACATCTGGAGGACAGCAATCTGGAACAGTCAAATCTGTCCGGCATCAATATCGCCTGTGCCGGGGGCGTAGACTCGGAAAGGGGGGTGGTGGTGACACCCTCTCCCAACCTGCCCGGCTGGCACGATGTCCCGCTCCGGGATGTCATCGAAGCAAGATTCGGAGTAACTACCACTGTTTTGAACGATGCCAGCGCGGCTGCCCTGGGGGAACACCGCTATGGAGTCGGAAAGGGAGTGAATAATCTTGTATTTATATCGCTGGGCACCGGTATTGGTGGCGGTATCATCGTTGACGGGCATCTCTACCAGGGAGCCAGCGGAGCCGCCGGTGAACTGGGTCACATGACTATCGATGCCAACGGGCCGACCTGCGGCTGCGGTAATATCGGCTGCCTGGAGATGTTTGCCTCCGGGAAAGCAATCGTCAGGGAAGCTATCAAGCGTATCAGGGACGGAAGGAAATCATCATTGACAGAGGTGGTTGACGGAAAGACTGAAGATATCACCGTCGAAACGATAGCTGCCGCCGCAAAAGGTGGCGATTCTCTGGCCTTGGAAGTCTTGGCTCGGGCTTCCCACTATCTGGGAGTAGGTCTGGTAAATATGGTGAATATTTTCAATCCGGAGATGATTATTATCGGTGGGGGGATGGCGGATATCGGTGGTCTCCTGCTTGAGCCGGCCCGAGAAATGGTGAAGAAACGGGCTTTCGGTATATCCGCCCGGGCGGTAAATATCGTCACTGCCGGACTCGGTAATGAGGCCGGGATTTATGGAGCGGTCGCCTACGCCCGGGAACAAAAAATCAGGAGGACAGCATGAAAGTCAGGAAAGCGGTTATTATAGCAGCGGGGTGGGGAACGAGATTCCTTCCGGCTACCAGGTCGCAGCCCAAGGAAATGCTCCCGCTGGTGGATAAGCCGGTTATACATTACACCGTGGAAGAAGCCATGTTGTCCGGCATCCGGCAGATTATTATCGTCACGGCCCGGGGGAAGCATTCGATGGAAGATTACTTTGACGATTGTTACGAACTGGAGCAATTCTTGGAGCGGAAGGGTGATATAGAATTATCACGCCGGATGAAGGAATTATCCGGTATGGTGGATATCTGCTATATCCGGCAGAAAGAGCAGAAAGGACTCGGCCATGCCATCAGCACAGCCCGGGATATCGTTGAGAAAGAGCCTTTTGCCGTTATTTTACCCGACGACATTATCGATAGTCCGGTACCTACCCTCAAGAGCATGATAGATGTCTACGAAAAATATGACGGCGGCGTCATTGCCGTGGAGAAGGTCAGTGATGCAGACACACGCAAGTACGGCATCATCGACCCGGAAAACGTTAGCGAACGGGTATACCGGATACGGGGGATGGTGGAAAAACCGGAACCCGCTGACGCTCCTTCCCGACTGGGAATCGTAGGGAGGTACATTCTACCCCCGGAGACCTTCGATGCTATCGATAAAACACCGCCGGGTAAGGGCAATGAGGTCCAGATAACCGATGCGCTGCATCTTTTACTCAAAGAACATCAGCTTTACGCTTACGAACTGGACGGAATCCGGTACGATACCGGTACACCACTGGGCTGGCTCAAAGCCAACGTGTCTTTAGCTATAAAACGGGATGATACCGGGCCGGAACTGAAGAAGTACCTGAAGGATATTTTATAATAAGATTTTAATGATACCGGTGATTGACAGGTCGAGTCCGGTAAACTTAAAATCAAAAGTAAGTTTATAATTGGAGTTATTCGTGGACAGCGACTCAATTCGGCAGGCATTTTTAGATTATTTTACAGAGAAGGGGCATACGGTGGTGCCCAGTTCCTCGCTGGTGCCCAAAGGCGACCCCACCCTGCTCTTGACCAACGCCGGGATGGTGCAGATGAAGCCGTATTTTCTCGGCGAAGCCATGCCTCCGAATATCCGTATGGCTTCATCTCAAAAATGCTTCCGGACCTCGGATATCGATGAAGTAGGTGATGCCACTCACCTGACGTTTTTCGAAATGCTGGGGAATTTCAGCGTCGGGGACTATTTCAAGAAAGAGGCCATCGCCCGGGGCTGGGAATTCCTCACCGACCGCATGAAAATACCGGCGGAAAAGCTTTGGATAACCATCTTCACGGATGATGATGAGGCCTATCGGTACTGGCGGGAGATAGGCATCCCGGAGAACAGGATATTCCGGTTCGATGAATCGGAGAATTTCTGGGGTCCGGCGGGCAGCTCCGGTCCCTGCGGTCCCGACAGCGAGATATTTTACGATTTCGGCATCGAAAACGGCTGCGGCAAGCCCGACTGTAAACCGAATTGTGAGTGCGGGCGTTTTACCGAGTTGTGGAACCTGGTCTTCGTCCAGTATAACCAGGACGAGGCCGGGAACCGCACGCCGCTGCCCAGGAAGAATATCGATACCGGCATGGGACTGGAAAGAATGGCGACGGCATTGCAGGGTAAACTCTCCGCGTATGAAACGGACCTGTTCGCGCCGTTGATTGAATGTATCAGCGGAGTTACCGGTAAAAAATACGGCGCCAATAAAGACGACGATGTTGCCATGCGCGTCCTGGCTGACCATGGCCGCGCTATCACTTTCCTCATCGCCGACGGCGTTATTCCCGGCAACGAGGGGCGGGGCTATGTACTGCGGCGGCTCCTCCGCCGGACGACCCTTTTCGGGTTCAGGCTGGGACTGGACAAACCTTTCCTATCGGAACTGGCCCGGACGACGATTAAGCAGATGAATCACGTCTACCCGGAGCTCAAGCAGCGACAAGACTATGTCCTCCAGGCTATCGAGTCGGAGGAAACGCGGTTCGAGGAGACACTGAAAACCGGACTGGAAGTAATCGAGGATATGATATCCCGGTATGGTGACGGTAAGGAAAAGCAGATATCCGGCGCCGACGCCTTCCGACTCTACGATACCTACGGCTTCCCGGTCGAGCTTACCCAGGAGGTGGTGGGTAAATCCGGCTTTACCGTGGATATGGCCGGCTTTGAGAGAGAGATGGAAAAGCAGCGAGAAAGGGCGAGATCCAGCCATAAATTTAAAACCGATATTGATCTCTGGTTAAGTAAACCAAGTTCAACAATAACTGAGACCACAAAATTCGTGGGCTATCACTGCCTGGAGCAGGAAGCTGGTATTGTCGGGCTCCTGGTTGACGGTAAGAATACAGAGAGAGTAGAAACAGGACAGGAAGCGGGGATTATCCTCGATGTCTCGCCTTTTTATGGCGAGATGGGCGGGCAGATGGGTGATACCGGCGAGATAAGGGGTGCCAACGGCCGTTTCCTTGTCACCGATACCGTTCGACTTGAATCGGGAGCAACTTTACATAAAGGTAATATTTTGGAAGGATATATCACATCTGGGGAGAAGGTCGCAGCGGTGGTGGATACCGATCGCCGGATGGATATCGCCCGCAACCATACGGCCACGCACCTGTTACAATCGGCCCTCCGGGAGGTCCTCGGGGAGCATATCCAGCAGCGCGGCTCGCTGGTAGCCTCCGACCGGCTACGCTTCGACTTTTCTCACCTGGCTGCCGTTAAACCGGAAGAAATCAGCCGGGTTCAGCAGATTGTCAACGAGAAAATCCGGCAGAACCTGCCGGTTTATGATGAAGAAACCTCCTATAAAGAGGCCATCAACGCTGGGGTTATCGCCATCTTCGATGAAAAGTACGGCGAAGTCGTCCGCGTCCTAAAGATAGGGGAGCCGTCGGTCAGCGCCGAGTTGTGCGGCGGCACTCATGTAAGCTCTACGGGGGAAATCGGATATTTCCATATAGTCAGCGAGAGCAGTATCGGGGCCGGACTACGCCGCATTGAAGCTGTCACCGGCCGCGGCGCCGAGGAACTATTGAACCAGCGTCTCTCCGGGCTGGAAAGCATTGCCAGGGCCTTGGACGCCACCCCCGAAAACGCCGCAGAGAAGCTCACCGGCCTGGTAGCTGACCTGGAGAGTGAACGGAAGAACAACGTATCACTTCAACGTGAACTGGCTAACCGGGAAGTAGCATCATTATTAGAAAGTGTAGAAGTAATCAAAGGCATAAAGGTAATACCCGCCCGGGTGACTTCGGCTAACCAGGTGATTATGCGCGAAATGGCCGACGTTATCCGGGATAAACTTAAGAGCGTCATCGTTGTCCTCGGTGCGGTTAGCGGAGACAGGCCGGTGTTTGTCGCCGCGGTAACACCGGACCTGGTAGCCAAGGGCTATAACGCCGGCGATATCATCAAGCAGGTTTCCAGGGTAGCCGGTGGTGGCGGCGGCGGCCGGGCTGATTTCGCCCAGGCGGGGGGGAAAGACAAAGTCAACCTCGATGAAGCCCTGCGTCTGGTAAAGCAGTTGATTTGACATGGCAGAGATAGACAAACGCATCATGGGAGTTGATTACGGCGACAGCCGTATCGGCGTGGCTCTCAGCGACCCCCTGGGTATCATGGCTACCCCGATGACGATTATTTTGCGGATAGAGGAATACAAAGATATCATCGAATTGCTGGATATTGCCGCCGATAACGACGTCGGTCGGATTGTCATCGGACTGCCGATATCGATGGACGGGAGTCTGGGTCAGCAGGCGGAAAAGGTGAAGACTTTCGCTATAGAACTGGCTAAAAATACAGCTATTCCCATCGAGTTCAAGGACGAACGCTTATCGACGGTGGTGGCCAAAGACCTGGTGCGGAAAGCACGCAAGACCGACCGTAAAACCCGGTATGATGCGGCGGCGGCGGCACTTATTTTACAGAGCTACCTGGATGATAGGGTCGGGAACGGAGCTGTTTAGATAGTTGGGGGGATTCACCCTTTCTTCATCGCCCCGCTTTCATTTCAGGGTTAGCTTTATTGACAATGCTTTACCACCATTTGTATCATATAATTGGTAGTCCGTGTCCGGAAACACCGGACAAGCTCGCTGAGAAACTAGGATTATATGGCCGCAAAAAGAGATTATTATGATGTGTTAGGAGTATCCCGGGATGTTTCCGCCGAGGATATAAAGAAAGCTTTCCGCAAGCTGGCTTTTCAGTATCATCCCGATAGGAATAGTGATGACGGCGCTGAGGCCAAGTTTAAGGAAGTCAACGAAGCCTACGAGGTGCTTTCCGACGAGGATAAACGGGCGGCCTACGACCGCTACGGGCACAGCGGCACCGATAATCTCTTCGGTCGGGGTTTTGAAGGATTTGATTTCGGCGGCTTCGGTGATATTTTTGAAGCATTTTTCGGTGGTACCGGCACCGCTACGCGGCACGGGCCGCGTCACGGGAACGACCTTCGTTATAAAGTGTCGCTGACGTTTGAAGAAGCCGCCCTGGGGTGCGAAAAAAAAATTGAGATAAAACGCACCGAATTATGCGATACCTGCCGCGGCACCGGTTCCAAACCGGGCGTGGAGCCGACGCGTTGCCCCACCTGTGGAGGCTCCGGCCAAGTACGGCGTGTCCAGAGGAGTCTTTTTGGCCAGTTCATACAGTCGGGGGTGTGCGGTCAGTGCCGTGGAGAAGGCAGGATAATCACCGAACCCTGCCATGACTGTAAAGGCAGCGGTTTCCAGAAACAAAAGCGCCGTATCGCCGTCAAAGTACCGGCTGGGGTCGATGACGGCAACGGCATAAAGCTGCGGGGTGAAGGCGACGCCGGTTTCCGGGGAGGTTCACCGGGGAACGTATACGTAATGCTTGCGGTAGCTAGGCACGATTTCTTCGTACGTGAAGGTGACGATGTTCTTTACGATCTGCCGGTCAGCTTTGCCGAAGCAGCCCTCGGCACCGAAGTTGAAGTGCCGACTCTTTACGGAGATACCGGGCTGAAAATACCTTCCGGAAGCCAGACCGACCGGGTATTTCGTTTGAAAGATAAGGGTATCGCCCACGTACACGGCAGCGGACGCGGCGACCAGCTGGTCAGGCTGCGGGTAGTCACTCCCGATTCGCTGAATAAAGAGCAGCGCAAGCTGATGGAAGAGCTGTTAAAAAGCCTGGGGCCGTTAAAGAGGAAGCAGGCCGGTTCCTGATACCGGGTCATGGATTTCTACTGTTTGTCTCGCCGGAAAAAGGAGAATAAGCGCCAGCGCCGGCCCGACAGTTCATGTTTGGTACCACCTCCCATCAGCTCTATGGTTGTCTGCAGCGGATCAGCATCTTCATAAAGTACCTGGTGCAGTTTCTCGGTTATCGGCATTTCCAGTCCCATCTCTTCGGCCAGATTCTTGGCGACGAGTGTCGTATTCACCCCTTCCGCTACCTCGGTCATGGAGTCGATTATCTCGGCCAGCGGGATTCCCTTCGATAGTTCTACGCCGACATGATGGTTACGACTCAGCGGGCTGGTACAGGTAGCGATAACATCCCCCAGTCCGGCTAGTCCCGAAAAGGTGAGGGGATTGGCCCCCAGCGACATACCCAGGGCGGTAATCTCGGTCAAGCCGCGGGTAATAAAAGCCGCCCGGGCGTTATCACCGTATCCCAGGCCGTCGGCGATACCTGCCCCGATGGCCAGAATATTCTTTAAGGAACCCGCCAGTTCAACGCCGATAACATCGGAATTGGTAAATACACAAAAATTCGGAGTGGTCAGCAGACGCTGGGCTTTCCGGGCGGTGCCGGTATCGTCAGCGGCGATGACGGAAGCCGCGGGGAGGTTCTGCATTATCTCGCGGGCTAATTGAGGACCGGAAAGCACACAGATATTTGAATGAAAACGCTCATTGATTTCTTCGGCAATTACTTCTGACATGCGTTTATTACTGCCTATTTCCAGTCCTTTGGAGGCGCTGATTATCAGGGTGGACCTGGTGAGGTGGGGGGCTACCTGCAGGATATTATGCCGCATGGTAACGGAGGGTACCGCCAGGATAACCTCGCTAACATCATCCATTACCTCGCCCATTTCACTGGAGACGATAATATTATCCGGTAGTGTGATATTAGTGAAACGTTCCTGGTCGAGGCCTTTCTTCTTTATGGCATTGGCTTCCCGTTTGGTTCTTGCCCAGAGGTTTACTTCACGCCCTTTGCCGGCAATGAGCAGACCCAGGGTAATTCCCCAGCTGGTGGTGCCTATAATGGCGGTTTTTTGCATATCCTGATTTGCCTTAAAAAAGAAGACTCAGGGGGAGTTTAATTGGTGCCGGTAGGGACTTTTTCCGTTTCCGTTTTTTCACCGATTTTGCGTTCTTTACCGGTTACCAGCCGCTGAATATTATCGCGGTGAACGACGTAGATAAATATGGCTCCCGCCATGGCGTAAATGACGTATTCTATATGCGGGTATAAACCCACCATGTCAACTTTCAGGTAGTTTAGGATTATCAACATGATGAAAGCAACTACAGCGCCGGTAATAGAACCGAGTGACATAAACCTGGATATCAAACCAACGATGATCATGATAGCTCCACCTATTATAGCCGCCGGCCAGAACATTGCCATAAGCCCACCGAGGAAAGTGTTCACACCACGACCACCCTTGAACCTGAGAAATATCGACCAGGTATGGCCGGCAATGGCCCCGAATGCCGCCGCAATTTGCGCAAAAAGCATGGCCGTTTCGGGGTAGGTGGTCAGGCCGGTCGCGTAGACACTCTTGAATACCAGGTTGGCCAGTACTACGGCCAGTGCCCCTTTGCCGAGGTCAAATATTAATGATAATGCGGCGCCTTTCTTACCGGCGACCCGCATAACGTTGGTCATACCCATCTTGCCGCTGCCGACGTTTCGGATATCGGTTTTACCCAGCACACGGGCGATTACCACACCGAACGGGAGTGATCCCAGGAGGTACCCGATGATAATTACCGCGATATATAAGACGGCTATCATGATTCACCTTTCGTCTTGAAGACTTGCCTTATCGGCGTGCCGTTGAAACCGAAAGTTTCACGCAGTTTATTTTCCAGGTAGCGCCGGTAGGTGAAATGAATCAGTCTGGCATCGTTGACAAAGAAAACGAAAGTCGGCGGGTTGACTTCGGCCTGTGTTGCGTAATAGACCTTGGGCTGCTTGCTCTTTACGCGTGCCGGTTGGTGGGCGGCCACCGCCTGTTGAATAACGCTGTTGACCTTGGCGGTAGAGAGTCTTTTTTGCCTCTCCCGGTTTACTTGTACAACCTGAGGCATTATGTTACCCACTCCCTGGCCGGTCTTGGCTGATATGAACAGGACCGGTGCGTAAGTGAAAAATTTAAATAGGTACTTGATATAATCATGCCATTCGGAGGTGTTCTTCTCTTTAATTAAGTCCCATTTATTGACGATTATTATGATACCTTTGGCTGCCTGCTGGATATAACCGCCAATATGCAGGTCCTGAGAAGTAGCCGGCTCAGTAGCATCGAGGAGGAGTAAAGCTATATCAGCCCGGTCAATAGCTCTCAGCGTCCTTATCACGCTGTATTTTTCAATTCCGGGCTTAACGCTCCCCCGCCGCCGGACACCTGCCGTATCAATAAGTAGCATACTTTGACCTTTAAAGTCAAACAGCGTATCGATAGCATCGCGGGTAGTTCCCGGGGTGTCATCGACAATGACCCTGTTATCACCGACCAGAGTATTGAGCAGCATGGACTTACCGACATTGGGGCGGCCGACGATAGCTATCCGGATAGCCTCGACAGGTATATCCGCGGAATCCTGGGCTGGTAACAACGGAATTATCCTATCCAGCAATTCGGCGGTATTACGACCGTGATGGGCGGCAACCGGTATCGGTTCTCCCAGTCCCAGTTCGTAGAACTCCACGGCCTCACTTTCGAGTCGGGAATTATCTGCCTTGTTGGCCACCACCAGCACCGGTTTTTCGGTCTTACGTAAAATAGAAGAGATTTCCAGGTCGGTGGCGGTTACCCCTTCGCTGGCATCAACCAGGAAGATGAGAACGTCGGCGGTATCGATGGCGGCTTCTATCTGGGTGTTAATGCCGCGGTTAATAACCGATTCCGTTTCGGGCTCCAGTCCGCCCGTATCCACCAGGGTAAATTCGGTGTCATTCCAACTTACAGTGGCAAAGATACGGTCACGGGTAGTGCCCGGCTGGTCCTGAACGATAGCCAGGGGTTTACCCGCCATCCGGTTAAGGAGGGTGGATTTTCCGGTATTTTGCCGTCCGATGATGGCGACGATTGGTTTAGCCATAGTAATTGACTCCCGGTGTGATAATATCACCGGCAGGATGATTTATTCTTCTCTCTATTTATGGGTAATTCGCCAGTGGTATTTCCAGTCCGCCGAGCATATCTGCCAGCAGGGCTTTCTGGGCGTATAACCGATTTTCCACCTGGTCAAACACCACCGACTGCGGACTATAGAGTATATTTTCCGCTACTTCCTCACCGTGGTGGGCGGGAAGGGGATGCATTAATATGGCGTATCCCCGGGCTAATGAGAGTAATTCGGGGTTCACCTGGTAAGGTTTGAATACCTGCCGGCGCTTTTCGGATTCAGCTTCCTGCCCCATACTTATCCAGACATCGGTATAAACAACATCGGCCCCCCTGACCGCCTCCTTGGGGTCATCCGTGCAGAAGATTTCGGTTCTGGTTTCGGCGGCATAATCATGAGCCAGGCGCAATGTCTTATCATCAATTTCATAACCACGCGGGGAAGCTATGCGAAAATTCATGCCGGCCAGCGCCGCCGCCAGTACCAGGCTGTTGGCGCAATTGTTGCCGTCGCCGACATAGGCCAGCGTAATACCTTCCAGCATATTCTTTTTTTCATAAATGGTTAGCAGGTCGGCCAGTGCCTGGCAGGGGTGTTCCAGATCAGATAAGGCGTTGATTACCGGCACACTGGCATATTCCGCCATTAATTCGATAGTGCTATGGGAAAAAGTACGCGCCACAATGGCGTTAACGTAACGACTTAACACCTGAGCGACGTCCGGGGCGGATTCTCGCTTACCCAGGCGGACTTCATCCGGAGAAAGGTAAATGCAATGTCCGCCTAATTGTCGCATAGCCATTTCAAAGCTGACACGGGTACGATTAGAGGGTTTTTCAAACAAAAGGGCTATAGACTTTTCATTCAGGAGGGAACTCCACCCCGCCGCTTTTAATTCAATGGCGGTGTTTATCAGTGTATTCAAATCCTCCGAATCAAGGTCGGCTATGGAAAGAAAGTCTTTGCTTTTCAAATCACTCTCCTGTATTTCCACAGTATAGCACGAAATACCCATTATTCAATAGTGAAAAAGGGAAAAGATGGTACTAACGGATAGTCAACAGCGGATGAAATAACTTGACACAAGTATATAACTTATCTAATATCTATAGTGCAGTAAGACCGGGGGTTAGTTTTGGCGAAAAACGAGAAATATACCGTTTCCAGCAACGAGATCGTGGATAAGGTAAAAGAGCTTATACACGAAGGTAATATAAGACGAGTGCGCCTGCTGCACGAAGAGAAAACAATATTTGAAATACCCCTGTCTGTGGGGGCACCGGTAGCGGCGGTGGGTATACTGGCGGTACCTCTGGTAGCGGCTATAGGCGCCTTTGCCGCCCTGGTAACGGAGTGTACTATTGAAGTGGAGAAGATAGAGGAAACGGTATAATCATCAAGGATATGATGTGTAAATATGGGCGAATCTTTCCCTATCCTCAGTCGAAAGGCAGCGTTATAAAAGATGATAAAACATATTGTAATGTGGAAACTCAGGAATTTCGCCGAGGGTGGCAATAAGGGTGAAAACGCACTCATAGTGAAGTCCAAACTTGAAGGACTAAAGAAGAAAATCAAGTGCGTCAAAACGCTGGAGGTAGGATTCAATATTAATAAATCGCCTACGACTTACGACGTTGTTTTATATGCCGAGTTTGACACCGTTGAAGACATGAATAAGTACAAGACGCATCCGGAGCATAAAAAGGTGGGGGACTTCGTGAGTAAGGTGCGGATGGAAAGAAAGGCGATTGATTACGAGACCGCCGACAAGTTCGTGAAGCGATAACCTTGATATGATAGAAATCATCCTGGTTCGTCACGGTCAAACTGACTGGAATACATCGGAAACATTCCGAGGTAGAATGGAAGTAGCCCTGAATGATACCGGGACCAAGCAGGCCGGCGACCTGGGAAATTATCTTGGTAACGAGAAGATAGACATCATTTATTCCAGCCCGCTGCAACGGGCGGCAGCGACTGCCTGGGCAGTCGCGGACCGTCAGAACCTGGAGGTCAATACCGTTGAAAACCTTACCGATTTTGATTACGGTGACTGGGAGGGGATATCCCGGGAAGAAGTTGCCAGGAATTACCCTGAGCTTTATAGAGACTGGCTGGATACACCGGAGCAGGTAAAAATGCCCGGGGGTGAGAGCCTGGCCGAAGTGAGGGAACGGGCTGGGTCTTTTACTGAAGATGCGGTGATGAGATGCGGTGAAGGCAGAGTCTTGCTGGTAACCCACCGCGTCGTTATTAAGGTGGTTATCTGTGCTTTGCTGGGACTGGATATCTCTCACTTCTGGAACATCAGAATAGATACCTGCGGGCTTTCCCGGTTTAGAGCCGGCGATGGCAGGCTGGTTTTAACCAGGCATAATGATACTTCCTTTCTATCTACGTCGGAAACAGCGGAACAGAGAGATTTTTAAAATATCCTCGTTGTCTTTACAGTCGAGGTGAAGGAGAGATAAAATGCGTAGAGAAGTAATGAGAAACGGGGGTGGTAACGGATGAGCATTGAATGGTTTCGTGATCTGGTAATAATCATCTGGGGTATCGGGGCGACGGTAGTAACGCTGCTTGTTGGAGTCTTGGCGCTCTTACTCTATCGGCGGATAAGGCCGGCGCTGGATTCTCTTAGAGCGACTACCAAAACGGTGGAAAATATAACATCGGCTGTTGGCGAACAGGTAGCCGGGCCGCTGGCAAAAGTGGCCGCTTTTGTACAGGGGATACGGCAGGCAGCCAACCTGGTGAGTCATCTGAGAAATAAACAGGAGGACGATTAATATGAACGAGAAAGATACTGGCAGTCATTTTCTGGTTGGTTTCATTGTTGGGACGGTGGTCGGAGTAGCCATTGGTTTTCTTTACGCCCCGAAATCCGGAAAAGAGACCCGGGCTTTGCTTAAGGAAAAAGCGGGTGAAGTGAAAGAGAAAGCCAGTGAAGTTACCGAAAGAGCCAAGGAAGCGGCTCTGGAGGCCGGCAGGAAAGTTAAGGAGAAGCTGTCACATAAAGAGGACTAGCTGAAGTTCCTGGTAGAAAGAATCCAAAAGAGTACTGTAATTGACTAATTTACTCACGAGACACTGGCGCCTGGTGCTTCTGATACTGGGCATGATTCTATTTATCTGGCTCCTGTATGCGATAAAGACCGTCATTCTCCCTTTCGCTACGGGTCTGATATTAGCCTACCTCATGATGCCGCTGGTGTTATGGTTGGAACGGAAATTGCCGCCGCGGCGGAAGTGGCCCTCTTTCCGGCGGATAGTTTCCGTCCTGCTTTCCATGATATTACTGGTGGCTATCGTTGGTTCCTTCGCCTATTTTGTGGTGACAGCCGTCGTTGATGCCTCATTGTCCCTGCTGGAAAGCGCCCCGTATTTTATCGGTCAGAGTCTCATCGAGATACAGGACTGGTTCAATGATATTATCGCCGCTTTACCGGTGGAGATACAACAGGAAGTGGATAAAGAAATTGTTGATGCCGGCGTGTCTCTTGGTAATGCTATCCGGTCGTCTCTGATGGGGGCGGTCACATCCATTCCCGCTACCTTCGGCATGATTATGGGTTTCGCCGTTTTACCCTTCTTTTTATTCTATTTGCTAAAAGACTCGGAAAAGCTAAAGGCTGGTTTGCTGTCTATGTTCTCCGAACGATTTATCGTGCACGTGCGTAATGTCCTGGCGATAATCGAGCGGGTGCTGGGATGGTATATCCGGGCGCAGCTGATGCTGGGACTGATAGTGGCTTATTTCATCTTTATCGGGCTCCATGTCCTCGATGTGCCCTACAAATTAGCCCTGGCACTTGTAGCCGGTGTGGCAGAACTGGTCCCGATAATAGGACCCTGGGTAAGTGGTGGGATAGCTGTTGTGGTAACCCTGGCTGTCGTACCGGAGAAGGCAATATGGGTAGCGGTTATCTTTGTAGCCGTCCAGCTTCTGGAAAACAGCTTGTTCGTGCCCAAAATACAGAGCGCTTACCTGCGTATCCACCCGGCCATCATGATATTCCTGCTGGTTTTCGGCGCCTATGTGGCCGGATTCTGGGGGCTCTTGATAATCGGTCCGTTAACCGCCACGCTTTACGAGATATTCAAATACATCCGTGGCTACTATCGTGAACCGAAGCTGCTGGAACCGGTTGAACCAGGGTAATCCCACTGGTTAGGATTTTACATACTTTCGTTAAGAGATGAGTACTTCACCCCCTTTGTCCCCTTCTCCCAACGCGGCAAGCAGTTGACCAGTAATATTTTCTTTGGAGAGGGGGGATTGTTTTGAAAGAGGGGCTTCGCTCCTCTTAAACGCCCCCTTATAAATAATCCTCACTCTCCTTTCGCTCTTTCTTTTTGTTCTCTGCTATAATGTGGATATGAGTAAACCGTTGCTGCTGTTATTCGACGGTAATGCCATTGTCCACCGCGCTTATCACGCTTTCGGGGCCACCCGTTACCGGCAGGCAACGCCGCTTACCGTATCCAAAACCGGGGAAGTCGTCAGCGCGGTTTACGGGTTTGCCCTGATGTTATTGAAGGTCTTGAACGACCTGCAGCCGGTCTACTGCGCCGTCGCTTTTGATAAAAAAGGTCCTACTTTCCGGCACAAGATGTTCGACCAATATAAAGCCACCCGCCCACCGACGCCCGATGACCTGGTGAATCAGATAGGAAGGGTAAAAGAACTCGTCGAGGCTTTCGGGATGCCGGTTTACGAGGTGGACAATTATGAAGCCGATGATATCCTGGGCACACTCGGCGAACAGGCCAGCCGGCAGGGTATAGATACCGTTATCGTTACCGGAGATGCTGATACCATGCAGCTGGTAGCCCCCGGGGTGAAAGTCCTTTATCCCAAGCCGGGTAAAACCTTCAGCGATACCATGCTTTTTGACAGAGAAGCCGTGGTGGGAAAATACAGCGTTCCCCCGGAGCATATTACCGACCTCAAGGCGCTGATGGGGGATAATTCCGATAATATCCCCGGGGTGCCGGGGATAGGTGAGAAAACGGCCGTAAGGCTCATCCAGCAGTTCGGGTCGCTGGAGGATATATATCAGCACCTGGAAGAAGTAACTCCACCCCGGATTCGTGAGATACTGCAGCAGAACGGCGCTATAGCCCGGCAGAGCAAAGAGTTGGCGACGATAATCCGGCAGGTGCCGGTCTCGCTGGAACTCGAGAAAAGCCGGCTGATGAAGTACGACCGGAAAAAGGCCGCCGATTTCTTGCGCGACCTGGAGTTTTTCAGTTTGCTTTCCAAGTTACCCGGCGGTGAGGATGAAGCCTCAGAAGATGAAATTGTGGCCGGGCCGGCTAAGGGGGCATACATCCTGGTAACCACGGAAGAAGACCTCGATAAACTCTGTGATTACCTGAAAAAAGCCGGAGCGTTCGCCTTCGATACCGAAACGACGGGACTCAATGCCATGCAGGCAAAGCCGGTGGGCATATCCATCGCGGCGGAGGCGGGTAAGGCCTACTACATACCGGTCGGTCATGTCATCCTTGACGAAGTAAGTCAGCTGCCCCTGGAACAGGTTATCAGCAAATTGAAACCTGTGTTCGAGGATACGCATATCGCTAAGTCCGCCCACAATGCCAAGTTCGACATGATGATACTGGCCGGCTGCGGGGTAACGGTAAACAACCTTGACTTTGATACGATGATTGCGGCTTTTTTACTGGGTGAAAAGGCCATCGGGCTTAAAAATCTCGCCTTCAGCAAGCTGGGGATAGAAATGACGCCCATCAGTAATCTGATCGGCACCGGGTCTAAACAAATTTCGATGTCGCAGGTGGGTATTAAGGAGACGGCCGAATACGCCGCCGCTGATGCCGATATGACCTTCCGGCTGGAGGAAATGTTCAGGAAGGAACTGGATAAACAGGATTTAACGAAACTCTTTTACGAAGTAGAGATGCCGCTGGTGCCGGTCCTGCTGGATATGGAGAGGAACGGCGTGCTCCTGGACAAGGGTATCCTGAAAAAGATGTCGGAAAACCTGGGGGAGCAGATCAGCGTGCTGGAGGAACGCATTTACAGCGAGGCCGGGGGTGAGTTCAATATAAATTCGCCCAAGCAGCTGGGGCGTGTCCTATTCGATGAACTGCAGTTGCCGACGTACCGGCGCGGCAAGGCCAGGTATTCCACCGAGGCATCCGTTTTACAGGAACTCAGCCAGGACTATCCTATTACCCGCGACGTCCTGGAATACCGTCAACTGGCCAAGTTGAAGTCGACTTATCTGGATGCCCTGCCCGGGTTGGTCAATCCGGATACCGGGAGGATTCACACCAGTTTCAACCAGACCCGGGCGGTTACCGGACGGCTTTCCTCCAGCGACCCCAACATGCAGAACATCCCGATACGAGGGGAACTGGGCGGGCAAGTGCGCCAGGCCTTTATCGCTCCGGAGGGCTCTCTGCTGCTGGCCGGCGATTACTCCCAGATTGATTTACGGGCGCTGGCGCACCTTTCCCAAGACGAGAATCTTCTTAAAGCATTCCGTCATGATGAAGATATCCATGCCACTACGGCCGCCCAGATTTACGGTGTCTCACCGTCTGAAATCACGCTGGACATGCGGCGTTTCGCCAAGACGGTGAACTTCGGGGTTATCTACGGCATGAGCGACTACGGACTGGAGCAGGCTACCGAGTTGTCCCGCGAGGAAGCGGGTAAGTTTATCAAGGCCTATTTTGAAAAATATCCGGGAGTGCGAAAATACTTTAACGCTACCCGGGAAAAAGCGCGGCAAACCGGATATGTGGAGACATTGCTGGGCCGACGGAGATATATCCCGGATATCAATGCCGCCAACCGACAGGTCAGGGAGTCGGCGGAACGCATGGCCATCAATATGCCTGTTCAGGGCACCTCCGCCGATATTATCAAGGTGGCGATGATAAACCTGTTCCGCCAGATGAAAGAGAAGAAGCTCCAGAGTAAAATGCTGCTGCAGGTCCATGACGAACTTGTATTCGAGGTGCCCGAAAGTGAGATGGACACGATGTGTGAAATGGTCTCCGAAGTTATGTCCTCGGCGGTAGAACTCAGCATACCCCTCAAGGTAGACATCAAACAGGGCGGGAACTGGGGAGAAATGAAGTAGGCCATGCCCGAACTGCCTGAAGTAGAAACCATCAAGAATGAGCTCTTGCCCTACGTTATCGGCAGGAAAATCACCGGTATTACGCTGTTCTGGGAAAGAATAGTACGCACACCATCGGCGGATGAGTTTATCAATAGCGTGGTCGGGCAGGAGATTACCGGGCTGACGCGCCGCGGGAAATACCTCTTCTTTCATCTCGGCAGCGGTAAAATGCTGGTGATGCACATGAAAATGACCGGCTCTCTGATAATCGACCCCGCTGACGACCGCTTCACCCGGGCGATTATCTACATGGACAACGGCACGGCGATGCATTTCTGGGACCCCCGGAAATTCGGGGTGATGTGGCTGGCTGATGATGACAGGGCTGTTTTGACTAAACTCGGCCCCGAACCGCTGGAAGGAGATTTCACCCCCGAAGTACTGACACAATTATTGAAGAACCGTACTGCCCCGGTCAAGCCGGTCATACTCGACCAGGCCGTAATCGCCGGCATCGGTAATATGTACGCCGACGAAGCGTTGTTCGATGCTAAAATTCATCCGTTAAAACCGGCGGGTAGCCTGACGCAAGACGAAGTAAACCGACTTCACGCCTCGATAATTCGTGTACTAAATAAAGCCTTGAAGAGCAAAGGCGCCAGTGTGCGGAATTATATCCGGCCCGGCGGTAATCCCGGTACAGCCCACGACGAGTTCAACGTAGCCCACGGGACAGGGAAGAACTGCCCCAACTGCGGCACGGCCATCCAGCGCATCGTGGTGCGGGGTCGCGGCACCTACCTCTGCCCCAACTGCCAGCGCTATTAATCGTCCCAGAGCCGGAAGGGCGGGTATTCATCCGTCATCAGCGAGGCGTAGGCGTATACACGGAAAGACCAGCGGTTTATCCCAATTATGAGTTTGAATATTTCCGGGGGATACTTGCCGGTAAACAGCACCACGATAATACCGATGAGAGCAAGCAGGAATGCTAAACCACCGCCACGGCCTCCCTGGAATATACCGACGATGATATAGTGCGGGATGGCCAGCAGCCACCATTTGACCAGTACCAGCCCTCTAGATAGGGATTCGGGGTAGGCGATATCAAGATCGGCGGGGTAATCGGGGTCGGGATCCAGGCTGAATGGCGGGTACTTATCAGTGCCGAAAGTCTGGAAGCTGTAGAAACCAACCCGCCACCACCAGCGCAGGTAACCGGCGTTGAATTCGAAAAGAGATTTAGGATATTTCCCGGTAAAGAGGATAGCAAAGAAAGCTATTAGCCACACCACGAAGAAGGCTATCGAGAGAAAGAATAGTACAATAGCGTGGGGTATGATTAATATTAACTTGAAAATCCACACCCAACGCCCCGGGGGTATGGAGAGTTCACCCCTTAAACTAACCGGGTAGGTTTTATTTTCGGTGTTCATGATGTCCTCCCAAGTTTTAAATAATATCCCCAAGAATATAGATATTTTACATAATTGTCAAGAAGACTTTGAATTATCCGGTACTATCGGCGGCTATCTCCTGAAGGGCGGAGAAATAGGCGGTATAGGCCTCGGCGTTGAAAAGGACGAAGACGACCTCTTTCACCGAGGTAATCTGCTGTAGGAAGTTGGCCACTGTCTTCAGGGCGATACGGGCGGCTTCGTCTACCGGATAGCGGTAGACACCGGTACTGATGGAGGGGAAAGCGACGCTGGTGAGGTTGTTCTCGGCGGCTACGTTCAGGCTTTCCCGGTAAGCGCTGGCTAGGAGTGAAGCCTCCTGCTGGTCACCCCCACGCCATATCGGACCGACGGTATGGATTACATAGCGGGTTTTCATCCTGCCGCCGGTGGTGATTAACGCCTGTCCGGTGGGGAGTTGTCCCTGACGGGCGACGATTTTTTTACACTCCTCCAATATCGCCGGGCCTCCGGCACGGTGAATCGCGCCGTCGACACCACCGCCGCCCATAAGGCTGGAATTGGCGGCATTGACAATAGCGCCGGTGGACATCCGGGTGATATCACCCTGCGTTATCGAAAGCCTGGCTCCGTTGATGATTATCTCGGGGTCGCTGTTCATTTTTCACCCCCAATATTCACTAGTTATTCTCAAGGTAATCGATAGCCCACTGTACGGCGTCATCACCGGTGAGGTCGATTTCTATGTCCGGTTCTATTCCCTGTCCTTCAATGAGATGACCGTCGGGCGTCAGCCATCGGGCCACCGTCAGGAAAATAGCCGAGCCGTCGTTGAGACTTATTATGTTGTTAACGCTGCCCTTACCGAATGTCTTCTGGCCGGCGATAGTAGCCCGGTCGTGGTCCTGCAAAGCCCCGGCCAGGACTTCACTGCCGCTGGCACTGTGTTTATCTACGAGTACTAGCACGGGCAAGTGGACCAGCGGTAGGACTTCTTCCCGGTTATAGGTGGTGATATTCCCCCCATTGTCTCTAATATCAAGGATTTTCAAATCCATGGTAAAAAAGTGGCTGGCCACCAGGATAACCGACGCGACCGTACCCCCGGGATTGCCGCGGACATCCAGGATAATTCCCTTTGCCGTGGCCTGGTCGATGCTATCCAGGGCTTCGGACATCTCATCGCCGGTGCGGTCGGTGAAATTGGTAATGATAATATGGGCAAAATCGCCTTCCATTTCCAGCATGACGCTAGCGACCTCCACTTTACCCCTGGTGATATTGATAATAAAGGGTTCGTCTATGTTTTCACGTACGATGAGCAGGTTCAGCGAGGTGCCCTCGGGCCCGCGGATTTTCAGGAGGGCTTCGGTAAAGGTCATGTTTTCCACCAGCTCTCCGTCTATTTCCACGATGATATCACCGGCCATAATCCCGGCTTGTTCCGCTGGAGAACCGGCTATCGTCGATGTAATGATTAAATGCGAATCGTCAACGGAAACGTAAGCCCCGATGCCTTCGAATTCACCCTCAAAATCGCTGGCGGATACTTCATATTCTTCGGGGGTCATAAAGAAGCTGTAGGGATCGTCCAGCGCTTCCATCATACCTTCGATAGCGCCGTGGCTCAGCGTAGTAGTATCCAGTTCATCCCGCTCGACATAGTTAGCGAGGATTTCACTCCAGGCCTCCTCGATTAAGTCGGGTCCTTCACCAAGCCGGGGAAATCCATCACAGCTTATCACGGCGCCGATTCCAACGGATAATCCGAGAACCATAAGCCCTAATAATACGCTGAATATCTTGTTTCTTGTAGACATACTGCACCTCTTTACCGGGAAAACATAAATATGGGAAAACGGTTACTTAATGATACCATAAATGCGGTCGTCTGGTGGCGATGGGAAAGCGGATAGGAAATAATCCCGGCCGCAAATTAAACGGGATGGCTGTTATCCGTACGATTGAGGAGCTATCGAACTATAAGCAGGGTTGAAAAATCTACCCCGAAGGGGGACGGGTATTGGGGGGTGGCGGATTTTTCATGCCCAACCGGTAATACTCGCCGGTGTCCTTACGCTTCCAGTTCATCGATATACGCTGCTGGGTGGGGTGGAGCATGGTAATAGCCCCGGGACGGGGGCACTCCTCAACGCAGCCACCGCAGTACCAGCATTCCTCGGGATAAACGACGATGGGTTCCTTACCCTTTTCCGGATTGGGCAGCATGACATCGGTAGGGCAAACGTCGACACAGAGATTACACCCGATGCAGATATCCGGGTTAAACTCCACTGCCTTATTCGGCGTAGGGGGATTGGGCAGTATATATGATTTTTCACTCATTTTCATTTCCCTTTCCATATTACATCCCGGTATCGCCATAGAGTTAGGCATAACGCTGGTAGTTTTCTTCATAAGAAGCAGCGTAGGGCGCCTTCAAATGAAAGTCAAGCGGCAGTTCCCTGACTACCACCTTATTTTCCTCCTGCCGGATGGGTAATAGCTTATTCCAACCGGACGGGTCCATATCCGGGTAATCAAGGCGGTGGAAATCGAGGATGGAGTTGCTGGCTTTGCGTTCCAGGGACGATTTTATGGCCAGTTCTCCCACCGAAACAAGGGCCTGGCATTCCAGCAATCGACCCAGTTCGTGGGGATTGGAAGCGTAGGCGGATGACAGCTCGGTAGTCTTGAGTTCGTTCAGCAGTCTCAGTCCCAGGTTAAGCGTCATCTCGTTCTTGTGGCGACCGCAGTAGTCGCGCATAATCCTGGCGATAGCGGCGTTGATTTCCTTCCAGCCATTATTACCCTTGTTTTGCTTCACAGCGGTGTAAGCCCGGGTCCTCTCGGCTTCAACCTGCTGCCGGTCGGCTACCGGTTCCTGGGCCGTCCTGGCGTATTCAGCGGCATGCCGGCCGGCGTACCGGCCGGTGGTGTGCGACTCGCCGTGACAGCCGCCACCGAAAAGGGTGCTGCCGGCCCCGATATAGAGTCCTTCGAGGTTGGTCATCAGGTTCCAGTCCACCAGGAAACCGCCGCCGCCGAGCATGCGGACGACGGACGGGGTATTGGGTGCAGCGGACCAGTAGTTAGAGTTGAAATAACCTTCGAGGGGCATCACCGGCGCCTGGAACATATCTTTATCCGGGTCGAAGCCGGCCCTGGTCATCGTGTTATATATTGGTATGCGGGTTTTACCCTCGTTGCCGACCATCATACCGAAAATCACCCTTCGTTCGTGTTCCGGGAGTCGTGTAAGGTCGGCATATAACGGTAACTTGAATTCACCTTTTTCGATACGTTCGGGGAGGTCCGGCGTGATGTCGTTAAGACCGAATTCTTTATTCGTACGCGAAATACCGATGCCGATACCCAGCGAAAATTGCTGTCCATCCTGGGGTATGAACCGGTCTTCGACGGTATTGAGTTCTCGACCGAAGGGGTCTACCCAGGGTACTTCTTTTCCATCGGCGTCGACTATGGGAGTGCCGTGAAAGGTATTACCGGCGTTGCCCATGCTGTAAGGAGCGTAGCCCAGTCCGGTAAGTCGTCCCGGCCCGGATGCCTCCATGCAAACGAATTCGGCCCCGGCGTTCCAGCCGATGGCCTGGCCGACCCCGGCGTTATTCATATCGGACATGGCGCCCGAAGCGGTCATTTCCGGCGAGAACAGGGTGAGTCGACCGGCGCCTCCGGTGGCGATGATGGTGGCTTTTGACCTGAAGACGTAGAACTCCCCCGTATGGGTATCCACCGCCGTTGCCCCGATAATCCGGTTACCCTGCCGGCCGCCTTCATTGAGCAGGCTGGTGACCATCATACGATTGAAGATGTCCACACCAACACGCCTGGCTTCCTCATAGACCCTGACCTTGATATTATATCCCCAGATCCGGAGCATGTGCCGACTCCGGTAGTCGTAGGCAAACATAAGCTTGGTCTCATCGTCACGAAAGTTGGCACCCTTAAATTCATCATTAACATCCCTTATCTGCACGCCCATCTTTTCGCACTCAAGCAGGGTATCCCAGCTTTCCCTGGTGATGATATAGCGTACGTGCCCTCCGGTCCAGCCGGCCATGCTGTCGTAGCATCCTTGCGTGTATTCTTCGGGCGTGACTTTAGAGCAGGGGTTGGTAACCGCGCCGTGCCAGTGGTCTACCCCGGCTCCGCCGGCTCCGCTTCTCTTAGCATGACCCCTCTCCGCCACAGCCACCTTAACACCTTTCTTGGCGGCGTTGATAGCGGCCTGTAATCCGGCCACACCGCCCCCGACGACCAGTACGTCCGTCACGACTTCATTAACCTTGTTATAATCCACGGGATAAGGCCATTCGGGCAGTTTTCCGGTTGCCTGTATATATTCGTGCCAGGTACTCATTTATAACCTCCTGTATCAGTTGGCTCGTATCCAGACCGGCTAATATTGTACGCTTATTACCGATATATCTCAAATGACAACAGGAAGCTGTATGAATCGGGGATAGTAGAGAAAAAATGAGCCAAGTAAACCTGTAAGCCGAGTTCTGTACTCCGGTAAACCGGAGCGGTGACCATCTATCTAGCCCTGATGTTACCATCAGGGTCAAGCGACCAACCCGGGGAACAGGCCGGGCGTCCTGATGTCCCTCTATTCGGTCTTGCTCCGGATGGGGTTTACCCAGCCGGCCAGTCACCTGACCGCTGGTGAGCTCTTACCTCACCATTTCACCCTTACCCCGAGGCGGGGCGGTATGTTTCTGTGGCACTCTCCGTAGGGTTACCCCTCCTGGGCGTTACCCAGCATCCTGCCCGGTGGAGCTCGGACTTTCCTCCCCGCGAAAGCAGGGCGGTCACCCGGTTTACTTGACCCAGTGATAGTGTAGTGGAGCTAAGAGGGATAGTCAATAAGTGAAAGAGGGATATGATGGTGTATTTTGATATGGGGAAATCCGCGAATTAGTGCGTGACCTGACCGATATAGAACACGAGAAGGCCGCCCAGGACAGCCTGAATCAAACCCAGGATGAAAGTAGCCCGGTCTATTTTACCGTCCAGTTTCACCCGTGAACGGGCGTATACAAACATGACGAAAAGGGCCCAGAATATACCGGCTATCAGGTGCCCGTCAAAATAGCCGGTTATCCAACCTATTAGCGCACCCGGAATGACAACCCACGAAATCCCGACTAAAAATAATATCATAATACCCGGCATGATATATCTCCCAAGGCGTGTTCAGATTGAGCGGATTATGAGTGCCTTGATATAATACTATAATTTATCCAGCGCCTGGTTGGCAAGACTATCCGCCTCGGCGCTTTTGGCCCGCCGTACATGTTTAATTGAAAAGCTTTCCAGCGAGCCGGTCAGTTTCACCACTTTTTGATACAGTTCGCGGAGGGCGCTGTTTTTTACCCGGTAGTGACCGTTTATCTGTTTCACGGCTAGCTCGGAATCGGAACGAATCTCTACCTGCTTGGCGCCGAGTTTACAAGCTTTTTCCAGTCCGGCAATGATCGCACGGTATTCCGCCTGATTATTGGTGGCCTTGCCGATGCGACGGGAAATAGTGTCGATGAGTGTGCCGTTATCGTCTTTAATCGTTACCCCGATAGCCGCTGGTCCCGGATTGCCCCGGGCGGCGCCATCGGTATGGATATGAAGCTTAATAATACTCAAGGTGTCCTTTTATGAGATGTACAGGATACGCCCGCAGGTGCCGCACTGTATCGGCTGTCCACCCCGGGCTCGCTGGAGGGCGCTGGCGGATAACGATATGCGGCAGGCGCGGCAGATACCCTGCTCGACCTTGGTAACGGCCGGCTGCTTCTGCTGCCTGATTTTTTCGTAAAGGGCCAGCGCCGATTTATCCAGTTGGGCGGCCAGTTCTTCCCGCTGCTGGTTTAGTCCGGTAAGGTCGTTCTCAAGCTGTTTGATGTCTCCCGAGAGCTGCTGCTGTTCTTGCTGCCATTCGGTTTCGAGATTCTTAAGTTTATCGACAGACTGCGCGACCTTACTCTCGGCCTCTTCGACGAGGTCGATGATTTCCAGAGTGGTATTCTCCAGGTCTTCAGCCCTGGTTTTCATCGTGGTAACCTCATGCTGAAGACCTTCAAGTTCTTTGGGATTGGTTATCCTGCCGCCGTAGAGTTGCTTTTCTATCCCGGCTATTTTGGTCAGAAGGTCGGTTACTTCTGCTTCCGAATCGCGGTGCCGGTGTTTCAGTTCTTCAAGTTTCTGCCGTTCGACCGCCAGGCGATTCTCCGCGGCATCCAGTATGTCGCGATTGCCCAGTCGGTTGTTTTTCTGGTGAAGAGATTGGGTCTTTTGCTCGATTTTCGAATCGAGTTCCTGTAGTTGAAAGAGCTGTCGGGTTACTGCCATTTTTCCTCGTAGCTTATTCTATAACGTAGGAAGCATAATAGCAAACACCTTGATTTAAGTGACAAAACCGGCTGGAATAATAAGAACAAATGTGCTAATCATAGAAGTGGAATTACGTTATATTTCATCTACAGGGGGAGAAATGAGGTTACTAAGACTCGCCGTTAAAAAAGAGAGGTGGGACCTGGCGGCTCATACCATTGTGCTGGCAACAGCCAGGCAACTTAAGAACGGGGAGAAGCGAGATGGTAAAGGAAGCCAAGCAAAGAAAGCAAACGCGAAAAAGTAAGAAAGAATCAGTAAAGTCCGAATTTTATGCCAGGGTAATGGACGAGGCAGATAAGCTGGACCTGGAGGCGGCTGCCGGTGTGGAAGGGATAGATGATGAGATTGCATTGCTGAGGGTTAAGATAAAATCCGTCCTAGAGAAAGACCCGGAAAACATTAAACTTATTTTAAGGGCGACGAATACTCTGGCAGGCCTGGTGAAAACGCGTTACCGGATTACCAAGGAGCAGCGGCAGGGCTTAAAGGAAGCGATAGGTAACGTGCTGAAAGATGTAGCGATTCCGCTGGGAATAACCATAGGGACGAAGGTTTTGGGTAAATAGTGGAAGCGCGTTCGGTGATAAAGCGGTTGCGACCGTACCAGAAAGAAGCGGCCATGGCCATACTGGAGAGTGTGTTCGGGAAGAAAGGGCTGACCTTTTCCGTGGAAATCGCGCGGCAGGGCGGCAAGAACGAGCTTTCGGCGCAGCTGGAGCTGCTGTTATTAACCCTGCATATTACCGAAAATAAGAACCTGATTAAATGCTCGCCGACGTTTAAGCCGCAGGCGGTGGTCTCGATATCACGGCTGAAGGACCGGCTCAATGACGCCGGGTTCGATAGAATATGGTCATCGGAGCACGGGTACATAATCAAGCTGGGCAACGCCCGTGCCTTTTTCCTCTCGGCGGATGAAACATCCAACGTCGTCGGCAATACCGCCCATATCCTCCTGGAGGTCGACGAATCTCAGGACGTGAGTAAGGAGAAGTACACCAAGGAGTTCAAGCCGATGGGCGCTACTACCAACGTGACGACGGTGCACTACGGCACAACCTGGGACGACAGCACACTGCTGGAAGAGGTGAAGCAGACCAACCTGGAACTGGAGCGGCAGGACGGCATGAAGCGGCACTTCCGATACGACTGGGAAGAGGTGGCCAAATATGTCCCCGACTACCGCGCCTACGTGGAGGGAGAAAGGGAGCGGCTGGGTGAGAACCACCCGTTATTTATGACGCAGTACCGCCTGATGCCGGTGCGCGGCGGTGGCGGCTTTCTCAGCGTGCAGCAGCGGGAACAGCTGACGGGAAAACATACGCGGCGGCACCGGGCGAGGAGCGGTAAGACCTACGTAGCGGGAATCGATTTAGCCGGTGAAGCGGAAGAGATAGAAGGGGTTTTAAGGACAGCGGTTAATAAACGGCACGACTCCACCATAGTAACCATCGGGGAGGTGGATTTTACGCAGGCTGACGATATAAACCGCGAGCCATTTATAAAGATAGTAGAACACTATTGCTGGACGGGACGAAAGCATACCGAGCTCTACCCGCAACTCGTCGATATACTCAAGAACGTATGGGGTTGCCGGAGGGTGGTCGTCGATGCCACGGGAGTCGGAGAGCCGGTGGCGGCGTTCCTGAGGAAAGCGCTGGGCTCACGGGTGGTGCCGTTCAAGTTCACGCAGAAGAGCAAGAGCAAACTGGGCTTCAACCTGCTGGCGGCCATCAACGCCGGGCGGCTCAAGGTGTATAAAGGGGACGGCTCTGGCGAATACGTTGAGTTCATGAAGGAAATGGAAAAAGCGCGGGGGCAATACCGCCCCAGCCAGACGATGAACTTTTACGTGGACCCGGCGCAAGGCCACGACGACTTTTTAATGAGCCTGGCGCTGCTGGTGGAAGCGGCCAGACTATACGAGCCCAAGAAAGCGGTGGGGGGAGAGAGGGGTTGAAGGGTGGTACCTTTGCATATGTACTTTTGTAATGATAGACTAATAGAGGTATAGAATATTAAAGATACCCCTGTTGACAGAGTTAACATATAGTGGTTAACTATTAGCGTTATCTTATCGTATCTTCAGGACATTATCTCGATATGGTGTTATTTAAGAGATTATAATGACACAGGATAAGAAGACTTACAGTAATGTAATCCCGGTATTAGTGGCTACACTAGTATGTGATGTAGCTACTACAGACCCTAGTACCCGAAAGAAGAGCCTAATCGGAGTATTTGATAGGATTACGGTCGGAGAATTTCCTACAAAACGTCCTGTGTCTGTGTATATGAAAGTAACAGACGCTGAAGGTGAATATAAACTTGAAATGCGTTATATTCAATGTGACACCGGGAAATTACTGGCTGGTGCAGATGGTGAACTCCATTCAAAAGATAAATTAGCTTCAATAGATATGATTGTACATTTTCCACCTGTCCCGATTCCGGAAGAAGGTAGATATGAGTTTCAAATATGGGCTAATAACATATTCTTAGGTTCAACATTTATTGATGCGATTTTGAGAAGATAAGTAAATCTGGGAGAGAATATAATATGCCTAGAACAGACATAAAAGTCCAAATTCAAAAGGAATCACAGCCACTAGCACCTTTTCGTGATGAAGCGAATAACCAATACTTAATAGATGCTTTAAAAGGGCGAAATTATCATTCACAGAAAATAATGACACCAGACAATATCTTGTTGGGTACGTTGCGTGATGGCAGAATCCGTGTTATTACTCCTATAAAAGTGAATTTTACTCGCGAAGGTAAACATGTAATTGCAGAAGCTGTTGAACTTGATGAATTCGGTTTTGGAGATAATACATCAGAGGCAATCGTTAACCTTCAAAGAGCAATAACCGAATTGTATTTTAATCTAGATAAAGAACGAAGCCGATTAGGTATAGACTTGAAGAGAATCTGGGACATCCTACAAGAGAAAATACTCAAGAGATGACTATTAAAGCACATGAGTTTGATCGAGTAATCTCCAAGTTCAAATTCAAGACTCGTGATAGTGGTGATTTATTGGCTTGGTTTGAATATAAAGGAAAAATTATCGCTCGAACGAGGCGTTCAAAAGGATCTGGCGAACTCCCAATGCAACATAGTATCAGACAACAAATGAAGTTGAATGAAGACCAGTTAAGAGAAGCTATTAAATGTACCATTAATCGCCAAGGTTACATTAGGATTCTTCACGAAAAGGGTTTATTATAACCCGTTTTCATTATGCTGTTATTATTCGGTTGATCGACAAATGCCCCGAGGGCGGCCGGGTGGGAAAAGATATCTTTCGGTCGTGGTGAGGAAAAGGGGAGAAACTCCTTTATCTGGTTAGTTTTCAGCTTTTTATGATATACTTCTGAACAATGTACAATCCTTTTTGGGTGCTTCTTAACTCTGCCTTCTGGCAGGATGATGATTTAGATGACAGGGTCAAAGCCGCCAGGGCCGGTGCGCCTGCCGATATAGTTACCAAACTCACCAGGCTGCTGGTGAAAGCTCTCACTTCAATCCTGATAATATTACTACCCATAGCCAAGTTGACCAGCGCCGTGGCCGGTTGTCTGATAGTGTTTACGATAGGATTTCTATCCTTTGTATTTCTGATAGTCTGGCTGCCTTTATATCATATTTTAATAGCAACCAGCTGGCTGTGGCTGAAAGCCTGGTATCTCCGGCCGATACTAATAGTACCCGGTGTGGTAATAGCTTTTGTATCAGATATATGGGTGTTGTTGACACCGGATTTCAGAAGACACGCCAAGCAGAAAAAACAAGCCATGTGTGAGGAATGGCCCTTATCCTGGTATCTGGTAAACCCTCCCGAAGAGTCGATAATTGAAGTGATATAGGAAAGTCTTCTTTATTATCCGCCGATAACACCGGTAAGCACCAGTATCCCGATAACCACTGCCACCGGACCGCCGATAAGCAAACGCCAGCGGCGCCAGCTGCTTGCGGTGGGATGTCTTAGTAGTCCCATACCGAAAGCGAATACCCCCACCGCGATACAGATAATTCCGGCTGCCGTCATCGTACGTCCTCCTGTCTGATTCTATTATATCACGGGAAAAGAACAGGTTTTCAATCCATCCTTCCTTATTTGTGCGAAAATACTATTGTGCTGAAACATATACTTCTTCTACAATGTCTTTATGCCTGATAGGGTTAATGTGGGATACCGACCGGAGGAGCCACTAGGGCGCAGTTGCTGGCTGCCATTGAAGGGCATGTTCTCGCCGAAGCGGTGATATTGGGTAACTATCAGAGCTAAGGTCCGTGCAAACGACAACGGGACAAAAAAACCTCATAAAAGGGGTATGGGGAGGGGTGAAACCTCTCCCCTCTTGTTTATATCGTGAGATTCAGACGGACACACGGTTTATAACGCGTTTATTAGAATCGGGCATAATGACAATAGTCATCACCGGGCGGACAACGTTACGCCATATTTGAGGGAAATGGGCCAGACCGGGTGGAACGTAGATGCTTGATGAGGTGTTGACGATAACGCTATCTCTTGACTCCCCTTCTCCCAGCCAGAACTCTACCTCTGCTCCCAGGTCGGCGGTATTCCTGGCATCGGTACCCAAGAACATGAAAATCTCGGCATAATCGTGCTTGTGAGGCTCGGTGATAAAGCCGTCGCCAATGGTAACATCACCGGTAATGATACCGTATTCAATGATAGAGGAGCCTTCTTTGATGCGGTCAGAGGAAAAGATAACCCTGGGTCCGGTGTCTACAGGGCTGGCCACGGGTATCTCATCGGTTTCCGGGATAATTTCCTGATAATCGTTGGTGATAATAGCCGGTTTACGGGTGACGTATTTATCATATCTTGATACTGCCATGTGAACAACTCCTTTACAGTGGTAGGTGATTCGTATAAGTCATGATATTCGAGTTACTCAGGCGAGTCAAGAAAGGTAAAAGAAGAACCCCCTCTCCTGTGTTTGACGAGATGGAGAGGGGGCTAATATTACGATTAACCGGTGCCTAGTAGAAGAAAGCCGTCCGTCTACCCAGCCAGTATCCCAATCCGAAGAGGAGTATCCCACCGACTATCGCCAGGACGATAATAGCCCAGGTGGGGAAGGAGAAGGGCGGGGATATATAGAACTCGCCGGGGCCCGACCAGGTGCTTTCATTGAGGGCGGCATCGACGGCCTTTACTCTCCAGTAGTAGGGAGTTTCCCGGCCGGCAAGGTCGAGTTCTTCCTGTTCGGTTAAAACATAGCCGGAGACTTCCAGTTCTGTCTTTTCAAGGACGATGGAGTTTGTCCCGAAAGTGGCATCTGAAGAAATCTGGAGAACATAAGTTACCGGAATACTGTCATCAGTCACATCTTCCCAGTCAAAGAGAATCGGGGCTTTAGCTTTTTCACCCATTTTGGGCAACAGCATGGGCGGATTTAGCGGAGCCGTAGATTCTATGGTATAGATTATCTCGTCGGTATTAGTTCCGTCAGTGACGGTGATTGTGTGGTCGCCGCCAGTGCTCAGGGGAGCGGTGAAGGTTACCCCGAATAAACCGGCGGAATCGATCTGGGCTGTTGCTACCTCAACATCGTCGAATTTGAGTGTAGCAATGCCGCCGGGCGTGAAACCAGCTCCGCCTATTCCAATAGTGTTACCGCTGGAATTGATACTAAGATCGGTTGTATCAGGTGTCGGCGTGGGTGTGGGTGTCGGCGTGGGTGTGGGTGTGGGCGTTGGTTCGGTTACGTTAAGAGTAAAAGCGACAACAGCCAGGTTTTCGTCTTCGTCTTCAACTTCTAAATAATAGGTACCCTGAGGGAGGTCTAAATCCGGTATTTCAAAAACGGGAATGTAAAAGCTGCCAACGGTATCGGTCTGCGCTTGAGAAATATAGGTATTATTAAAGTATATATCTACCAGTTTGGGCCTCCTGGCGAATCCGGTGCCGCTGATGGAGATAGAATCACCCGGCTCTCCCGATTGAGGGAAGATAACGATTTCAGGTTCTACGGTAAACTGAGCGGTAGCGGCATAGCCGGAAACGGTAGCCACGATATCGTGAGCTCCAGCCTTGCTTTCCGGTATTAGAATAGTAGAAGAGAAATCACCGGCAGTGTTGGTAGCCGTACTGCCTTGTTCAATCGGAACGGCCGTACCACCGAAGGTGATGGATATCGCCGAACTGGCGGCAAAGCTTTGCCCGGTGATAACCACCGGGGACTCAACCGTACCGATAATCGGATTAAGCGAAATATCACCACCGACTACAGTGAAAGTACCGATAGCGACTATTGCTAGAGATGCCCCCGGCTGGCAGGCATATATATAATGAAGACCGGAGGTTACGGCATTGTTATTTCCATACTTACTCGGCACGGTAAAGGTCGTAGTAAACGAGCCAGTAGTGCCGGTCGTAAGACCGGAAGCAATCGTGGCAAATGTAGTGACATGGGTTCCTATGATTTCACTGATAGTAGCCTGCTGGTTAGAAAAATACAAAACAACGCCTTCTATCGGGTTTGTGGTGGGCATAAAGCCCAAGCCGTTGATGCTTATAGTACTACCAATCTGGCCTGTAGTGGGGGATGTTAGCAAATTTGCTGCCATCACCGGTGATGCCGGTATAACCACCAGGAGAAGAGATAGTATCAGGACTATCCCCAGGTATTTCCCGATTCTTAATAATTTCATTTTATCCTCCACAGTTCTATTTCTGGTCCGGTGGCTTAGAAGCTACTCGCCTTCCCAACCAATATGCCAGATAGCCAACCAGGATAGCGGCTATCCCAATAAGAGTATAAATTGCCCAGGAGGGAAAAGTAAACCCCGATTGATAATAAAATAAACCCGGGGTTGACCATTCACCTTCATTTTGGGCGTTATCAATAGCTTTGATTCTCCAGTAATAGGGGGTATCCGGCTGGGTTTTCGGTAGTTTATCTTCCCGGGTAAGAATATATTCAGAAACGGTTAATCCTATCCGTTCCAGGACGGCGGAAGAGAAGCCGAGGTCAGTACCTATCTGCAAATTGTAGGTTACCGGAGGATTAAGGCTGCTAACATCCTGCCAGTCAAAATATGCCGGAGCTTCTACCTTAGTATCGGTGTCAGGTAGAAGCAGGCCGGGCATCATCGGGGTGTTAAGGATAAATGACCACGGGCTGGACCACTCGCTTTGATTGCCGGCGCTATCTTTCGCTCTAACTCTCCAGTAATAGGGCAAGTCCGGCGGTACGGCCGATAAGGCCTGGGCTTCGGTGAGGGTATATTCAGAATCGGGTATTTCAGTAATATTCAGGATTATCGATGAAAAATTCTGGTCATCGGCAATCTGGAGTCGGTATACAACCGGCCCGCTGGGGTCGGTAACGTCCTGCCAGTCAAAATAAGTCCGTGACCTCGTATCCGTTTGATTTGAAGGTAATAAGAGGATGGGAGGTAGTGGCGACTCTGCTTCAACAAAGAAAATAAAGTCTTCAGTATAAGTGCCGTCAGTGACGGTAATCTGGTGAGTGCCGCTGATACTCGGTGGGACATCGAATGTTGCGGTAAACTCGCCGAAAATATCAGCGACGGCTGAAAGAACGACGGTTCCGTCGAAAGTGGTGGTTATACCTTTCCCCGGGGTAAAGCCATCACCGGTGATGGTTACTTCGGACCCGATGGCTCCCGATGTCGGGCTTAAGCCGATGGTAGCGGCAACGGTAAAACGTATTTTGGCCTGATTTTTGTATACATCCTCCGCTTTCATATCATAGGTTTTGGGTAGTACGTCGGGGATGTTAAAGACTACCTCAAAATCACCCTTATCGCTGGTCCGGACCGTTGTTATGGGGCGCACTCCCAGGATGATATTAACATCCGTTCTATACCCAAATCCGGTACCGGCCAGTGTTACCAGGTTACCAGGCCCAGCGACGGTGGTATTCATAACAATTTCAGGTATTACCGTAAACGCAGTTTCTATTTCATTCCCTCTATCATTATGGGCGACTACTCTATGAGAACCGCTGATACTGTGGGGAACAGTAAAATTAAAGTTGAAAAGCCCGGTAGCCGAGGCGATAGTATCACCCAGTTTTTCCGCGGAAACATTGTAATAGTAAAAATCAATAATCCTATTGGAGTAGAATCCCTGCCCGGTAAAATTCACTTCGGTACCAACCGGACCCTGAGAGACATCAATAACAGCCAGGGGTTTTTCGATGACAAAGGAGTGCTGGGCAAGCAGATGAACCGGTTGGGCGGTGCTGTAGATACTAATCCATTGCTGGCCGCTGGCAGCTGTTTCCGGGACGGTAAACTCCAGGGAGAAATCGCCTGAGTCAGGAATCAGCAGAGGGCTGCCCGATACTTCAGACGCGCCAAAAGTAATAGTTACGTAATCGCCAATATAAGAATCAAAGTTATTTCCGTTTACGGTGATGTTTGTACCGATGGCGCCGGAAATAGGGGAGATGACAATTACCGGCGCAGCGAGAACGGGTGTAGCCAAAGTCAGCATGGCCAGTATTGGCAGTAGCAGTACCAGAGATAGGATTACTCTACGGTATCCTGAAAAATAACCTGCCATACTTCACCCCTTAAAGCGGAGAAAAATCATTGGGGAGATATACCGCTGTTTGAACACAATTTTAAGTTTACCAGGGACTTGTTGTCAAGTCATACAGTACCAAAGCACGACAATATTTTATTGACTGAGATAGAACATATGTGCTATTTTTAAGTGTTTGTTTTGAGAGGTGAGATATGGATTTTGTGACGTCTGAGAAAAGCGATGAAGGATTGAATTTTGATGAGGAGGACGAAGAAAGCGAACCGGACCTGCCACCGGAATATTGCCATTACCGTGATGAAGGGTGCGAATTTATCGACTCCTGCCTGAATTGCCCGCTGCCGCAATGCCTTTATGACGAACCACGGGGAAAGCAGAAATGGCTGAAGGAACTAAGGAACCGGGAAATAGAGAGGCTATACCGGGATGGATGGAAAATACGAGAGCTGGCTGTGATACTGGGATTGAGTCGGAGAACCATACAGAGAGCCTTAAAAATCAATAATATGAAATATGCCAATTACCGTTAGCGTTACCGATACAGGATTAAAAATTAGCGAAGGAGAAACAGTTGAAAATGAATGAGGCCGTTCCTTCACAGATAGATCGCCTGGACATTGATAGGATGAAAGGATACCGGAGACTACTGGACTTCTATTACGGCATCCAATGGGAAGGACGTGAGAGAAGGGGAGAAAGACACCTGGTTTTTAACTATGCCAGGGTGTTTATTGAAAAGATAACGTCATACCTGATGGCGGGAATCAGCTATACCGTTGAAGCTAATAACGATGATGATAAATCCGAAAGCAACGCGAGCAAGGCCGTCGCGGCTCTATACCGGGTCTATGAGGATAATTACCTCGAACAGCTAGACCTGGAAACCGAGATAGACTGTGCGATACTCGGGGACGCCTGCTATAAGGTTTTCTGGGACCAGAACGAGAAACGTGTGCGGGTAACGGCGCCGGATGCTCAGGGGATTTACGCCTGGTGGAGCGGCGACGATATATCGCGGTTATGGCGGGTGGCTTCCCGGTATAGTCTCGATGCCGAGGAAGCGGAAATAATTTATGGGATAAAACCGAAAAATAAATCGGCCAAGATTACAGAGATATGGACAGAAAAAGACTTCGAGCTTTACCTGGATAACACGCCGATAGAAGCCAAAGCCAATCCTTACGGATTCATACCTTTTATTATCTACCCCAATCTGCGGGAACCGAAGAAGTTCTGGGGAATATCGGACCTGCCCCAGATAATGGAATCGCAGCGGGAACTTAACCGGGCGATGAGTCAGCTTTCAAAGATACTGGAGCTATCCGGAAATCCGATAGCGGTGCTGGAGAACGTGGAGGAGTCCGAAGATATTGCCATCAGCCCGGGGGCGGTGTGGAACATACCGGAAGACGCCAAGGCCTACCTGCTGGACCTGCTGCAGGGCGGCGGGGTGAATCTACATATTAATTATATCGATTTGATTTACCGCGCTTTGCATGACCTTTCGGAGTCACCGCGGTCGGCTTTCGGAGGTATCGAAAGAGACCTTTCGGGGGTAGCCCTGGAGATTGAACTGCAGCCGCTTTTACAGAAGGTGAGAAGGAAGAGGATTATCCGGGCGGCGGCCTACAACCGGCGTAACGAGATGATTCTCAAGCTTTTAAAGAAATACCGGGGTGAGGATTACGGTAGGAACAACCTGCGGGTAATCTGGGGTCCGGTACTTCCCCGGGACATGGACAGAAAAGTAAACAGCGAACAAATGATGGTACAAACCGGTATACATTCGCGGCGGACGGCTATGAATGAGATCGGTGTGAAAGACCCGGACTTTGAATTTAAGCGATGGCTCAATGAAAGAGAGTCGATTCTAAGAATGAACAAAGAACTTAACGCCAAATCAGCCCGAAACGGAGCGAGAGAGGGAGCTTTACCGTCTCCGGCGGAAAGCGTTGAGGAATAATCAGGAGGAATGATGGTAACGCAGAAAGAAAAACAGGAAACGCCGGAAGCGGAAATAGATGGTGAGGATGAACTGGAAGGTTTGAAGCGACGGAACGAAACCCTGCAACAGGAGATTAAAGTCCGAGATGCTGCCATAACCCGACTGGAGCTGGAGAAAGCCGCCCAGGAAGGTGAAATTGCCGAAATGAAAAGTACGGTGGCGGATGCCGAGGGCAGGATTACCGAACTCAGCGAGGCTCTGGCCAAGGCGGTAGCCGCTTACCGAGAGCAGATTATCCAGGGCAATCCGGGTGTGCTAGCGGACTTAATCAGCGGAGAAAACATCGAAGAAATTGATGAATCCTTGAAGAAAGCGATGGCGCTCGTAGAGAAGGTCAAGCAGGAAATGGAAGAGGAAGCCGCCAGGATGAGAGTACCCGGGGGCGCGCCGCAGCGGACACCGATGGACCTTTCGGCGTTATCACCCCGCGAGAAAATCCAGTATGCCATCGGGGGTTCCTAGTTACCGTATTCCTCGCCAAGAATATATAAAGAAGAGGTGAATTAATATGGCTTTAACATTAGACGAGGCAGCCAAACTGTCGAACGATATGCTACTGCAGGGGGTGGTGGAGACCATCGTCAAGGACTCGCCGGTGCTCCAGAGAATGCCCTTTATCGAAATCGTGGGCAACGGCCTGACCTACAACCAGGAACAGACCTTACCTAACATCGACTTTTATGACGTCGGCGATACCTGGGCGGAATCCACGCCGACTTTCGAGCAGATAACCTCCAACCTGAAAATCATGGGCGGCGACGCCGACGTCGATAATTTCCTGAAATCGACCCGCAGCAATGTCCAGGACCTGGAAGCGGCGGTAATCGAGCTCAAGGCCAAGGCGCTGAGAGATAAATTCGAGGATATCTTTATCTACGGCGATTCTGGCGTCAATGCCAAAGAATTCGACGGTCTCCGGGTGCTCATCGATACCGAGTCGACGGGTGCGCAGGTGGTTTCCATGGGAGGTACCGGGGCCACCCTGACCCTGGCCAAGCTCGATGAGCTTATCGACGCCGTCAAGAGCGGCAAGCCCGACATGCTACTGATGAGCCGGCGCTCAAGACGCAAGATTAACGCCCTGGTAAGGGCTGCCGGCGGCATGACCGAGACCGACCGCGACCGGTTTGGTAATTTCGTGCAGCTCTGGGACGGCGTACCCATCGGCGTCAACGACTGGATACTGGATACACACGTGCTGGTGTCCGGCCTGGAAACAGCTACCACCGGCGGCACCTGCTCCACGATATACGCCGTCCAGTTCGGTGAGGGGGCCCTCTGCGGTCTGACCAGCCCCGGACACCTGCAGGCGGAGCCGGTAGGTGCGCTGGAGAACAAGGATGCTTCCCGGACCCGGGTGAAGTGGTACGTCTCACTGGCGCTGTTTAGCGCGGTGAAAGCGGCCGCGTTAATCGGCGTGAAAGATTAGCAGATTGACATAACTATAGTACAAGCAGATGAATAATCAGGGGGAGGTTTTATCAAATCTCCCCCGAGGAGGAAGAAATGGGAAAAAAGGAAGGCGCTAAATGGCTGTGCCGGTTCAAACTCAGTAAATACCGGGAAGACATCGAGGCATACCGGGACAACGAAGACGAGTTTCACCGGTTGTTCAAACCTTATGAAATAATCGAACGCGAGGGGAACGTTTTACTCAATACCGGCATCGACGAGATATGGGACCTGGTTACCGGGGCTTCTTCGGATTACTTTAATAACACCAACGCCCAGATAGGCGTCGGCGATTCCAGCTCGGCGGCCAGCCCCAGCCAGACTGATTTACAGGCGGACACCAACAAGACGTACAAGGCTATGGAATCCGGCTACCCGACATCGACGACACAGAAGGTGACGTTCAAATCCAGCTTCGGGAGCAGCGAAGCCAACTATGCCTGGAACGAGTGGGTGGTCAAGCAATCATCCAGCGCAGTATGCCTTAACCGGAAGGTGGAAAGTCTCGGCACGAAATCGTCCGGCACCTGGACACTGGAAGTAGATATAACACTAAGTTAGGGGATATAGCCCGATGGCTGAAATAACGTATCCGGCAGAATTAAAGGCTGACCATGATAAGCTCGGTGCGGTCTATTCCCTGATAGAGCAAATGCGCCTTGAGCATAACCGCCAGGGCGCCATTGCTCGCGGGGGCTGGGAGCAATACCGGGGCAAATGGCAGGAATACAAACGCAGGTATAAAGCTGCCCGGCTGGCGCTGCTGCAGGAGCAAAACCGACTACGCCTGGCACTTCGTCGTAATGCGTATAACGATACTGACTGGAGGGCACTGGAAGAAACTCAGCGGCGTGATGCATCCGATGGGCTGTTCGGGAATAAAGAGCAACTAAAGAAGATAGAGACAGACGCTACCTGTAGCGGCCTGGATGAATTGAAAACAGTCAATCTTGGCGGGATTGAGGGTAGTTATGCCGACCCGCTGGAGGATTACACAACCTACACTGAAGTTGACGCAGAAGGGGATTTAACAGTAGCGGAAAATACCATTACGGTCGCTTCGATGCGTCAGGGCGTCCTTTCTTATGTTGCTAAAGATAAAGGGGCCGGAGCGCTGGGGGATGTAGATCATCTGGTATCTTTCACTTTCGGTACCTACGATAATTATGCTTTTATCTGCTTCTGGGCGATTACCAACTCAAGCAGTTATTGTCACAAGGACAGAGACACCAATAATGTAGGTATAAGTGCCTTTGCCTTCAGGTACGACTCCGGTGGTGGTTACAGGATAGCCCTGAAAGACCATACCAATGATAGTGAAGATTATTACGTTCGTGGGGCGAGTACAACAAGCTACATGGAAATCGAGAGAGCCGGAACGAGCGGGACTCTTGATATTTATACCGATGCGGAACGGACGAATCTTCTGGATACGTTAAGCATCACCTGCGGAGCGCAGACGTATCAGTATGTCATGGCCGGCACGGCGGGGCACACGACCTGGCAGCCGAACGTGGTTGCCAGCGGTACGATATTTGACCTGGATTTACAAGAAGCCAGCGGGGAGATAGAGAAGTTTTCTGCGGATAGCGCCGGCGGCCAGGATGCTGTGGCTGCGGGAAATCCGGTTGTGAGTGCTGCGGGATCCGAAACCGGACAGGTAACCGATGCCAAAGCCGGTTATCCCGACGCGGTAATTGAAGTAGCGGAAACGGTTGCCGGTACTGAAGTGTCTCATCTAACCTTAATAAAACATTCTGCCGACAGTGCCGGTGGGGATGATGCAAAGGCTGCTGGAAATCCTGCCGTGACAGCAATGGGTACCGAAAACGCCCTGGGGACCGATGCTATAACTGGCTACCCCGAAGTGGAAGCAGGCGGCGTAGATTCTGGCGGCAGCGAGGAAGCAGCCTATCTCCAGAGCGCTCTAACTCCCTCTGGGGACATTGGCGCCGGAATTGAAACGAGCTACCGGGAAATAACGGGTATTGTCGCTAGATATGGTTCGGATAGCGGGGTCGGGAACGAAATTATTGTGGATATTCTGGTCAGCTTAACGACTCCGGAAGTCGGTAGCGGAATGGATATCATCGGGGGCCGGGGACTGGCATCGTCCGAAGCTGGTTATGGCATTGAAACAGCGGAACCGGTACTGGTCTGGGTGATTATCGATGGCGGGTCCGGTACGGAAACGGCGGTTGTCATCCCGGTATTTGCATCGCATGATACGGGACTCGGTGCTGACCTGAGTATATTATTTAAGGGTGCCTGCAGCGGTGACATTGCCCAAGGCGTCGATGCGTTGAAAGCACTGATAGGCGTGGTGGGAGTGAGTACGGATATGCGTTTGCCCGGTGGTTCGGGCAAGGTGAAAATGCCGTCCGAGAAGGCGAACATACCATCCAAGGGGGTAAATATATGAATGTAACGGATATGATAAACCTGCTGAGAAAAGACCTGCATGATGAAGACAGCGGTAATTACCGGTGGACGGACAGCGAGTTGACGCGGCATATTAACCGGGCGGTAAAAGAGCTGTCGGAAAGTGTGCCGGGACCGGCCCGGGCTACCCTGGCGACTACCGCCGGGTCGCGGGAAATCGATGTGTCAGGACTGACCAATCGGATTATGATAGAAGCCGTGGAGTTCCCGGTAAATGCCTATCCGCCGTCCTACCAGAGATTTTCCATCTGGGGAGATATCCTGACGATTATCAGCGGCAGCGAACCCGACGGTTCCAACTGCTATATCTATTACGGCACTTTGCACACGCTGGACGCCGGAGGTTCCACCCTGCCGCCGAAACACGAAGACCTGGTGGCAACCGGTGCCGCCGCTTATGCTGCCCTGGAATGGGCTGCTTACGCTATTAACAAGATAAACGTGGGCGGGGCGAATGTGTCCCGGGAGTACCGGCAATGGGGCAGTGAAAGACTGGCCGTATTTCAGGAAGCGCTGGGAAGGCTGGGCCGGCGGCAGAGAGTGAGGGTCCAGCGGCTTTTCGACGCTGATTAGCGGGGAGAAAGATGAGAGAACTGACGACAACGTTACTGGCTGCCCAGAAACGGGCAACGGCGACTCCCTATGTGAAAGTAGTTGTGACCAACCGGGTTGCCGGGGCGGTCAGGTATAACTGGGGCCGACTCTATACGGGGAGTGAAGAGGACTATTTACACGGCATGACCTTGCCGGGTGATGGCTCTCTATTACGGGTGAGAATAACTCCGGCATCTGATTCGCAGAAACTGTACCGGCAGCGGGTAGCTAATCCCGGACCGGCCAGCGATTTCAGCCAGTGGACCTATACCGGGCAGTATAATGCCGTGGCCGTGGCGATAGCAGCACTGGCTGCAGAAGTCTCTATCTTCTGGATAAAGACCAACCGGGAAATCCGCCGTATCAAAAGCACCGATAACGGTATTAACTGGGGCAGCCCCGAGCTCATTGACTATACGCCGACCACCAGTATCGGCGGTATGACGGCGGCCTATAAACCGAACGGCGACCTGGCGGTTTTCTACGCTGACCAGTCGACGCTGTATATCAAGGAAAATATCAACGGGCAATGGCAGGCGCCTTCGGGCTGGGACAAGAGCACCGGGGAGATATCCGGGGTAACCTGCGTATACGATGATGACTGGAACCTGATGGTGAACGGACAGGACAGCCCCGGTAATTATAAGCTGTGGAGCCTGGTGTACGGTGACGGCGGGGCGGTATCCGTAGGTTATTGGTCGGATCTGGTTGAGATAGCCTCGGCGCCGTCGGGCGGTGATTTCGAGTTCCGGCAGCCTTTCCTGGACAAAACGGATGTCTACCGGTGTTTCTTCATCGAGAAGTTCACCGGTACCGAAGCATATAGTCGGCCTTACCGGTCGCACACCGTGGCGGAATCGGAGTTTCCCGATAATTTGTGGTGCGAACCGGTGCCTTTCAATTTATCATCCCAATACGGGCTGGCCATGGCTCATCACGGTGAATACGGGTAGCTGTCCGCTCCGGCCGGTGTATGGCGGACAGAACTGGACCTTAAAAGCCTTGACCTGACCGCGGATGTGCTTTCTGTAAAATGTGAGAATGCCCCGGCCGGCGGCCAGTTGATGGTAGAACTCCGGAATGACGACGGGCGATACGCGTCCCTGGGCGATGGTAATTTGGGTATCCTCGATGTAGGTTGCCAGATAGAGGTTAGTCCGGGCTATGTCACCGCTGCCGGTAATGAATTCAGCGGCGGTCAGACATTTCAACTGGATAGTTACGAACACACCAGTTCCGGTGGTAAAGCCAGTTTGGTACTCCGGGCCAGGGACGGCTGGCAAGCTGTGGAAGATTGGAAAGCCAGAAACCAGTTCCGGTGGAATAAAGGTTCCGATGATTGGAGTGTGAGGGAAATACTGGCTTTTATTCTTGCCCGGGCGGGATTGAAGCTGGAAATCATTTCTCAGTCGGAGATAATCGCTGGTTTTTATCCTGATATTACCCTTAACGCCGGCAACGATGGCCTGGGGGTTACACGAAAGCTGCTGGCTTATGTGCCCGATACCGTATTCATCGAAAGGAATAAGGCCTGCCTGGTGAATCCTCTCCCGTCCGATGCGGCCGTTTACAGCTATGGTAATGACCACGTGATATTTGCCGGCAGATATCACCGCCGGGTACAGGAAATCAACAGCGTGCAGGTAGAGGGATATAACACCGGCAGCCAGGCAATGATTCTCGCCGGCAAGTTCGCCTGGGACCAGGTAGAGAAGCTGTACGAAAAGCCGGAACAGATAGAGGACAGAAATATCGTCTCCGTGGAAGAAGCCCAACAGTACGGTCAGGCGGTATTGCGTGACGCGGAGATAGCGGCAACGGATGGCTATATCCTCGTACCGGTGAACTGTGGACAGCAGCTCCTGGATGTTATTACGGTGACCGATGAACGGGCCGGACTCGCCGCCCGGAAGAAACGGGTAACCGGGATAACGCTGGATTACCGTCTACAGCTGGGCGAATACACCCAACGCCTGCGGCTGGGATTCGTATAGGTAATATCATGGAGGAGCCAGTGAGATGAGAATCAAAAAGGCGGAGTTAAAGAGCTTCAATTCCGGGAATTATACGGCGGTAGTGAGGCTTTCAGGTAGCTACAAGGTATACCTGGAGGATATCAGCGTGGCCAGGAATATACCTTCTTCGGAGATGATTACCGGCCGGAAAACAGCCGTACTATTCTTCGATGAATACCGGCCCAGAGATGCGGTGGTGATAGCCGTTTATTCCTGAGTTTCCGATTCGTCGAGTTGGGCGTTAAGGTTCCGGATAGCTTTCAGAATTTCTTCCTCGGCGGCCAGTGCTTCGGCGGCCATGTTCTGGCGGATGCGGGTCTTTCCCTGTTTGGCGCGTATTTCATTAACGGTTTTCTGGACGTTAAGCAGGCTTTCCGAATCTATAACTATTTCCGGCGGCGGTTCGGGCGATTGATGATTAATAACGTCCGGTTTAACGATTACATGCTTCTCGATTTTTCTTCGCGGATTACGGGCGCATCCCGGTGGAATAGGCTGTTTTTCAATTGTGGGAATATCCGGATGTACCAGCGGTTTGGGTTCTTCAGGCGGGAATCCGGATTTCTCGGTTTTAACCGGAGGGGGGTCAATCCGCCAATGGGCCGTCCGGGGGGTCTTTATCGGTTTATCCATATTTTCCATAAAATGCATCAGGACGCGGTTCTGGGCGGCAGCGCCCTTATGCAGTTCGTGTGAGGCCGCGTTCAATCCCTGGATAGCCCCGGTATGAGATGACAGGTGAAGGGCGTATTTCTCTATAGCCTGGGAGAAATTGTTCAAAGCCTGTTCGGTATCAGCCATTTTCTGTTCGGCCATGGCCACTTTCCTGACCAATAACGGCCCCGTATATGATTTTTGGTAAACCGGCTTGTAGGCCATTTTTATATATATCATACGGATAATACGCTTTAATTCTTGACGGTAGAGGATGACTGCCAGTAGCCCGATAAATGACAACGCTAATATCTCGCTGAACCGGCTGTTAAAGAGAAACGATAGGGTGGATTCCAGCCCGGAAATGGACGCTAAGGAGAAAATTCCTCTGGCGAAGAGGAATCCGATGATACAAATCAATATGGCGAATATGAGAAATATTAAGCGTTTCATAATGTTACTTGTCAACCGGATATTTGCCAGCTATCGGATTAAGAAGCGGCCCGATCCCCGCTTCATAACCAGTGTTAGGTAAGTTCGCCGATAAGTGACTTCAGGCGCTCCATAAACGATTCTTTGAACTCGTTAAACTCCTCCCTGGTGATATAATCACCACCTGCCTCCTGGGTCCGGACGGCATTTCGGCTCATTAACGGCATGCTCCGCTGAGCGGTTTCGAATATCGTCATCGACTGGTCGTTGGCTACCAGTTTATTGAGAATAAGCCTTAGATTACGCCGGATGGTTTCTTCGTTGGTATCAAGTTCAACGGTTATTATTTCGAGCGTTTTACCGGCAGTGATATGGTTTAATAGTCCGCTTTCCTTGGGGCCCAGGCTGGCCAGGAAATTATCAAGGTCGGTGTTGAACGTGGCGGTGCTTTCGAATTCTGCCAGCACCATCGAAGCTATATCAGGTTGCAGTAAAGAATCGATTACCGGCTGGCTTCCCTGGGCTACAACCCGAATAATATCCAGCAAATAATCCGGGTCTGAGTTCTTGGTGAGACAGGCACTGGCGCCGCTTTTTATAGCCGAGAAAAGCTGGCTGTTATCCGCCCTTTCCATGATGAGTATTACCGCTACCGACGGCAGGCTGCGCTTGATACGACGGGTAATCTCGGGGCCGTCATATTTACCGTTATGCATGCTTAAAACAGCGATGTTGGGAGGATTGGCCATGATATGCATCAGGGCATCCTCGTTGCTGGTTGTTTCCCCGACAACCTCAAAATCGTCCTCACCGGAGAGGATAAAATGTATACCCTCTCGGAAGAGAACCTGTGGATCTGAAAGAAATACTTTCGCTTTATCCATATCCCCAATCTCCCGGCTAGAGTGATACTCTATCTTAACACTAACTGTACCAGAGATTCATAAAAATGGGTCTAACAAAGGTTAAAATTTCATAAAGATAACCTAAATTTTTAATAAAGAATGGTGGGATTAGTTAGAATGTAGAAAACCCCCGAAATGATAATTCGAATATGTAATGTAAATACCATATTTTATTAAGGTTTATCGGCCGGGGGAAAGGCAGGTCAGGAACCGGTCGGACGGATGAATTTATAGCCGATACCGTGCTCGGTGACGATGATATTCGGCGATTCAATATTATCCTCCAGTTTCTGTCTCAGGTGCTGGATATGCACCCGCAGCAGGTCCCGGGCATCTACATAAGAATCCCCCCAGACCTTGGTGAGCAGGCTTTCGTGAGATAATATCCGGCCTTCGTTTCTTATCAGGTGGTACAGCAGCTTCCTCTCCGTGGAAGTAAGTTTTATCAAGTTACCGTCCAGCATCACCTCGTTGCGGTTAAAGTCTACCGATAGTTTACCGCTGATGAAGGGTCGTTCTTCGTCGGATACGGGCAGCCCCTGGGCGCGGCGCAATACTGCCTGGACGCGGGCTATGAGCTCGATATGACTGAAAGGCTTGGTAATATAGTCGTCGGCTCCCAGCTCCAGTCCCCGGGCAATGTCCGTATCTTCACCCCGGACGGTAAGCATCAGGACCGGTACGTCGGAGAAACGGCGTATCTCCTTGAGAATCTGATAGCCATCGACGTCCGGCAAACCGATATCGAGGATAACGACATCGGGGCTTTCGGTCTCTACCAGTTCCAGGCCTTTATTCCCGTTATTGGCGGAAACAACCGTGGTACCGCTCCAGCGTAATTGAAAGCACAGTGAGACTACTTCGATTATTCCCGGGTCGTCTTCAATAACCAAAACCTTCATGCTACTCCTTAAATCTGCATGACCTGTTTTTTAGCCCGCAGGGGGATGGAGAAAGAAAAGTTACTGCCCCCACCGGGTTCGCTTTCTACCCAGATTCTGCCGCCGTGCAATTCTACTATCTGTTTGGCCAGGGCCAGCCCCAGGCCGAGGCCCGGGTGACTCTGGCGGTCGGCATTAAGGCGACTGTAAGGTTTGAATAATCTGGTCTGTTGTTCCTTGGCAATCCCGATGCCGGCATCTATTACTTCAACCAGTATCTCGGAGTCCTGACTCCGGGCTTTCAAGGTTATATCACAGCCTTCCGGCGAGAACTTGGTGGCATTATTGAGTAAATTCAAGACCACCTGCTCCAAGCGCTGACCGTCACCATGAACCAGCGGGAGTGATGGGGGTAAATCCATTCTAAGGTGCTGTCCTTTTTCCTGGATTATGGGGCTTATCTGCATTCCCGTGCCGCGGAGCAGTGACTTAATATCGACCGGCTCCAGTTGCAGCTCGATAGAACCGGTGCCTGTTTTGACAATATCCAGGAGATCGGCCAGTCTCGTTTCCAGAGTGCCGGCATTCTGGATAATCGTCTGGATGAGTCTCTGGTGTGATTTGTCGCCGGCATTTTGAAGTTCTTCTGCCAGCAGGCCGGCCGCGGCGATGATAGAAGTTAGCGGTGTTTTCAACTCGTGACTGAGGGTATCGATAAATCTCAGCCATTCTTCTTCCTTGGTTTCCAAAGCGGACATTCGAATACTACCTTCTTCGGCGGGTGACGAATTTAGTTAAAATGTAGCACTTTTCCAGTTCTACATCAAGTGGCAGAAGCAGGTACTAAACGTCGGTGAAGGACGCAGATAGGTTATAATCCGCTATCAGTCGTAACAGCGGTTAGCTATTTACTTCTTGAGTCATACCCCTGGCGATACTCTTGATCAGGCTGAGAATACCGATGACGGCGCGTTGTACTTCAACCGGTTCTTCAGCCAGCATCTTGGCAACGTAGGGGTCCAATTGTCGGCCGGTATACCTCGAACTGCTATCCTCGGCTACTCCGGAACTCTGCGGCGATAGGAAGCCAGCCAGGGTGAACAGTTCGTCCTCGTTAAAACCCAGGGGTTTCGCTATTTTCCGCAGGATACGTGCTGAAGGGAAACGTTCGCCTCTTTCAATTCGTCCCAGATGGGATGAAGATACCCCGGAGGCTTTGGCAAGTTCCTGCAGTGTCAGGGGAACTGTTATCCGCTGTTGCTTGAGGATACGGCCAAGGTCGTTATTACCATAATCCATGTAAATATTATAATTTGCCAAATGGCAAATGTCAACACTTTTTAGTGTCCATATTTAACGATTTTATGTATGTTTACACAATATTAATATTAGTTTATATATCCGTTTCTTGACGCTCAGGTCGCCTGTCCATATAATGATGACGGTACCTAGAGCGATTGTTGATATGATGGACCCCGGGACCTTTACGTCTGCCCGGGAGAGAGGATATTATCTTGCCGGATAAATTTGATGTTATCATCGTCGGTGGCGGACCGGCGGGTATCTTTGCCGCGTTGGAACTGGCCCAGGGTGAAGGTATCCGTATCCTGCTGGTGGAGAAGGGCAAGGATATCGATAAACGCCGCTGCCCGGTACGCGATACCGATGGTTCCTGTATTGAATGTCTGCCCTGTAACCTGGTCTGTGGGCTCGGCGGCGCCGGGGCTTTCAGCGACGGGAAGCTGGTGCTTTCGTCCCAGGTTGGCGGATATCTCGGGGAGTACCTGGGTGATGAAGCCATCGAACGCCTGATTAAATATGTCGATGATTTATACCTGCAATTTGGCGCCTCGGAAAAACTCTATGCTTCTGAGGCCGATAGCCGGGAAATCGGCCGGAGGGCGGAGAAAGCCGGCTTAAATCTTATCCCGACGCCGGTGCGCCACATGGGCACTGAAAACTGCTACGCGGTGCTCAAAGCCATGCAGGAATACCTAGCGCCCCGGATAGAACTCAAGCTGGGTACGATGGCTTCCCGGACAATCGTTGAGAACGGGCAGGTGAAGGGTATAGAAACCGATGGCGGCGAAAATTATTACGCCAATTTCGTGATACTGGCGCCGGGCCGGGAAGGGGCTGACTGGCTTTACCGGGAAGCGGAACGCCTAAAATTGACCATACGTAATAATCCCATTGACGTCGGTGTCAGGGTGGAACTGCCGGTGAAAGTGATGCAGGAAATCACCGATGTGCTCTATGAAGTGAAGCTGGAGTATTTCACCAAGAGCTTTAACGACCGCATCCGGACTTTCTGCATGTGTCCCGCCGGGGAGGTAATCATGGAGTCGACGGGCGGCAGCGATCCCGTAGTAACCGTGAATGGTCACAGCTACAGCGAGTGGAAAAGCGATAATACCAATTTTGCCTTGCTGGTGAGTACAGATTTCACCAAGCCCTTTCACGAACCCATTGCCTACGGTAAATACCTGGCCAAGCTGGCCAATCTCCTGGGAGGCGGGGCGCTGGTGCAGCGATTGGGCGACCTTTTAGACGGTCACCGGTCTACCCCGGAGCGGATAGAGAAGGGTAAAGTCCGGCCGACTTTAAAAAGCGCTACCCCGGGTGATTTGAGCTTTGCCCTGCCTTACCGGCACCTGACCGGACTGGTGGAAATGCTCAAGGCGATGGATAAGATGATACCGGGTGTAGCTTCACCGGATACGCTGCTTTACGGCATCGAGGTGAAATTCTATTCCTTCCGTCCCCAGCTAAGTTCCTGCCTGGAGACGGAAGTTGGTAATATGTTTGCGGTGGGGGACGGCACCGGCGTCAGCCGCGGCCTGGTACAGGCATCCGCCGCCGGGCTGGTAGCGGCTGTAGAGATATTAAACAGATTAGATAAGGGATAGCGATAGCTTAAAATACGTGATTTCCTTCTTGACATAGTATTAAAAGCAAATTACAATGTAAAAGGTTATTTAAAGAGTTACGGTATTTGAGCTTGCTTTTAGGGGTTAAAGCCGGACCGGCTGAACCCCTAAAATATTGACAAATGTATAAATTCGGAAGGGATGTGATGTTACTTGGCTGAAGTTACAGCTGGGGATGAAGAGAGCTTCGATAGTTTACTGAAGCGATTTAACCGAAAAGTACAGCAGGACGGCATACTGGCGGAATTGCGCCGTCGTGAGCACTATGAAAAGCCCAGTATCAAGCGTAAGCGGAAGAAAGCGGCGAAGAAACGCGGCGCTGCCAAGGCCCTGAGAACCTCAAGGCGGTAGTTCGTTTCTATTCCAATATACCTAATAGAGTCTATTATTTACGTGACGTAAATGAATCAGGAATCTAAACTCAAGCAGAAATTGTCCGACGATATCAAGCAGGCGATGAAGTCCGGCGATACGGTAAAGCGCTCCACACTCCGGATGCTGATGTCGTCTATCAATAACGCAGAAATAGCGAAAAAGGCTTCTCTGGAAGATAGTGACGTTCTCGGTATCATCGCCAAGGAAGTGAAGCAGCACCAGGAAAGCATCACTTCGTTTAAAGAGGGGAACCGACCGGACCTGGTGGCAAAGGAAGAAGCGGAAATGGCCATTCTCCAGGATTACCTGCCCGAGCAGATGACCCGTGAGGATATCGTCGCTGAAGCGAAGCAGGTTATTGCGGCGGTGGGGGCGCAGGGCCCCGGCGATAAAGGTAAGGTGATGAAAGACCTGACGCCCAGGCTCAAAGGCCGGGCGGACGGGAAAGAGATAAACGAGGTCGTGACGGAACTGTTGATTCAATAATACTAATCCAGGTTTTCGAATATCAGGATATCCCGTATTTTAGCTTCCCCGGATGTATATCTTTTAATAATCATACGCGCGTTTTCCGGGTCTTCTTCATTGATTACTTCCGAAATTTTGGTTAATAGTGATAGCGCGCGGACTTCCACATCGTTCTTTCCTTTGGTTAGTCCGTACCGCCAGGCCACGGCGCCGATGATTACACATGCCAGTATTCCCCAGAGAAATCCCATCGAGACCTCCGTATTAAGTTACTCAGGCTCTGATATTCAAGGACTGTATTTCTGCAATTAATCTTTGAATATCGGTGGTCGTATCTATTATAGACCAGGGAAGCTTTTGTGCGGTATCCCACTTTCGGTCGATATAATAGTCCGTGTCCAACTCGTAAGTTTCAACAGCCTTTCGCCAGGACGCCAGCGATATATTCTCTATGCCGGCCAGCGCCGGGGCAAGTCGTTCGTCTCCCCGGGATAGGACGCCCTGTATCCGGCTCCACGCCGGGCTTTCCGTTTTCAGGATGATACCCCTGGGGGGGAGACGCTTTTTGAGTAAAGCGATACGCCGGTTCAGCGTTTCCCGGGAAGCCATGGGCAGCCACTGGAACGGGGTGCCGGCCTTGGGAACGAAGGGAGCGACATTCAGGCTGAGCCGGGCGCCGCTTCGGTGTTTATCCAGCCGGGCTTTAACCGCCAGCGACAGATTAATAAGCTCTTCGATATCTTCGTCGGTTTCGGTAGGTAGGCCGATCATGAAATACAGCTTCAGGTTCCGGAAGCTGTTTTGCCCCACTATATCAGCCACTCTCAGGATTTCACTTTCGGGGATGTCCTTGTTGATTAACCGACGCAGTCGTTGGGAGCCGGCCTCCGGGGCAACGGTAATCGTCCGGGCGTTTCCCCTCGCCAGTTTTCCGATGATTTCTCCGGATAATGAATCTATCCGTAAAGAACTGATGGATAACTGGGCGCCCCTGCGGAGGAGACCGTCTAACAATCCGATGATATCAGGGTGGTCGGTAACGGCCGGCCCCACCAGCCCGATACGCTTACGATTTTCCAGTCCTTTTTCCGCCTGTTTTAAAAGAATGTCCGGCTTACGAAAACGCATCGGGGAGAAGATGCAGTTCACCAGGCAAAAATGGCAGCCGCGCTGACAGCCCCGTTCGGCTTCGATGAGGAATAAATCGCCCAATTCGGTATCCCGCGTCAGGACGACCGAGGTAACCGGGAATATATCCAGGTCTTTAGCCCACTGCCGTATTATGGGTGTCTGGGGTGGTAAAGCGGGGGTATATATGCCCGGCAGAGCTGATAATGCTCTCAATAAATCGGTCCGGCGGTCGCGCCAATCCTCCGAAAGCACCGGGAGTATAATGGGCAGTATCGGCTCCGCTTCACCGATGCAAAGGCAGTCGAAGAACGGCGATACCGGCAGGGGATTGGCCGTAGCGCAGGGACCCCCGGCAATGACCAGGGGATGCCTTTCGTCACGGTCGGCGGCATAGACGGGTATGCCGGCGGCTCTCAGTATCGGGACGATGTTGAAATAGTCCAGTTCGTAGGAAAGAGAAAAAGCCACCACGGCGAAATCGGTCAGGGGGCGACGCGATTCTATGGATACGGGGGCGTTGTATTTCTCGCGGTTGTCTTTTTCCCAGAAAAATCTCTCGCAGATGACATCATTATGGTCATTAAGAAGCCTGTAAATAGCGTGAACGCCCAGGTTAGACATGCCCAGGTAGTAGGAATTGGGATAGACCAGAGCAATGGGAAGCCGGCCTCCCCAGTCCTTGATAACGACGCCGGTTTCCCGCGTACGGGTGTCTCTTAGCGACTTGGTTTTTTCTCTTGTCGGCATATTCAGATTATATCGCCTTTGGTGATGGAATACTATCTGTACGCGGGCTGCTTGCGGGTGGCTGAATACGAATGATATAATTGGCGGGTAATACCCCGCCGGAAATTCAGGAGTCAATGATGAAAATCAGCCGTGAAGAAGTCTTACATATCGCCCGTCTGGCACGGGTGGCCCTCACCGAGGATGAGGTCAGTCGGTTCAGCGAGCAATTATCAAACCTGCTGGAAAATTTCGAGATACTGCAGCAGGTAGACACCGAAGATGTCCCCCCGACGGCGCAGTCGGTAGCTTTGCAGGATATTATGAGAGATGACGCTGTGAGGCCGTCATTTTCACCGGATGATATCCTGGCTAACGCCCCGCAGCGGGACGAGGACTGCTTTAGAGTGAAGCCGGTGCTGGAATAAGAGAACAAGGGTGAACGGTAAAATGGAGAAAATATTCGGTATCATACCAGCTTCTTCCGGTCCATATACGGCCATCTGGATTATCAGTATCGCGGTTTTTCTGATACTGGTACTGGTCGCTGGCATGTTTATATCCTTTGGTTATCAGTCGAGACATTTGAAATATACGGTTAATGACGAAGGTTTACGTATCAGTCCCGGACTGTACGGTCGTTTAATTCCTAAAGAAGATATTGATACGGAAGGTATTAAAGTGTTGAACCTGAATATTGATGCCGAATACCAGTTGAAACGGCGGACGAACGGAGCGGGTTTACCCGGTTTTGCCTCGGGCTGGTTCAAGCTGGCTAACAATGAAAAAGCACTGGTATTTGTGACCGACCGCAGCCGTGTGGTTTATATTCCTACTCTCAGGGATTATACGGTTTTATTGAGTGTTCAGGAAGCTGAGGAGTTTGCCGGCGTTTTACAGAACTGGTAATGATATAGATAGGTGACTATTGATGCAGGTTACGATTAAAGAAGCCTCGGAGTTATTGAAAAAGAAAGAGATATCCTCGGTTGAATTGACCAGAGCCTACTTGGAACGCATCGAAGCTGCCGAGCCGAAGGTGCAGGCGCTGGTTACGGTTACCGCCGACCGGGCTCTCGAACAGGCGCAGCAGGCCGATGAGGCTATAGCATCAGGCAAGGTCGGCCCGCTGACTGGTATCCCTGTAGTAATCAAGGACAACATGTGCACCCGTGACGTACGGACGACATGCTCCTCGAAAATGCTGGAAAATTTCGTGCCGCCCTACGATGCCACAGTCGTGGAAAAGCTGAACACTGCGGGGATGGTCATGGTAGGTAAGTCCAACCTGGATGAGTTCGCCATGGGCTCCTCTACGGAGAACTCGGCGCTTTTCCCCACCCGCAACCCCTGGGATACGGAAAGAGTACCCGGTGGTTCCAGCGGCGGTTCGGCAGTGGCGGTAGCGGCGGGCGAGACCGTCTGCGCCCTCGGTTCGGATACCGGCGGCAGTATCCGGCAGCCGGCCGGCTTTTGCAGTGTGGTCGGCATGAAGCCCACCTACGGTCGGGTGAGTCGCTACGGCCTGGTGGCTTTCGCCAGTTCACTCGATCAGATAGGACCACTGACTCAGGATGTCACCGACTGTGCTCTCTTGATGAACGCCATTTCCGGACATGATAAATGCGACTCCACATCGGTGCCCGAACCGGTTCCCGATTATACTCAGGCTCTCCAGAACGGTTTGAAAGGGCTAAGATTGGGCGTCCCTAAAGAGTATTACGTCGAGGGAATGCAGTCGGGCGTGGCGGACGCTATCCAGAAAGCCTTAAAACAACTGGAAGCGCTGGGCGCGGTCGTCGAAGAAATGTCGCTGCCCCACACCCCTTACGCCCTGGCCGTCTACTATATCCTCGCCCCCTCGGAGGCCTCGGCCAACCTGGCGCGCTATGACGGCGTCAAGTACGGCTATTCCTACGACGGCGAAAGCATGTGGGACTCGATGGAGAAGACCCGCGAGTACGGCTTCGGGCCGGAGGTGAAACGGCGCATCATGCTGGGCACTTATGCCCTTTCCGCCGGCTACTACGACGCCTGGTACGTCAAGGCGCAGAAGGTACGTACCCTGATACGGCGGGAGTTCGACGCCGCCTTTGAAAAATACGATGCCCTGATTACCCCCACCTCTCCCACCGTCCCCTTCAAGATAGGGGAAAAGATGGACGACCCCCTGGCCATGTATTTGAGCGATGTCTGCACGCTGCCAATTAATATCGCCGGGGTGCCGGGCATGTCCCTACCCGCCGGCTTTGCTGAGGGACTCCCCGTGGGCATGCAGATAATCGGCCGGCACTTCGGTGAGGAAACCATGCTGCATATAGCTTATGCTTACGAGCAAGCCACCGAATGGCATAAACAAAGACCTTCACTTTAGTCCAGGAGGTGTAAAATGGGTGAAGTTATCCTCACTGCCAAAGGGATTAATGGGCAAATAGACCTATTTCAAAATATACTCAGGATAAGAAGAAAAGGTGCTCTTTCATTCATAAGTCAAGGACTAAAGGGAGAAAAAGAAATACAAATATCACAGATATCTGCCGTCCAAATAAAAAAACCCGGGGTGTGGACAAATGGGTATATTCAATTTTCTTTTCTGGGCGGTCAAGAGAATAAAAAAGGGTTATTTTCTGCTACTCAAGATGAAAATACTATTATATTCAATCCTCGTCAGCAGAGAGATTTTATAGCTCTTAAAGAGAAACTTGACCAAATAATAGCTTCTGGTAGTTCAGATAGCAAGGAATCATCGGGTCTTGATGATTTAGAGAAGTTAGCATCACTCAGAGATAAAGGAATAATCACAAAAGAAGAGTTTACTCTTAAGAAGAAGCAAATATTAGGACTATAGGTCTTTTATCTTTGGGGAAATAAGGTGAGGTGGGGCAATCCCCCGGTCTATCAGGCAGATGCCGCGAGGGTGGCCGGGTGGGAAAAGATAACTATAAAAGGGGAGGGGTGGCTTAAGTGATAATGGAAGTCGGCAGCCAGTGGTACAACCGTATTGCTAGTGAAATTAGCGGGTATCAGATTACCCTGGGGTCGAAAGACGCCAAGAAATACCGACTCGACCAGATATTACGTATTGCTAAAAGAGTCGATGAATTTTCCTCAATCTGCGCCGAATGCCAGGCTTATCAGTCGGAAATCAGCCAGATGGTACGGGAACTGAACCTGATAACCCAGATGCCCGACCGGGAAAAACTCAAGAAACACCTGCAGGCTGTCGTAAAGCTGACGGAACACCTGAAAAAGGCCCATAACCTGGTAGACAAGGGGCATTATACCGGTCTCGGCATCGGCATCGGGCTGGCTATCGGCGGAGGAATCGGGGCAGCGCTCGGCGCGGTGCTGGACAGCCCGGGCGCAGGTATCGGTATCGGGGCGGGACTGGGGTTACTTATTGGCACTCTCCTTGATAAGAAAGCCAGGAACGAGGGGAAAGTAATCTGATCCGTATACCGGATTACTTACCATAAAAGGGCTACTCAAGCCTCTCCCGCTATGCTATAATGAGACAATCAAAGCGGTGGTAAATAAGCGGGTGAGGAGGTAAGGAGATGCTAAAAGATATTCTAAAGGTGCTGGAAAACGACGCCCACACTACCGCCAAACAGATAGCCACCATGACGGGTTCCCCCGCCGCCGAGGTTACCAGGACGATTAAACAGGCAGAAAAAGACCGCATCATCCTGAAATATAAAGCCGTGGTCAACTGGGAACGTATCGAAGATGAGCAGGTCTGGGCGCTGATAGAGGTAAAGGTCAAACCGGAACCGGAAGCGGGATTCGATTCTATAGCCGGGCGCATCGCCCAGTTTGCCCAGGTAAGATCGGTTTACCTCGCCTCCGGAAACTATGACCTGCTGCTGGTGGTAATCGGTAAGTCCGAGCGCACGGTGGCCGACTTCGTATCGCAGAACCTGGCGCATATCGACGGTGTGGAAGGGACGGAAACACATTTTATGTTGAAGCGCTATAAGGAAGACGGTGAACTGCTCGAGGGCGGAGAGGGCGTTAAAAGGCAGCCGGTTATCCTGTAAGTCGCCTAGCTAAGAAAACACTAAGGGTATTGTTCGTATGAATGATAAAAGACAAGGTCGGAAAAAAGATAAACTGATTTCTGATAGTGTGAACCGGCTCTCGCCTTCGGGGATACGCAAGTTCTTCGACTTGCTACAGTCCATGGACGGGGTAATATCGCTGGGAGTGGGCGAGCCCGACTACGCTACTCCCTGGCATATCAGCGAGGCTGCTGTGAGGTCTCTGGAGAAGGGGTATACCATGTATACCTCTAACTCCGGTATGGTAGAGCTGCGGGAGGAAACGGCCAGATATCTGGAATCGACCTACGGCGTAAAATACGAGCCGCTCGGGGAAATTCTCATGACTGTAGGAGTGAGTGAGGCGCTCGACCTGGCGATGCGGGCGATATTAAATCCGGGTGACGAGGTTATCATGCCCGACCCCCACTACGTTGCCTACGATTCCTGCGTTATCCTGGCCGGTGGTGAACCGGTGAAAGTGCCGACCACCGAAGAAAATAACTTCGAGGTTGAACCGCGGGATATAGAGGCCAGAATCACACCGAAAACCAAAGCGATTTTAATTGGGTATCCGGCCAATCCTACAGGAGCGGTAATGCATAAAGAAAAGCTCTTGGCTATTGCCGAGATTGCACGTCGTCACCAGGTGATGGTAGTATCCGATGAAATTTACGCACGGCTGGTGTACGGGGGAGAGCATATCTGTTTCACCAGCATTCGCGGAATGAAAGACAACGCCGTCCTACTGGGCGGATTCTCCAAGGCTTACGCCATGACCGGATGGCGTATCGGCTACGCGGCGGCTCCCAAGGAGATTATCGCGGCCATGACCAAGATACACCAGTACACAATCATGAGCGCGCCGACCATGGCCCAAGTAGCCGCCATCGAGGCGCTGAAATCCGGCGAGTCCAGTGTGCTGGAGATGGTTGAGAACTATAACCGGAGACGCCTGGTAATCGTTAAGGGATTGTGCGATATCGGCTTGAGCTGTTTCGAGCCAAAAGGGGCTTTTTACGCTTTCCCGTCGATAGCTGTTACCGGCATGACGTCGGAAGAATTTTCCGAGAAGCTTCTCATCGAGGAGAAGGTAGCGGTGGTACCCGGTTCGGCTTTCGGGGAGTGCGGTGAAGGGTACGTGCGCTGCTGCTACGCCACGTCTTTAGCCGAGATAGAAGAAGCCCTGACGAGGATGAAGCGGTTTGTGAAGAAACACCGGAAGTAGGGTAGCGATTATCCCCCCAACTCCATACTTTTACTTCCCACCCGGGCCCACCCTCGCGGCTTTAGCAACTTGACCTGTAAATTGAGTGGTTGCTATTCTGCCTCCACCACGAAATCAAAAATAGCTTTCTGGGGGTCTGCCATTTCGGCGACATTCATCAGGGTTTTCTCTTCGAAAATAGGGTCGGTGGCGTTACGTCTTTCACCGGGGAAAAAGAGCTGGGTGGTCAGCACCGGTGAATTTTTGGTAGCCCGTACCTTGGCATGCACATGGGCCGCGCGTGCCTGGTATTCCCGTGGCCTGACCGTTTCCAGTCGATAGTGGCCGTTTTCATCGGAATACTGGTAACCCCGGAGGTTATAGCCCTCGTTATCATAGATGCCGTTGCCGTCGGCGTGCCAGAAGTCCAGCCAGGCATTAGCGACGGGGCGGCCTTCGGTATCCAGCACCCGACCTTCCAGAACCAGCGGTATTCCCGGCGTGCCCGGCGCAGCTATGCTGCGGCGTTCCGGGGAACCTGCCTTGTAATACGGGCCTTCTTCCACCACCGCGGTCAGTCCGGCGGGACGGTTCGCTGCGTTCATAGTTCCCCTCCCCTGCGTATATTCACAATAATAATATACTACTCAAACAAAGAATGTTGAAGCGACAAATATCACAATGACGGGAAGCAGGTTGTCGGTTATCCCAGCCCTATTCTCTCCCGGACCTGAGCCAGCTTTTTCTCAGCCATAGGACGGGCTTTGGCCGCCCCGTTTTTAAGAATGCTATCTAGGTAGCTGGGATCGGCAGTAATTTCTCTATAGCGTTCCTGTACCGGGCGTAAGGCCTCCACGGTCACCTCCCCGAGGGCTTTCTTGAGGTCTCCGTAGCCCTTGTCCCGGAAGCGGGACTCAATGTCCTTCCGGCTTTCGCCGGTGATGGTCTGGTAGATGGTCAGCAGGTTGAAGATACCGGGGCGTGACTCATCGAAGACGATGTCGCGCTGTGAGTCCGTCGTTGCCCGCATAATTTTCCGGCGGATGACATCCGGAGAATCCAGCATGCCGATGGACTGGCCTTCATTACCCTCGCTTTTACTCATTTTCCTGGTGGGGTCTTCCAGTCCCATGATACGGGCGCCCACTTCGCCGATAACCGGCTCCGGAACCTTGAATGTCTCTCCATAGATGTGGTTGAAACGCTGGGCGACATCCCGTGTAATCTCGACGTGTTGTTTCTGGTCGTCGCCAACCGGTACCTCGTCGGTATCGTAAAGCAGGATATCGGCCGCCATCAGCGAAGGATAATCGAATACCCCTACGCTGACCTGTTCCTTCTGCTGCTCGACTTTTTCCTTGTACTGGGTCATACGCTGCATCCAGCCCATCGGGATATAGCAATTGAGAAGCCAGGCAAGTTCGCTGTGTTCATGGACATGTGACTGCTGGAAAAGAATCGATTGCTCCGGGTCGATACCGGAAGCGATAAGCATGCCGGTCTGCTCGCGGATGTATTGCTTGAGTTCGGTGGGTTCTACGTATTCAGTGATGGCGTGCAGGTCCACCACGCAGAATATATTGTCGTACTTGTCCTGGTCGGCGGCCCAGCGGCGGATAGCGCCCAGGTAGTTCCCGAGCTGCGGGCTCCCGCTGGGTTTGATTCCGGAAAATACGCGTTTTTTCATTAGTCCTCGCTCTATACTTACATTTTTTCGGGGGCGTCCATTCCCATCAGGTTTAGCGTTCTGCCCAGCACCAGCTTGGCGGCCTTTACCAGCTTTAACCGGGCTTTGGTTAATTCGACATTAGATGAGACAACCCGGCACTGCTTATAGAAACTGTGAAATACGGTGGCCAGGTCCTGGGCGTAATAAGTCAGGTGATGTGGTTCCAGGGAGTCGCATATCAGTTCCACCATTTCCGGCAGAAGTAGCATCTTGCGGATGAGGATAAGCTCCGGTTCCGAGGTCAGCAGGGATACGTCGCCGCCCTCGCTGGAAACGCCTTTTTCATCGGCCAAACGGAGGATACTGGCAATGCGGGCGTGGGCGTACTGTACGTAATAGACCGGATTGTCCGCCGAATGCTTTTTCGCCAGTTCCAGGTCAAAGTCCATCTGGCTGTCGGCAGTGCGGCAGAGGAAGAAAAAGCGGCAGGCATCAACGCCGACTTCCTCGACGAGTTCCCTGAGGGTGATGATATCCCCGCTGCGCTTGGAAATCTTCACAATCTCGCCGCCGCGGCGCAGGGTGACCATCTGGTGGACGATTATTTGGAGTCGGTCGGGGTCTATCCCCAGTGCCCCGACCACCGCCTTCAGACGGGAAACATGCCCCATGTGGTCGGCGCCCCAGATATTGATAACTTCATCGAACTTGCGCTCGATGAACTTGTTATAATGATAGGCGATATCCGCCGCGAAGTAGGTAGGGGAGCCGTTGCCGCGGACGACGACGTTATCCTTGTCTTCGCCCAGGGCCGTGGAGACGAACCAGGTGGCGCCTTCTTTTTCGGCGATGTAGCCGTTATCGCGGAGCAATTTCATTACCTTATCGAACTGGCCGTTCGAGTAAAGGGCTTTCTCGCTGAACCACTCGTCGAATTCCACGCGTAGCCGGGCCAGGTCTTCCTTCGTGCCACTGAGGATTTTAGCCAGCCCCAGTTTACCCAGATCTTCGATGCCCTCCGTCTCCGGCATCTTCAGGAAGCGGTCGCCTTCCTCACCGATTATCTCGGCGGCGAGGTCGACCAGGTAACGCCCCATATAACCTTCGACGGGCATTTCTACTTCCTGGCCGAGGCCCTGCAGATATCGGGAGTACAATGAATGGCGGAAAGAGTCCATCTGGCTGCCGGCGTCGTTAAAGTAATATTCCTTGACTACTTCATAGCCGCCGGAGCTCATAACATTGCAGAGAGTGCTGCCGAGGATAGCGCCTCTACCGTGCCCGACGTGCAGGGGCCCGGTGGGATTAATGCTGACGAATTCTATCTGGATGCGTTTGCCGCTGCCGACATCAATATTCCCGTATTTCTGGCCGCTTGCCAGTATCGAATCCACCTGGTTGCTCAGCCACTGGCTGTTCAGGTTGAAATTGATAAATCCCGGGGCGGCCACGGAAACATCGCTGATTTCGGGTGACGGTTTGATAAAGGCCGCGATATCACCGGCGATATTCATGGGGCTGGTGCCGACCGCCCGGGCCAGCTTGAGGGATATACTGGAAGCGTAGTCACCATGCTCCGGATTTTGCGGTCGTTCGATGACTATCTCCGGCAGGGTAACCGCAGGGAGTTTACCGGCATTCTGGGCTTCCAGGATGGCCGATTTTATGATTTCAGCTATCGTCTCTTTGGACATAGAAAAAGTAACCCGTACTCCAGACGGTAATTTATGTCAGAATTATAGCATAATCAGGAATAAAAGGTTAAATGGATGGGAGAGTTGAGAGAAGCTGAATTGTGGTAGAATTTATAGAAGGACAGGGGGAAACGAAATGAAATCTTATATTATCGGGATTATGATTGTCTCACTTATCTCACTGACCATTTTGCTGGCCGGCTGCCAGGGCGTGGCGCCGATTGAGGATATAGGGTGGAAACTGACCGCTTATGGTCAGCCAGCAAACATGAATACCGTCCTGCCGGATACCGAACCGACCGCCCGGTTCAACAGCGAAACCAGAGAACTCCGCGGCAGCGGTGGTTGTAACACGTTTTTCGGCGCTTACGAGGTGGATGGAAATGATTTGATTATGGAGGGACCGTTCGCCGTTACCGAAATGTGGTGCGGGGAGGAAACAGGGCAGCAGGAGAGCGAATACCTGGATATCCTGCTGGCTGCCGACAGTTACGAGATTGAGGATGGTACCCTGACGATATACAGCGGTGAAAACGTCCTCGTTTTCGAGGAAAGCTAATGGATGCTGATTGTTATATACAAAGACTAAAGGTATCTAATTCGCTGAGAGAGCCGGTTCTTCGTGAAATGGTTCGGGCGCTGCGACTTCCCGCGGGTAGTAGCGGCTTAGATGCCGGCTGCGGGGTCGGTCTGCAATCCCTGCTGTTAGCCGGGGTAGTGGGACCGGCCGGGCATGTCACCGGACTGGATATATCCGCAGAGATGCTTGATTACGGCCGGGAGATGGTGAAAGCTGCCGGTCTTTCCGGACGGATTTCTTTCCGGGAAGGGGATATTGCCAGTCTGCCCTTTGATAATAATATCTTCGACTGGGTATGGAGTACTGACTGCGTGGGGTACGGTCCCTGGGATACTCCGGCACTGTTAAAAGAGCTAGTCCGGGTAGTGAAGCCGGGCGGCATTGTTGCCATCGCGGCCTGGTCCTCGGAAAAGCTGCTTCCCGGCTATCCCCGGCTGGAAGCCCGCCTGGGAGCAACTGCGGCCGGTATCGCACCTTTTGTACAGGGGAAGAATCCGGCATTGCACTTCTCTCGGGCGTTGGGATGGTTTCACCAACTGGGGCTTAAGGAGACCGGGGCGCAGGCTTTTACCGGCAGCTTTTGTGCCCCTCTGGACGATGATGTACGCCAGGCCTTGAAGGAACTAATTGATATGCGCTGGCCGAATGTAGATTCCGAGCTTTTACCGGAAGACCTGGCTGAATTTGAGCGACTTTGCCGGCCGGAGTCGCCGGATTTTATACTGAATCTGCCGGACTACTACGCATTTTTTACCTATGCACTGTTCCGGGGTAAAAAAGCTGGTTAAACCTGCTCACTCAATCGCGCGCCGTCAGTACAACTATCGCGTAAGCCAGAAAGCCCGCTCCCAGCCCGATGAAAAGCCCCTGTACCATGTGACCCATTGCCCAGCCGATGCCCATCCCGATGAATAAACCAGCCGGGATGAGTAGCCCCCCGGCGGTCTTGGCTCTGGTTTTCTTCTTTTCACTGGTTTCCTTGGCGCCTTCGGTCATTTGCTGTCTCCCGTTATGCCTTATAATTAATTCTAAACGGCTGGTCTTATGGCTGTCAATTAGGAGAATGAAAAGGGGGTATTTGTTTTCTACCTCACCCCCTGTGTCCCCCTCTCCTGGCAAGGCGTCCCGCAGGAGAGGGGGAAGAAAAAGAAAGAGGGGCTGACGCCCCTCTACACGGGCTATTCTCCCTGCTTAAATCCCTCTCACTCTCCCTTTACGAAAGGGAGAGACTGGACGGAAGAAGTTACGCCTTCCCTTCTCTCTAAAAAGGGAGGGGGATAGAGGGGCTAGGATTAATAGACTTTGGAAAGAGCGCATGAGTAAGAAGAGGATACAAAGCGGGTGATCATAAGTTTCTATCTTGGGGATTGACTTGAGTGCATCCACAAGTTTTTAATGCCTATGTGTACAAAATAACCTTATTCTGCGACTACCTTTTGATGAATTCACCATACGTGGTGTTGGGGGTATTCGCCAGAAGAAAGATAACTCTATTACATGAACATGTGGATGCAATCTGAACATACAGCCGAATGAGTTGATTTATCTCTTGATTTATTACTTAACATTACTGCATCTATACCGCCTAACATCTCGAGCGTTCCCATCGAGCTGTATAATTTAGCGACATGTTTACTGTATTTCTTCGACCCATAGAAGGTATCCACCGGCACCGCATAGGCTTTTATACTGGTTAAAGGCTGATTGCACACATCACATAGTCCACTCTCATTCCATTGTTTGAAGGGGATATCCTTTTTCTCCTTCATTTTTTCCTCCTCCTTGATTTATTTATTCGCTATTTATATTCAGTGCTTACAATATTAACAATATTTTTATTATTTGTAAACACATAATAGGGGAGGAACATAGGTGGCTGGATTCTGCAGTCAAGCCGGAGAATGACAGACAGATGAAGAGGCTGGTTTGCTACGACGCGGCGTTCCATACGCAGACCAAACCGCCGTAGACTTTTTCTTATCTAACACCAACCCCAAACCAGGTCAAGTCCTCATAATCCATCACCTTATCCCCGTATCTATATCCACATCAATCGTCACCGTCTCATCCGCCACCACCGTTATCGTTACCGGCAAGCCTTCGGCACTATCTATCCCACCCCGGTTAATATCTATTACGTAAGTCCCCGGCGCTATCTGGGTGGTGTAGTAACCCATGGCGCTCTGGCCTATCTGGGTAAAGTAGACCTCCCGCACCAGCCTTTTACCGGATTCATCATAAATTATCAGATATCGTGATGAAAACACCTCCGGTGGTACGGGAGGGTTCCCGCCCGGTTGCTCCACTGGCTGGATAGGCCCTATCGTCACCGCGCCCTGCAGCAATACCGTCTCCGGCCCGCCCGGCTGACAGGATAACATTGAAAGACTCCAGGCTATAAGGGTGATGAGAATTAACCATCTAAATACATTTTTCATGGGGTACCTCCGCTTTTTAATGATACCATAATAGGCTATCATTCTGAGCTTGTAGAGGAATCCCGTTTTGAGTTAACCTCACCCCCTGTATCCCCCTCTCCCTCAAAGGAGAGGGGGAATTTGTTTTAAAAGAATCCTCCCCCTCGGTCCCCCTCCTTTAGGAAAGGAGGGGGAGGTTTATATAATTCTCCCTTAGTCCCTCCTTACGAAGGAGGGAAAGACTAGCTTATAACTAAGATATATGGTTTGTACAGTCATCCTCTCCCCTTCGTAAGGGGAGAGTTAGAGAGGGATTTTCCTCGAGGGGGGCAGGGTGGGAAAAGATGAGATAGAAAAGCCTTGACATACGCAGAATATGCTCATACACTATGGGCTGAACGGTGTAAATACCACTTTTTACACCGTAACGGGAGGTGGACAAGATATGATTATTGATGCCCACTATCATCTTGAAGAGCGTATGGAAACAGTGGATAAGCTACTCGGACACATGGATCAGTATGGTATCGACCGTGTTGCTCTCATGCCACCGTTAAATACTCCCTTTAAAATCGATTGGTTTGCTAAGAAATCGACAAGCCCATTTCAAAGAGCCTGCAACAGTAGATGGCAGAAAATAGGTTTGAATTTATACAAGGTACTGGTGAGTCGCGATGGTAAATACAGGATAGGAGCCAGGAGTTATCCTATTTATGATAGCCCCGATAATGAGAATACAGCGCGGATAATTAAGGCTTATCCGGATAAATTCCTGGGCTGGATAGCAGTCAATCCTAATGTTTCCAATCCGATTATAGAGGTCGAGAAACGGGCGAAGGAAGCCGGTTGGATTGGAGTCAAGACGCATCCCTTTATGTACCGCCACTCTATATCGGCGCTTGATGAAGTCGCTGCGTATTGTGTCGAGAAGAACTGGCCGATTCTCATGCATTTAGGGGCCGACCAGGCACGCGGTGACTATTCGTACCTGCCCGAGAGACACCCGAGGCTAAAGATTATTTATGCCCATGCCGGATTGCCTTTCTTTAGAGACCTCTGGGATTATGCCGGAAAAAAGAAGAACGTTTACGTTGACCTTTCCTGTTCGTTGCTTGACTCGTCGATACTAGCTCAGGCTGTGAATAAATTAGGACCGGGGAAATGCCTCTATGGAAGCGATAGTCCTTACGGTTACCCAGGCGCCGACGGTTCCCATGATTACAGTCGGGTACTGAATTCCGTACTCCGGTTACCCATAAAAGAGACAGAGATGGATAAAATAAACGGAGATAATTTCAGGGAAATTACCGGCACCAAATAAAAAAGAGGCGCTTTTACACGCCCCTTTAAAAAATTCTCTAATACCAATCCTGAAACAGGTCAAGTCCTCGACCATTAGTACGGCTTAGCTAAATACATTACTGCACTTACACACGCCGCCTATCAAACAAGTAGTCTACTTGCGGTCTTACCCCTCCTCCCGAAGGAGAAGGATGGGAGATCTTATCTTGGAGTGGGCTTCGCACTTAGATGCTTTCAGCGCTTATCCCTTCCAGACGTAGCTACCCAGCAATGCCCTTGGCAGAACAACTGGCACACCAGAGGTCTGTCCCTCCCGGTCCTCTCGTACTAAGGAGAGCTCTCCTCAAATCTCCAGGCGCCCACGACGGATAGAGACCGACCTGTCTCACGACGGTCTGAACCCAGCTCGCGTACCGCTTTAACCGGCGAACAGCCGGACCCTTGGGACCTGCTCCAGCCCCAGGATGCGATGAGCCGACATCGAGGTGCCAAACCTTGCCGTCGATGTGAACTCTTGGGCAAGATAAGCCTGTTATCCCCGGGGTAGCTTTTATCCGTTAAGCCACGGCCCTTCCACTCGGAACCGTAGGATCACTTTGCCCTGCTTTCGCACCTGCTCGACTTGTAGGTCT
>DAOUER010000002.1:0-2866 GCA_034430375.1 Dehalococcoidales bacterium
CTTCTGTCTGGCACGCTAACGAGGGGCACGCCGCTTTTATGATGATAGAGCGCACTCTTGAAGAGATGACAAAAGGAGCCTCTTTTGCTGAAGCCATGAACCGGGTGCGGGCAACGACCGTCTTTACTACCCATACGCCGGTGTCAGCCGGTCACGATGTTTTCCCAGTAGAATTGGTGGAGAAGTACTTAAAAGGTTACTGGGAATCCATGAGCATCGATCGGGAGACATTCTTGCAGCTTGGAGGTCGAGCTGACTCCGGAGCCTCAAACTTCGATATGACAGCGCTCGCTTTGAGAATGGCTAACCAGCGCTGTGCTGTGAGCCAGCTTCACGAAAAGGTTACCCAGCGGATGTGGCATGTGCTTTGGCCACAGATTCCAGAAGAGCAAGTGCCCATATCACATATCACCAATGGGATACACGTACCAACATGGGTTGCTCCAGAACTACGCTCGCTCTACGAGAGGTATTTGAACAGAGAATGGATAGCGGAACACGATGACATTAGACTATGGGAACGTGCCTCCGATATCCCCGACAGTGAGCTCTGGGCAGTTCGCCAGCAATTGAAGCGCAAAATGGTGCGTGCTATTCGTGAGCGTATGCGAAGTCGATGGTTGAAAGATAATGTGCCCTGGAAACAGATCCTGGCGCTGGGTGTGCTGCTCGACCCCGAGTTACTGACTATCGGCTTTGTCCGCCGTTTCACAGAATACAAACGGCCAACATTAGTCTTTCGGGACATTGAACGGTTAAAGCGTCTGCTTAACAACGAACTATATCCTGTTCAGATTATATTCGCTGGTAAATCTCACCCTGCTGATTTCCCATCTAAGCAACTTCTCCATCAGGTTTATACCCTGGCTACTGACAGGGATTTACAAGGTCGAATAGCCTTTGTTGAAGACTATGACATGCACATGGCCCACTATCTGGTTCAAGGAGTAGATGTTTGGCTAAATACTCCACGCACGTTACGTGAAGCCTGTGGAACCAGTGGCATGAAGGCAGCGTTAAACGGTGTGCTTAATTTGAGCGTACCTGATGGCTGGTGGTACGAGGGATTCAACGGCTCTAATGGCTGGGTACTTGGTGACAATATTGACACATCTAAGCCAAGCGATGAAGACGGGGTGGATGCCGGGGCATTCTACCGAATCCTAGAAGAAGAAATCGTACCCCTCTACTACTCTCGAGATCTAAACGGTGTGCCCAAAGGCTGGATACACTGTGTCAAGGAGTCAATTCGCTCTATCATACCCGCTTTTTGTGCGCGGCGGATGCTCAAGGAATACACCGACCGAATGTATAAGCCAGCCTCCCGGTCACTAATAGGTACAGAACCACGCTAGGTACCTGTTAGCAAAGCCAGCGGCAATATACACAGGTATCGGAAGAAGTACGCCACTCTCCCATAACGCCTACCCCCTGGTTCTCCCTCTCTCCATCTTTACGGGAGTGATGTTAGATCGATGGACACTATGGATTAGACTATAGACCTGATGAGTCAACATGCGTTGTTACACGAAAATGGCTTGATGTTTACCTGGGTGATGCCTACGGATAGTAAAGTCTAAATCGCAATGGAAGCCGTGGATCACTGTAGAAACCGTTGAAACTGGAATGAGCAGCTCTGGAGCCCTAAGTTGTCTGCTGTCGAGCAGTAGCAGCCTGTAAGAAGGAGTCCGCCCACCAAAAGACATCACGTCTCGCCACAGATTTGCGAAGTCTATGCATTCGCCATCGCCGTTCGTCCATACTCATATCATATGCCTGGTAGATTGCCTCGGCTACGCCTTCGATGTCATACGGATTGACTAGTAGAGAACTCATACGCAACTGGGCGGCTGCACCGGCAAACTCGCTGAGCACTAATACCCCGCTCTTATCTATGTTGGCTGCACAATACTCCTTAGCGACCAAGTTCATTCCGTCCTTTAAGGAGGTGATTAGAGCAATGTCGGCAGCACGGTAGTATGCGAGGAGTTCGGTTCGTTCCATACTACGGAACATGTAGTGGACTGGTATCCACCCAGGTTGTGTGAATATCCCATTAATCTCGCTGACCAATCCCTCAATCTCAGATCTGAGCGTCTGGTACTCGGGAATATCCTCTCGGCTAGGAACGACAATTTGAACCAGTGTTATCTTGCCGCGTAGTTCATCAAAGCGCTCCAGAGCATTCCTAAACGCCTTCAATTTCTCCGGTATTCCCTTGGAGTAATCCAGCCGATCCACACCAAGGACTATCTGTTGGTTCGGTATAGCCTCACGCAATTGTCTGGCAGCCCCCGCTACAATTGGTGATTTTGCCTGTCTAGCAAAGTCGTTGAAATCTATGCTAATTGGGAAACTGCCAATCCCAATTTCTCGTCTCGGAGTTGTCATCGTGGATACTTGTTTTCTAGCATCGACTTGAAGGCCCTTGAGCATAGTCTCAATACAATAGACGAAATTGTTTCTATCACGTCGAGTCTGAAAGCCGACTACATCATAATCCAGCAAAGCTTCTAGAATCTGCGTCCGCCAGGGAAGTTTCATAAAGATATCCAGTGCGGGAAAAGGAGTGTGAAGAAAGAATCCGACCTTGTTCTCCACACCCATGCTGCGTAACTCCTTGGCGACAAGTATCAGCTGATAATCATGGACCCATATGTAGTCTTCCGTTCCGGCGTTCTCTGCTATCACCTTCGCAAATTTGCGATTGACCGCCTGGTACGCATTCCAATAGGCTGGATCGAAGTTACAGCGTGTTTGGAGGTCATGAAAGAGTGGCCATAAGATTTCGTTGGAAAATCCGAAGTAATATTGCTTGACCTCTTCCTCGGTTAATGAGACTGGCTCAAGACTGTAGCCCCAATCT
>DAOUER010000003.1:0-2328 GCA_034430375.1 Dehalococcoidales bacterium
GAACGCTAACTTTGCCTTACCGCAGGTGGCCGGGGGCAGTATTCCCGGCGACGGCGGCACCCAGCGTTTGCCGCGTATCGTGGGAAGGGCGAAAGCACTGGAGATGCTGCTTACCGCCGCGACAATAACCGCCGCTGAAGCCCTCGAAATAGGATTGGTCAGTCAGATAGTCCCTCCGAACGAACTGGACGGTGAAGTTCAAACAGTGGCGGAAACAATCGCCGGAAAAGGCCCTGTTGCTATCAAATACCTCAAAGAAGCGGTAAATAAAGGCATGGACATGACCTTGGAGCAGGGATTACGCCTTGAAGCCGACCTTTACTTCTTGCTCCATACCACCGCCGACCGCACCGAGGGTGTAGAGGCATTCCGCGAGAAGAGGGCTCCCGGTTTTAAGGGCGAGTAGGTAAATACGGGGGTGAGTTAGCTACAATCAATGAGTACCTTCGAAGTCCTTAATTACGAAAAACACAACGGCACCGGGTATATTACCCTCAATCGTCCTGAAGCTCTGAACGCTTACAACATCAGGATGCGGGATGAATTGTTCGAGGTGCTGGGCGCCGTCCGCGACGATCCTGACATAGAGGTAGTAATCCTCAAAGGGGCCGGGGAAAAGGCGTTCTGTGCCGGCGCTGACCTCACCGAATTTCTCACCGCCCCTTCTCCCGTCATTGCCCGGCAGGTACGCTTCGAGAGAAATGTCTGGGAGTGTTTCCTGGGTATAGATAAGCCTTTCATCGCCGCCCTGCATGGCTATGTGCTGGGCTCGGGGATAGAAATGGCGCTCTGCTGCGATATCCGGCTGGCCTCGGAGGATGCCCGTTTCGGACTGCCGGAGCCGGGCCTGGGCATTATCCCGGCCGCTGGCGGCAGCCAGACATTACCACGGACGGTTGGGGTAGCCGCGGCATTGGATATGTTAATGAGCGGTCGGTGGCTCACGGCTGAAGAAGCCTATAAAATAAAGCTGGTAAACCGTATTCTACCGCGTCAGAACCTGCTATCGGAAGCCGAAAAGTTAGCCGACACGATAAAATCCTGCGATGCGATGGCGGTACGGCTGGCCAAGCAGGCGGTTACCCGCGGCATTGACCTTACCCTGGTAGCCGGACTGGAACTCGAAAAAAATCTGTATCGCCGGTTAATAACTGATCGGGCAGGGGAACATGGCTAATCGGGATACGGAAACTTTAACGTATGAGGTCGCGGAACTGATTCTCCGCAGTAAAAATCTGGTCATCTTTACCGGCGCCGGCATCAGTACGGAGTCGGGCATTCCCGATTTCCGCAGTCCCGGCGGTATCTGGGACCGGTTCGACCCCGATGATTTTACTTACAGCAAGTTTGTGTCCAGCGAAGATTCCAGACGAAAACAATGGTATATCTTTCGGGAGGGGTTGCTCTCCGATAAAGCCGTGCCCAACGCCGCCCATATCGCTATCGCTGAACTATTTGATATGAGAAAGCTGGACTGTGTTATCACCCAGAATATAGATAACCTCCACCAGAAGGCGGGTGTGCCGGATGAGATGGTGTTTGAGCTGCACGGCAATATGAAATGGGCCCGGTGCCTGAAATGCGGCCGGCGTTATCCTTTTAATGAAATCAAGCAGCGCCTGGAACAGGGCGAAGAAATTCCGGACTGTACCGCCTGCCGCGGCATGCTCAAGCCGGATATCGTCATGTTCGAGGAGCAGCTTCCCGTCGATGTTTTACAGGAAGCGGGTCGGCACGCCCTGGCGGCAGATGTTTTCATTGTTATCGGTTCTACCCTTACCGTCTACCCGGCGGCGCTGATGCCGCAGTACGCTGTCCGTTCCGGCGCCGAACTGGTAATTATCAACCTCAGCAACACCCCCATGGACCACCAGGCATCGGTGGTTATCCATGCCAAAGCCGGCGAAACGATGACGACGGTAGTAGAGAAGGTGAAAGTGTCTTTGGGCTAGTCGTCAGGCTTTTCCGTTTGATTTTATACCCGTCGCTGCGCTAGAATTATGGCGGCATTATTTCATTTTTGGAGGTATTGCGTGAATACTACTGATTTTTTAAACATAGCTTCGGCTATATGTCCGGATAAAACGGCCATAGTTTTTGAAGGCAAGAGGTACACGTTCAGCCAGCTCAACCAACGCGTTAACCGGCTATCTATCGGCCTGATGAAAATGGGCATTAAGCGCGGTGACCGCGTCGGGTTTATCCAGGTGAACTGCAATCAATGCGTGGAGACCTATTTCGCCGTAGCCAAAATGGGTGCCATTTACATGCCCCTTAACTTCCGTGCTAAGGAGAAAGAGTTTACCTATATGCTCAACGCCGCTGAAG
>DAOUER010000004.1:0-6716 GCA_034430375.1 Dehalococcoidales bacterium
CAGATATCGGACGCCGGGGCGGGGGAAAGGGGTAAAGCCGAAGGAATGCTGGGTGCGGCGTTAGGCCGGTTGTTTGCCGTGGCCGAGAATTACCCCGACCTCAAAGCAAACCAGAACTTCCTGGCCTTGCAGGAAGAACTTACCTCCACTGAAAACAAAATAAGCTTTTCCCGGCAATACTATAACGACTCGGTACTGAGATTTAATAACAAAATACAGATGGTACCATCTAATGTCGTTGCCGGCTTGTTCAACTTCAAGCTCGGAGAGTTTTTCGAGATTGAGGTCCCGGGAGAGAGGGAAGCCCCTAAAGTAAGCTTCACCTAGAGCAGGGATAGAGAATCATCATGTGGGAACAGATTCGAGCCAATAGGACCAGGTCTATCATACTGGTCACCGTCATGGCGGTGATGTTGCTGGCCATTGGTTATTTCCTGGGTTTTTATATCTTTGAAAGCGGCCTGGCCGGGCTGTTCATCGCGCTGATTATCTGGTTCGTAATGAGCCTGGTGGCTTTCTACAGCGGTGACGGCATCCTGCTTTCCCTGTCCCACGCAAAAAAAATAGGTCCTAAAGATTACCCGCGACTTTATAATGTCGTCGAGGAAATGAAAATCGCCTCCGGCCTGGAAAAGATGCCGGATATATATATCATCGATGACAAAGCCCTCAACGCCTTCGCCACCGGACGAGACCCGAATAAGGCGTCGGTGGCGATAACTACCGGCCTGCTGGAAAAGCTCAACCGGGACGAACTGCAGGGCGTAATCGGCCACGAAATGGCCCATATCAAGAACCGCGACGTACTGCTGATGGCACTCACTGCCGTGATGCTGGGGACTATCGTGATACTGGCCTGGTATGTGTCCCGGCTGCTTATCTTCGGGGGGATGGGCCGTTCCCGGAGGTCTTCAGGGGGTGGCGGACAAGCGCAATTGATAATCCTCATCGTGGGCATCGTTGCCCTGATTCTGGCGCCCATCCTGGCCCAGCTGATTTATTATGCTATCTCCCGGAAGCGGGAATACCTGGCCGATGCGTCTTCGGCGTTATATACGCGGTATCCCGAGGGACTGGCTTCGGCCCTGGAAAAAATCGGCGGCTCTCCGATACAACTCAAGACGGCCAATAAAGCTACGGCCCCGATGTATATCAACAATCCTTTTCCTAAGAAAGGAATGAGCCTTTCCCACGCTACCAGTACCCATCCGCCGATAGCCGAACGCGTACGAATTTTACGGTCGATGGCCGGCGGGGCTTCTTTCGCGGATTATGATAAGGCCTACCGCCAGGTCCGTTCCGGGGGCAGGGGTATTATCTCCGATTCAACCCAATACATAGCCGGCACCGTGGGGCTGAGGGAAGCTTCTCCGGAAATAAAGACGACTGCCACAGCCGGTGAAAAAACGGCCCGTACGCGGGAAGTAGGCGACGCTATGCTGCGGCTGAACAAGTACCGTATCGTTGAGTGCGATTGCGGCACCAAGTGGAAAATCCCGCCCGATTTCCCGGATGCCGATGTCCTCTGCACCAAGTGCGGCGGCAGGGTTAAGGTCAGGTAGGAGCGATTTTAAAATAACCAATCCTCCCCACCCGAAAATATCTATTCCCACCCAAACCGCCCTGCATCATCCTGCGGATGGCCTATGATTACCCACCGCCGCCACCCAGACGGAGATATCTTTTCCCAACAGGCCACCCTGTATCATCAGCGGCATATCCGGTAAAAAGTATCCACACCTCCTCTGGATTCCCGCTTACGCGGGAATGACATTATATATAATAGATGTAAAAACAGGGGTGTTTAACAGGGGCGTTAGCCCCTCTTTTCCTTATCGGGCAGGGCGGGTTAGGACAATAAATATAGCGGGGTGGAGAAAAGGGGGTGAGTATAGTTAATCACCCGAAAGCAGACGGGACTAATATTTATAGCTGGTAAACCGCTCTTATCAGGAAGGTTGCCGGCGGGCGACGTCTCCCGGCACGATGAAATGACTCCCGATGAAAGCCATCATCTTGTCATCGCTGGCTTCGCAGACCTTCTTTAAATCAAGAAGCACTTTCCCGGCTACCGTCTCGTCCCAGAACCAGTCCTGGAGCACCTGGCTGGACGCCTTCTCCTGTCCCGGTTGGGCCGTAATCCCTTCGACGTAATATGATTTGAGGTCTTCGACGGCCAGTTTCAGCGTATTGGACAGGGGTACGTCATCGCGGGGATTTTCCGGTGTGTCACCCTCAAGGAAAGCGTAGATAAAGTCGCCCAGCTTTTCCAGTTCGATGTTGCCGGCGCCAACGGTGGTGCGCTGCCGTTGGGACAGGGCCATGTCGTACCAGGGACGCATGGCGGTCATCTCCCGGCGGAAGGCTATCTTCGTTGCGTCAGCTTCTTCACCTTCATCAACGCTGCGGGCAAAGTTGACCGGGCAGGCTAACACGATTATCTCGTCGTTCTCCGGTTCGTCTTCTGGAAAATCCTCCAGCACCGGGCCTGAGGGTGCTTTGAAAAGCCCCAGGACGGCCAGCAGGACCTTTTTTTGGAATTCCGGCTCGTTAGGGGCGCCGAGGGGATGACCGAGCTGGAAAGGCACCCAGAGAGCGCGCGGCGGTTTTATAGCCTCGGTGTGAGGCCGGATGAGGCTGATACCGGTGGTCGGTACGCCTTCGTCTTCGATAAAGTGGGCCAGTACGCCAACGGCGGACGTGCAGCCCGGTCAGACGGGGAGTAAAAGGGCGGCGTTAACGTTGTCCTTTTTAAGCAGTCGGGCGATTTCACGGGTCGGAGCATCAAATTCCTCCTTCGTGTGGACGGCGCTCACGGAGTAATGAAATCCCGCCAGGCTGCCGATAATGCCTTCCGCCACCATCTCCCGGAGTCTATCGAGGGGGAAAACCACGTTCCAGTCGCGCTGGTAACCGCTGCGGTCGAAACTCGCCGCCAGGTGAGACATCACCAGGTCGTTGGCCTGAACATCACCCGGGATAACGCGGTAGAAATCGTTGGGGTCAATCTGGAAGGGTCGGTCGTTCCGTGTGTGCAGTCCCGCGGTGGTGATGATGGCAATTCGGGCTTCCTCTAATACCGGAGCGCTGGCCCAGGGATTTGTATCGAAAGAAGGGCAGGGCAGACTCATCAGTAATTTCTGTTCCGGTTCGCTTAAAGATTCCATGCGTACCATATGAGTTCTCCCTTTAAATATCTTACGGACGGTAGTCCCCGCCCGCACATTACTTGAAAGGTAGCATAGTCATAAATGAGTGTCAAGGAGGCGGATGCATTGCCTTGGTGTGGTCTGCTTCCCTATAATGAAGGAAAAATCACGGACAGCATTATATGAAATCAAAACTTAATCCCTTTATCTGGAGCGGGACCGTCATGGTGCTGGCACTGGCGCTTACCCTGAGCGTGGCGCCCCGGGGGCAGACCTACTTTGAAGAACAGGGGTTCACTTCCCCGGATGTCTCCCTGGGACCGATAGTCGGCTATTTCTTCGGTGTGGTAATCGTCATGGCGGTAGTCCTGTTCTTCATTCCGCTCAGCGCCCTGCGCGTGGTTTTCCGGGTGCTTTTCTCCCTGATGTTTGCTTGGGGAGTGCTTATCGTTACCGGGTTCACCATGCCGATGGCCCTGGGTATCAGCCTGGCGGTTATCGGCGGGATTGCCTGGCTGTTCTGGGCCAGGGTCTGGCTGCACGACCTGCTGCTGCTGGTGACCCTTTCCGGGGCGTCGGCGGTCTTCGGCTACCTGTTCTCTCCGCTGACCTTCGTGATTTTCATGCTGATTATCGCCGTTTACGACGTGGTGGCGGTACGGTTCGGCTTCATGGTCTGGATGGCTGACAGGATGTCCGATATCGATACTCTACCCGCTTTTATCTTTCCCAAGAGTATCCGGGACTGGCTGTTAAGCCTGCGTACTGTTAGAGTAGGCGAGTTAACTAAACAGAAAGCCGCCGAACGTGAGTATTCCATACTGGGCGGCGGCGATATCGGTATACCGCTGATGCTATCGGCCTCGGTGCTTTACCAGACCGGCCTGAACAGCGGTATTATCGTGGGGGCGTTCGCTTTCGTGGGCCTGATGGGCGCCTACCTGGTACAGCTTTTCTGGCTCAAGGATAAACCGGTCCCGGCCTTGCCTCCGATAGCTTTAGCCTCTTTGATAGGTTTCCTGGTGGTGCACTTCACATTCTAGGTTTCAAATGTTATTCCATCAGGTCGGCCAGAGCAATCACCCTGAATCCGGATTCTTTCAGATAAGACATCTGCGCGTGAAAATTCGCTACCGGGGTGGAGGTCGTTTCCGGGCCGGTATCGGATATGAAATGGTATACCAGACAGATAATATCACCGCTGTCAAGCTCATCCAGGTATGACTTAAACAACGCAATGTCCTGGTTGGTTATTTGCCGGGATGGCAGGTGATATTTAACTCCGTTATCTGAAAGTGGTAATCGAAAAGACCCTTCTTCCGGCCAGCCACCCCGGGCATAGCTATAACCGGCTTCAATGACGTATTTGATGACCCGGTCATCCCATTCGTAATAGGGATAGACCATGGTGTTGATTTCAAAGCCCAAACTCTCGAGGTATTGTTTCGATTCGATAATTTCTTCACGCAGTTGTACATCGGTGAGGTTATCTGCCAGGTGAGGATGGGTTTTCGTATGGCAGGCAATTTCCATTCCATAAGCTGCCAGCTCTTTGAGTTCTGTTTCTCCCATGCATTGCCAGAGGCCGCTGCCTACTCCGATTTCACCGGATATTATACCGTAGGTTGCCTTAAAATCATGCTCGAGCAGAACCGGTAAAGCCATCTCATACTGGTTCTGGTAGCCATCGTCAAAAAACAGACAGACAAGCCTGGCATCTGGCGGTATAGGCTCGTGTTTTGTCTCAGTGATGGCTGCTTCCTGGCAGCCCGTTATCGTAACTAATAATAAAAAGGAGATAATAAATATCTTTTTCATTTTCATAAATCCGGCTTAATATCCTGTTAATTCGGATACCGCGGGGATATCAGGCTAAAGCGCTCTTCGATACTTTTGCCCCGGTCCTTTTTACGCTTGTCCACTTCAGTCCTCTACGGAAAAGAACATCCAGTAATGCTTTTATCATCACAAAATCACAAAGCTGCTTGTAGCCGAAAACGAACAGCGGCGCATAAAGGATTAACTTTTTATCTTCTCCATCCAATTCAATGGCCAACAAGCATATTAGAAACTGAAGTCCGGAGAAAAACAAAAGAGTCGGTACTAATATCAGTCCGGAACCGCTTAATATGGTCAACAAAGCCATCGATATGGTTACCAGACCGGCAAATGGCATAAATACCATTGATATTATTAAAAAGGGGAAAGCCAGCTTTTGCAAAAAGCCGTATCTGGCATTGAATGCAATATCACGGTGTTTCCACAAGGACTGGAAGTTACCCCGGTACCATCTCAATCTTTGTTTGACCAGGCCGCCGACTGTTTGCGGGGCTTCGGTGTAAGCGATAGCTGAGTCGCTAGCCTGGACTACTTTTCCCGTTTTAAGGGTTTTCATGGTTACATCGAAGTCTTCCACCAGGGTATCCGGATCATACACCCCGCTACCTTCTAAGGCTTCGCGCCGGTAAGCGCCCAGAGCACCGGGGACGACGGTGACACTGCCGAAAATATCCAGGGCGCGACGGTAGATATTGATGCTGGCGATATATTCCAGTGCCTGGCATCGTGTTAACCAGTTCATACGATTGAGGACCTTGATATTGCCGGCTACGGCGGCAACCTCAGGGTCTTTAAAAGGCTTTACCAGTTCCACCAGCGTATTTTTACCAACCAGGCTATCGGCGTCAACGATGATTATTACTTCACCCCGGGAGAACCGGAAACCATGGTTTATGGCAACCGCTTTGCCTCCATTGGGTCGGTGAATTACCTTCACGCCTTTATCGATATACTCCTGAGCTATCGAGTAAGTCGTATCGATAGAGCCGTCATCGATAACGATAACCTCTTTGCTGCCGGGATAATCAGCTTCGAGGACGGTCTCAATCGCTCGGCGCAGGACCTTTTCCTCATTGTACGCCGGGACCAGGATACTTATCGACGGAAATGAATATAAATCAGATACCAGTTTCATCTCCCGGCGTTTATGATAAATCGCCAGGGGGACGGCCAGGAAGTTATAATAGAAAATTATGGTAAGACTGAGTAGAAGAAACCAGGTGGAAACGGAAAGCATACCCCATAAATACAGGGCGGCCGCGAAAATAGCCGGGAGTAAAATGAAGAGTAAAGACAGACTTATTACCGGTATCAAGAACGCGGCACTTTCCATCCGGTTTTTTCTCGTATTTGCCGATAAGACGAAATGAATAATAATGAATAAAGCGCTACCGGCGCCAACCCCGTAGGCGAGTAGGGACGGCTTCGAAGGCATTAATACCAAGAACATGCCCAATAGACCGAGTATCAGCGCGCCGATGATAGTGCTTTTTATCATGATACCTGGTTAATTTCCCTTATTCTTTTTCGCGGATGTTGAATGGGTCTTTGATTCCAGGATAATATCGGAGAATTCAATCAGGTCTTTCGCTTCGAGTACTTTAATCTTCTGATATTCGGCGAACTGCCGGGCGGCCTTACCAAGCCTGGGGATGGTAATAATTACTTTATCGGTGATACCGGCATCATAGGCTGCCGAATCAAACTGCACCACTTCATTGGCGCCGT
>DAOUER010000005.1:0-3490 GCA_034430375.1 Dehalococcoidales bacterium
ACAGTGATAATGACATAACGGAGAGGATAAGAATGAAAACAACAAACGCTTTTTTCAAGTTATTTCTAATCATAGTTCTTGTCTATTCATACTCTATAATTAAATTATTAAAATAATATGAAGAAAAGTCAACCCCCTCGGCATTCTGGCGAGAGGGGGTTAACTTTGATAGTACCATGAATCAGTATATCTAGGCGGGTATTTCCGGCAATAACTTGAGAGCTTCTTTCACCATGTCTTCGGGATAGGCGTAATCGGTGAGCTTGCCGGAGAGATAGGCCTCGTAAGCGGCCATATCGAAGTGTCCGTGTCCGCTGTGCGCCAGCAGGATAACCTTGGACTTGCCTTCTTCTTTACACTTGAGTGCTTCGTCGATAGTAACCCTGATGGCGTGGTTGGTCTCCGGAGCGCTGATGATACCTTCGTTACGCGCAAACGTTATACCCGCTTCGAAGGTCGCCAGTTGCGGAACCGCCATGGCTTCAACAAAACCGAGTTTGTGCAGGTGGCAGATAATCGGTGCCATGCCGTGATAGCGCAGTCCCCCGGCGTGTACGGGAGGCGGCATGAAGGTATGCCCCAGCGTGAACATTTTGGCGATGGGCCCCATGCCGGCCTCGTCACCGTAATCGTATGCGTAAAGACCCTTGGTCAGCGTCGGACAACTCTCCGGCTCGACGTTGATGATGCGCAGGTCGGGTTTCTTGCCGGCAATCTTTTCTTTGACAAAGGGCAGGTACATGCCGGCAAAGTTGGAGCCGCCGCCCACACAGCCGACGATGATATCTGGGTAATCCCCCGCCATCTCCATCTGCTTTATAGCTTCTTGTCCGATGATGGTCTGGTGCATCAGCACGTGGTTGAGGACACTGCCCAGCGAGTATTTGGTATCCTCGCGGGTGGCGGCATCTTCCACAGCCTCGCTGATAGCCAGCCCAAGGCTGCCGGGGCAGTCGGGGTCCTGTTCCAGCATATCCCGACCGGTCTTGGTATCGGGGCTGGGACTCGGTACGCAGGTGGCACCCCAGGTCTCCATCATTATCCGGCGGTAGGGCTTCTGGTCGTAGCTGACCCTCACCATGTAGACCTTGCATTCGATATCGAAGAGTTTACAGGCAAAAGCCAGGGAGCTTCCCCACTGACCGGCACCGGTCTCGGTAGCGATGCGTTTGGTGCCTTCCATCTTATTATAATATGCCTGGGCAACGGCGGTATTGGGCTTGTGGCTGCCGGGCGGGCTAGTCCCTTCGTATTTGTAGTAAATCTTAGCCGGTGTGTCCAGCGCCTTCTCCAACCGGTGTGCCCGGTGCATTATGGTCGGCCTCCACAATTTGAGAATGTTCCGCACTTCATCCGGAATGTCGATGTAGCGCTCCTGGCTGACCTCCTGCTTGATAAGCTCCATGGGGAAGAGGGGCGCCAGGTCGGTCGGTCCTAACAGCTCCTTGGTGCCCGGGTGCCGGTACGGCGGCAAAGGTTCCGGCAGGTCGGCCTGGATATTGTACCACTGGGTCGGCAGGTCCTTTTCGTCAAGCAAGAACTTATAATTCTCCATAATTACCTCCTTTTATTTTGATATGTTAAGGGAGCGACTTTTTTAATGTAGATATTCTTTCAAGTATCGGGCATGTTATCTACCCTCCCTGTTGTTTGTTGAATCGAGAGCCGTGCGTAAATCCGATATGAAAGAAGCCAGCGAGTTCAGTGTGGCGTCTTCTTCAATAAGCTGTAAGATGCGACTCCCCACGATAACACCGTCGGCTATAGCGGTGATACGCCGGGCATGTTCCGGCGTCGATACCCCGAAACCCACACATAAAGGACTTTTAGTTTTAGCTCGTACCCGCCTGACGAATTCCTCCAGTCCCATGGGTAGAGAGTCTCTGGCTCCGGTAACTCCGGTAAGGGAAACCAGGTAAATAAATCCCCGTGATTTTTCCGCCACCAGGGTTATCCGTTCGTCGGAGCTATTGGGCGGCAGCAGGTATATCAAATCGAGATTATGGTTAGCGGCTATCTGTTCTAGCTCAACACCTTCGTCAGGCGGCAGGTCCGGGATGATTAATCCATCAATGCCGGATGCCACGGAACTCTGGCAAAAAGCTTCGAGGCCGTAATTATACACCGGGTTGTAATAAGTCATAAACACCAGCGGTTGGGAAATTTCCCCGCGGATTTCGGCGGCCATTTTCAGGCAGGCCTCCGGAGTAACGCCCCGCTGTAGAGCCCGGTAACTGGCCCTCTGGACAGTAATGCCGTCCGCCAGGGGGTCGGAGAAGGGAATGCCCAGTTCAATAATGTCACAGCCGTTCTCGGCCAATACGGTGGCTATCTTCGCTGTATCCGCAATATCCGGGTAGCCGGCGGTAACATAGGCAATCAGGACTTTACGGCCTGTCGTGAAAACGGAGGCTATCCGGCTCATGACTCCGTCTCCAGTCGCCCGGTGATAATATCCAGGTCCTTATCACCGCGGCCGGATAGATTAACGATGATAATCCGGTCCGGTTTCAAATCCCTGGCGAGTTCGGCGGCGTAATAGATAGCGTGGGCCGATTCCAGGGCCGGGATAATTCCCTCGGTTTCGCTTAACAGTTTGAAACCTTCCAGGGCCTGTTCATCGGTAACGGATAAGTAGGTCGCCCGGCCGCTGTCCTTATAAAAGCTGTGTTCCGGCCCTACGCCCGGGTAATCCAGCCCCGCGGCGATACTGTGTGTTTCCATTATCTGGCCCTGCCGGTCTTCCATGAGATAGGACTTGGTGCCGTGCAGGACACCGACCTTCCCGGTACAGAGCGTGGCCGAGTGATGACCGGTATCGATGCCGCTGCCGCCGGCTTCAACGCCGATGAACTTGACCTCAGTATCGTTGTAGAAAGGATGGAACAGTCCGATGCTGTTGCTGCCGCCGCCGACACAGGCCACTAGATAATCCGGTAGTCTTCCGTAATCCTTCAATACCTGTTCGCGGGTTTCTTCCCCGATTACCGACTGAAAATCGCGGACAATAACAGGATAGGGATGCGGCCCCACTACCGAACCCAGTAAATAGTAGGTGTTGCCGACATTGGTGACCCAGTCGCGGATAGACTCGTTGATAGCGTCTTTTAGAGTCCGGCTGCCGGAGTCCACCGGGCGTACCTCGGCTCCCATCAGCTTCATGCGGTAGACGTTGGAGGCCTGGCGACGGATGTCCTCGGTGCCCATGTAAACGACGCACTCGATTCCCAGCATGGCGCATACCGTAGCGGTAGCGACACCGTGCTGTCCGGCGCCGGTCTCAGCGATAATTCTCGTCTTGCCCATACGCCGGGCCAGTAATCCCTGTCCCAGGGCGTTATTGATTTTATGAGCGCCGGTATGGGCCAGGTCTTCGCGCTTGAGTAGAATGGTAGCGCCCTCCATTTTTAACGAAAGTCCCCGGGCACGATAGAGCGGGGTCGGTCGGCCGATATAGTCGCGGCACAACCCGTCGAATACCTCCCGGAAG
>DAOUER010000006.1:0-6984 GCA_034430375.1 Dehalococcoidales bacterium
CGAGGAGTTTGCCACCGGTAAGTGGACACTTGAAGAGTGGGCTAATCACGCGTATGCCCTGGGCCGGCGGAGACGGAAAGGCAACCGTATTGGCAAACAAGCCTGGAGCGAGATATTCCATCACCGTTTCTATCTTGGAGAGACCTGGCTGAGCCCGGGTGATATCCCGACTAAAGGAAGCCACGAGCCACTGGTGGACGAGGATACCTTCACGCAGGTGCAACAGGTCTTGAGGCAGCATGACAAGAACAAGCAGCGCACCCGGCGGCATAAGTATCTGTTGCGCGGTATTCTTCACTCCGTAGATGCTGACAGCCCATGCTGGGCGGAGACAAACAACAAGAAGAAGTTAAGCTACTATCGCAGCCGCCAAAAGGTAAACGGCAGCCAGATTTACTACAACAGCAAGAGTATCGAGGATCAGATCCCCGCGCTCTTCAAAAGTCTTACAATCACCGAGAGCAAGAGGCAGACGCTAAGAGAAGAACTCTCCCGCTTCTTTGCCGAGGAAGTGGAAGGGGACGGACAATTGAAGACGTCTGAAGTACGGCTTGCCAAGCTTGAGCGCATGGAGAAAAACCTTCAAAGGCTATACGTGGAAGAGGAGATCTCTCTCACGGATTTCAAAGAACATCGCATGCAAATTGAGGCAGAAAGATCGAGACTAAAGACTACGGTTGATAGTATCAGGCAACGCCAGCATCTGGTCAAGGCTGATTTTGAGGTAGCCCTTCAGCTGGCTACCCAGTTTGATTTTCTGTATGAGAACGGCAATTTTGACCAGAGGCGCCTGTTGTGTGAAACGGTTCTGAAAAGGCTTCACGTTGAAGACGGGAAGATAACCAAGCCGGAATACAACGCACCCTTCGCTATTATAGCTAGGGCTAATGGTTCGGGAACTGTCAGGTATGGTGGAGCTGAGGGGACTCGAACCCCTGACTTCCTCCTTGCAAAGGAGGCGCTCTCCCGGCTGAGCTACAGCCCCACGACAACGTATAGAATTATATCATATTACCAGCCCGGTTATCTCACTGATATCATCCGGCTGCACCGGGTCTTCGGCTATTATGTTCACGCTTTCTTCGCCACACCGCCGGCAACGATGTACTATCTGGTATCCCTTACCGTGTTTATATCTCAATCCTACCGGCTCCATCAACCCGCCACACTCGCTTTTTCTGTCTCCAGGTTCAATATCCACGTGCCGGGAATATAGACAGAAAGGACAGTGATTTCTATAGCTCCCGTTGGTTAATGGTAAAACTTTGCGTCGGCAGTTTTTACAGGTAAAGCCGGTATTCTCCTGGCGTCTGCTCATGCCCCGAACCCCTTTGTCTGAAATCCTTCAAACCAAGGAGCCAGGGTTCCGTTCGCTCTCCCTTACGGTTCCAGGCTCAGTTGAACTATTGACATATTCACCGCCGTTCCTCTGGGGTCAGCGGTTACTTCCGGTTCCTGCTTCATCGGGGCGTCTTCCATCCCCGAATCCGGACCACGACCAGCTTTATTAATTTGAACCGGCCACTGTAAGGCGGCCTGGCCACCTTCCACCGGTAGGTGTATGTTCAACCTCACTGGCATCGGCGCCGTCCCCTGCGGGTCACGAGCATCGCCAATAAAACGCTTCCAAAACGATTTTCTCCTTATTACTAAATTGAGTAGAATTTTAGTATATCATCGGATTTTCTATAATACAACCCCTTTTCTTTACACAACCCCTTTCTTGTCAGCCACGCCTAATATTGCTATACTTGGTGTGTTACCTGTTTAACGGATTAGCTATGAATTACGAGACTGTTATCGGACTGGAAGTCCACGCCCAGCTGCTGACTAAGAGCAAGATGTTCTGCGGCTGCAGCGCCGAATACGCCAGCACCCCGCCCAATACTCACGTATGCCCCGTGTGCATGGGCATGCCGGGGGTACTGCCGGTGATTAACCGCCAGGCGGTGGAATTCACCATGATGACAGCCCTGGCGCTGAACTGCCCCATCTCCGAAAATACCCGTTTCGACCGCAAGAACTACCCCTACCCCGACCTTGTAAAAGGCTACCAGATTTCCCAGAGCGGCGCTCCCATCAGTAAAAAGGGCATAATCTCTATTGAAGTTGACGGCGTTACCAGGCAAATCGGCATCAACCACATCCACCTGGAAGAAGATACCTCCAAGCTGCTGCACCGCTCCTCGCCGGGCGGTGAGAACTACAGCCTGGTGGACATCAACCGTTCCGGCGTACCGTTGATGGAAATCGTCAGCGAGCCGGACCTGCGCTTACCGGAGGAAGCGCGTCAGTATCTCATCAAGTTGCGCAGTATTTTACAGTACCTGGGCGTTTCCACCGGCAACATGGAGGAGGGCAGCTTCCGCTGCGATGCCAATATCAGCATCCGGCCGTTGGGCAGCAAGGAACTCGGCCCCAAGGTGGAAGTGAAGAACCTGAACAGCTTTAAGGCGGTCTTCCAGGCGATGGAATACGAGGTAAAACGGCAGATTAAAGCCGCCGGCGAAGGCAAAGTGCTCGTGCAGGAGACACGGGGCTGGATGGAGGACAAGGGGAAAACAGTCTCCCAGCGCAGTAAGGAGTACGCCCACGACTACCGCTACTTCCCCGAACCCGACCTGCCTCCCCTGACTATCAGCCGGGAATGGGTGGAGGAAGTCAGGGCAAAGTTGCCGGAACTACCGGAAGCCAAACTCGACCGTTTTATGTCCGAATACGGTCTGCCGAAATATGACGCAAAACTGTTAACCGAAGATAAATCAGTAGCAGAATATGAGGAAAAATTCATTAAAGCGTCTGAAAAAAGTGACTTACCTTTGAATGAACGGGCTAAGCTTGGAAGTAATTGGATTTTAGGTGAAGTAAGCCGAATATTTAACATTAATAACATCGGTGCCTCTCAATTTGAGAATAGAGTAAGCCCTAAGAATCTATTCAATTTAACCGACTTGATAGTCAAAGGCAATATTACCGGCACCATGGCAAAGTCTGTACTCGAAGGTATGTACAAATCCGGTAAAACCGCCGACGAAATAATACGTGAACAGGGTTTAAGCCAGATCAGCGACACTCAAGAGCTTGAGAAAATAGTATCAGAAGTGATAAACTCTAATGCGCAGCCCGTAGCGGATTACCGCGCGGGTAAGGAAACGGCGCTTAAATTCCTGGTCGGGCAGGTGATGAAGGCCACCCGCGGCCAGGCCAACCCACAGCTGGTTAACGAGGTCCTGAAGAAAAAACTCGATTAATAGAAATCAATACAGGTAAAGGACAGGCATGGAAACGTATTTATATATAGCCCAGATAGTGGTAGCGGTAGCCCTGATAGGCGTAGCCCTTCTCCAGGTACGCGGCGGCGGTCTGGGCGGTATTTTCGGGCAGGCAGACACGGTTTTTCGTACCAAGCGAGGCGTGGAAAAAACTCTCTTCCAGCTTACCATCGCTCTGGTAGTCATATTTTTAATCCTCTCCATAGTATCGCTCCGGGTAGGTAGGTAAACCCGCGGAGATATCATCATGGGTGCTGTAATTACCCTGACCACCGATTTCGGCACGGCGGATCCTTACGTAGCCGCCATGAAAGGGATGATACTCGGTATTAATCCCGATGCCAGGCTGGTGGATATCTCCCATTCCATCGAACCCCAGAATATACCGCAGGCGGCCTATATTTTAAGCACCGCCCACGAATTCTTTCCCCAACGCACCATCCACCTGGCGGTCGTCGACCCCGGTGTGGGCACCGCTAGAAAAGCCGTTATCCTGAGGACTCCGGAAGCCGATTTCGTGGCGCCGGATAACGGCCTTCTCAGCTACGTAATCGAATCCTATGCCCGGCCACCCTTCACCGGTAACAGTGCCCGGCTGGATACCACCCGGGTAGAAGCAGTCCATATCACCAATCCCGCATTCTGGCGCCCCGGTGTAAGCGCCACCTTTCACGGCCGGGATATCTTTGCCCCGGTTGCCGCCCACCTTTCGCTGGGAATCCCGCCGGCTGAATTCGGCGAAGCCATAGATACGCTATCAGTCCTGCCGTCGGCAAAACCACGCCGGGAACCGGACGGTACACTAGTCGGTCAAATCCTGCACATCGACCATTTCGGCAACCTGATTACCAATATCAGAAATACCGACTTACCCGGGGACTACGAAAATCTCGTTATAGTGGTACGCGGTAAGGAAATCAACGGCCTGGTGACAACCTACGCGGCGGCCGAAGGCCTGTGCGCGCTCATCGGCAGCAGCGATTACCTGGAAATAGCCTTGAAAAACAGTGACGCTGCCGACTTTACCGGGGCAAGTATTGGTGACGAGGTAAAAATCAGCGTACGCGTATAGCCGGTTAATCTCTATTGACAAATAGAGCCGGTTTTGTTACTCTGCTGGGCACAAGGATGTTTAAGGAGGTGTGGCGATGCAGGCATATTGCATGAAATGCAGGAAAAAGGTAGAAGTCAAAAATCCCCAGTCAGTCACGTTGAAGAACGGCCGCCCGGCCACCCAGGGCAGCTGTCCGGTTTGCGGAACGAAGGTATTCCGTATCGGCAAAGGCTAACCCTGCCTGATTCCTTGAATATACTCCTTGAGAATTCCTGTTCCAGCCGTAGTAGAAAGTGTATTCATACTCGAATAGACACACCCTTACGACTGAAGGTGAAATGTGGCAATCGGGCATTTTCTGGTAATCCCCGATTTTTTCGCAATATCTCACAACCCGCCTTTTCGTTGCGGTGTATTTAGCGGTATGTCATAATATGACCAGATGAATCTCAAAATTTGGTTTTTAGAGACCAGACCGCAGTTTTTAATTCTCCCTGTTGTATTATCGTTCCTGGGTACCTGCATAGCCTGGTATGACGGCTACGTCCATATCGGTCACGCCATACTGGCTTTCGTCGGACTGCTATTCGCCCACATCAGCGTGAACGTACTCAATGATTACCACGACTTTAAAAGCGGTGTGGACCTGGCGACAAAGCGGACACCTTTCAGCGGTGGCAGCGGGATTCTACCGGCATCTCTCCTCAAGCCGGGACAGGTTTTAAGATTCGGCATTATAGCTTTCCTGCTGGCCATGGCCATCGGGATATATTTCGTGGTCGTCACCGGCTGGCTGTTATTGCCCCTGCTGCTGGTCGGTGGTTTGTGCATCCTTCTCTATACACCCTTTATTCTCAAACGCAACTGGCCGGAATGGTCTCCGGGCCTGGGCCTGGGGTCTTTACCCGTCCTGGGCGCCTATTTCGTGCAGACAAATGAATATACCTGGCCGGCAGTAATAGCGGCGATTCCCTCCGGTATACTGGTACACAACCTGCTTTTCCTCAACGAGTTCCCGGACGTGGAAGCCGACCAGACGGCCCACCGGAAGACCCTGCCGATCAGCATCGGTAAAAGGAACGCCAGCATCGTGTACGCGGCATTAATGATAGCCCTCTACTTGTGGATAATCGGCTGGGTAATCGCCGGCACCCTGCCCGTTTTCACGCTCCTGGCCCTACTCACCGTCCCCCTGGCGGTAAAAGCTATCCTGGGCGCCCGGAGATTCGGGGATATGAACAAGCTGATGCCGGCTATGGCGAATAATGTTCTCGTTGTCCTGCTCACCCAGCTATTAATGGGCATCGGCTATATCCTGGCCAGGGTGGTTTAATCCGGCGATGCAGGAGAAACCGCTTCACAGAATATTCACGGCCGTCCCCCGCCGTTACGACCTGGTTAATCACGTGATAACGTGGGGTCTGGACAGCGGCTGGCGACGCCAAGCCGCCCGGGAATGCCTGGCTTCCCGACCCCGGAGAGTACTCGATATCTGCTGCGGCACCGGCGACCTGGCGATACACTTAGCCCGAATAACTGACGAAGCCACGGAAATAACCGGCATCGACTACAGCCAGCCGATGCTGGATATCGCCGGCGTAAAAGCCGCCCGGGCCGGATTAAGTGAAAAACTATCCCTGGTCCACGGTGATGTTGCCAGTCTGCCTTTCCCGGACGGGCATTTCAACAGCATCGGCATATCCTTCGCCTTCCGCAACCTGACCTACAAAAATCCCCTCACGGCGTCATACCTGGAGGAAATCCGGCGGGTACTGGCACCCGGCGGCAGATTCATTATCATCGAGAGCAGCCAGCCTGAATTACGATTAATACGCTCATTGTTCCACCTGTACCTGCGTGTTTTCGTCGCTAACGTGGGAAACTGGCTTTCCGGCAACCGTGGGGCTTATCAGTACCTCGCTGAGTCCACCCGGCGCTTTTTAGGCCCCGCTGAAGTAAAGGACCTGCTGCTAAAGGCAGGTTTCAGCGAAGTATCCTATAAACCCCTGTTTTTAGGAGCGGCGGGAATTTATACCGTGAGCGGTTGAGTGATTATACTTGGTTCTCGATGCAGTACTCACGCAGACCGTTCAGGGCGGCGAAGAACTCCCGCATCATAACACTTACCGGGTACATCCCCTTTTTAATGACATATGCCTGCCCGTTTCCGGATATCAAACCGAAGGTTTTGAAGAAAAGCATCTCCATCTTTAATTCTTCGGAGATACCGGCATTGAACCGGCGCCGGAATTGCTCTTCGTCCAGTTTCATCCCGAAGAGTTTTGTTAATAGATAATACCGCCGGTGCTCCTTTTCAGATAGACGCCGCCAGCCGATTATCGGCAAACGACCACTGTTGATGTATTCGCCGTATTTTTCCGGAGAGAAGGAATTAACGAAGAAATTCCCGCCGACGATGCTGACCGAGCCGGCGCCGATGCCGATATAGTCGTCATCCTCGACTATATATTCGTCAATCATCCTCTCACCGCGTGAAAAACACCAGACGGTCGAGGCCTGGTAGCCTTTCTGGTAGAGTTCCCGGATGATGACATCGTAAAATGCTTTTTCCCGCGAGGTGCTGATCCGATTGAACTTCCGCTCCATGGCGTCTTTTTTATGCGGCGATGCCATCAAAGGGTAAAAAGTCGCCTGGTC
>DAOUER010000007.1:0-3666 GCA_034430375.1 Dehalococcoidales bacterium
GCCGCCAGGAAGATAATGCCGGTTTTCTTCATCATGCTTTTCAAAAAGCACCTCCTTAATAAAATATTAAAAATAAAACCCCTCAGCCTAAGGCAAAGGGGTTAAAAAGACTTAACAAAAAGTCCTACAACTCCCCCGCGGAGTACTGTAGGCTGTACCAGGGGCTGGCGTTCTGGCTGACGATGGTTTTAACCATCAAACACAGTGGCGCGGCCGCGTCGGAATGTCACCGACTTGCTTTCCAGTTATGCCCTCACTCACGTTCGGGCACCCCTGTTTTCCTATTCAATTAGTAATACTTTACAGTATGCGACTGGAAAAATCAAGTTATTATCCGGACACTATAAAATTATCTATTCCCACCCAGGCCGCCCTTTAAAAATCCCTCTCTAACTCTCCCCTTACAAAGGGGAGAGGATGATTGTAACAAACCATGTATCTCAGTCTTAAACCAATCTTTCCCTCCTTCATAAGGAGGGAATAAGGGAGAATTATCCCCGAAAGGAAGTAGCCTATCCATAAATCAAACGCCAAAAAATACCCCAAAAATAAAGTGAAAAATAACCGGTAAAAGGTATTGACAAGAGAACATTTGTTCTATATAATTAGAACCTACCGAGGTGAATCATGAAAATACTCTGCGTTTTACTGCCGCACTTCCCCTGGAGGTGCGAGGCCCGGAGAAATCCGGAAATCAAGGGACGGCCGGCCGTGGTGACCTACGCCGCGGGCTCACACCGGCTGGTGCTGGACTATTCCCCGGAACTGGACGGCCTGCAGCGCGACATGCCGTTACAGCAGGCGCTGGCCCACCACGGGGACGCCGAACTGCTCCACGCCGATGTCCCCTACTACCAGTCCGTCTTTAACGGGATACTGGCAGCGCTGGAACAGAGGAGTCCGCTGGTGGAAGGCGCCGAGCTGGGCTGCGCTTACGTCGGGGTGGACGGGCTGCATTTGATTTACCCCGACGATGATGCCCTTCTGGAAGCCATGAGAGAAGCCGTTACTGAGACTTTCGCATCTCAGATTGGAATAGCCGGGAACAAGTTTCTGGCGTATCTGGCCGCCCGCCGCAGCCCTCCCGGCGGGCATCGGGTATTAACCGGCGATATCGCCGCTTTCCTCAGGAAACTCCCCTGCGACGTCCTGCCGGTATCCCTGAAGAGCAAGAACAAACTGCGCGACTTCGGGATATACACCCTCGGCCAAGCGGCGGCTCTAACCCCGGGTCCCGTTCAGTCGCAGTTCGGCCCGGAAGGCCGGCGCATCCGGGACCTGGCCCGGGGCTGTGACGATACGCCCCTTTACCCCCGCATGATGGAGGAATCGATCGAAGAGACTACCACGCTGGCTTCGGTGACCGTTTCCCTGGAAGCCCTGCTGGTAGCAGTGGAGCTGATGCTCACCCGGGTGTTCGGAAAAATCGGCCCCCTGGAGATGGGCATACGCAGCCTTACCCTCCGCACGCGTACCTGGAACGCCGAGACCTGGGAAAGGACCATCCAGTTCAAAGAGCCGTCCATGGACATCAAAAGCGCCCTGGCCCGCGTCAAGCGCATCCTGGAAGACTATCCCCAGCCCGGCCCGGTGGAGAACCTGAGTATGAGCATCAACCGCCTGGGCTACCCGCGCGGTCGGCAGAAAAGCCTTTTCTCCGAGATAAGGGCCCGGGAACACCTGATGAACGATATTAGACAACTGGAATTCAGACTGGGCAATCCCCAGGTATTCACCGTAAAGGAAGTAGAACCATGGTCGAGAATACCGGAAAGACGTTACGCACTGACACCTACCGGCCGGTAAATACGCCGGAACCGGTCAGTGTGGAGGAAGATGCCGCCGGACTGCCGGTGGCCCTGAAGAAAAAGCGGCAGCTGAAAATCGCCGCCATCGACGACCGGTGGCGCATCGACGACGAGTGGTGGCGGCAGGAACCGGTATCGCGACTCTACTACGCCGTCCGGCTGGCTTCCGGGGAGCGTCTGGTGCTTTACCGCGACCTGGCCGGCGGCGGCTGGTACCGGCAGGACTATTAAAGAGAGCTTTAACTGGGGAGTGCGCGAGAGGGGCACCAGCCCCTTTCGTAAATCATCCCCCTCTCCAAACAAACTGGAAAAAGGATTGCATTTAGCTCCGTTTGGAGAGGGGGCAAGGGGGTAAGGCATAAGAGACAAAATAGTGGTAAAAATGAATAATCAAAATTAATGAAGGTTTAAAATGAAAGAAAAGTATAATGAGGGATTAATCATTGATACGAGATGCGGCCTGAGCTGTGTCACCTGCACGTTCCGGGAGAGTACCGGGTGCGGCGGCTGTATCGCCACCAACGGTCATCCCTTCCACGGCGAATGCCGGCTGGCCGCCTGCTGCCAGGATAAAGGGTTCCTGCATTGCGGGGAATGCCCGGAATTTCCCTGCCAGTTGCTGCACGATTTTTCCTCCGACCCGGAGCACGGGGACGACCCCCACGGCGCCAGGATAGAACAGTGCCGAAAATGGGCGACACGATGAGAATATTAACAATAGCCGCCGCCAACATGGTACACGCCAAAAAAGAAAGCACTTCACTCGCCGCGTGCCAGCTAATCGAGAAGATAATCAAGACAAGGCTGGCAGGTAATGACATGCAGATAGAAAATATCCGGCTGGTGGACGCCGGGCTGAGTCCATGTACCGGCTGCGGCAAGTGCTTTAAGATGAACAAGTGCTGGAACGATGATTGTTTTAACAATATATACTCCCGGATAGCCCAGTCGGACGCTTTATTCATCGTGTCCCCGCACTACGCCCCGATTCCCGCCAAATTATGCATGCTGCTGGAGAAAATGGAGCAGATATCTTTCTTAAACCGCTTCCACGATATCAACTACCGGCCGATAGTGTATAAGATACCCGTCGGGATTATTGCCCACGGTGGGGGCGGCACCGATGTGGCTTTACGTTCCTACAAAGAAATGGTGCTGGACACTATCGCCAACGCCCTCGGGACCGTGATGATGGACGTGGTCGGCCTGAACGAGGAATGGCCTACCGGCATAGCCTTCCCGGTGAAAGAGGTGCTCCGGGATGAAGACGAAATATTCCCGTTGCAGCTTTACGACTGGGTCGATATAGAAAACCGGCTGACGCCGCTGGTCTTAAGGGTTATTGAAAAAGCCTTTGATACCATTAAAAGCTCGCGGGTCCTGGCCAGTATTAACTAAAATATTCTTATACCGGGATTTCCTATGAAATACGCCGAACTCCACTGCCACAGCTACTATTCCTTCCACGACGGCGCCTCCTCCCTGGAGGAGCTGATGCTGCGCGCCAGGGAACTGGGCTACCACGCCCTGGCCATCACCGACCATGATAACCTCTGCGGGGCAATGCGCTTCGCGCAGCTGGCACACTCCCTGGAGATGAAGGGCATCATCGGTGCCGAAGTAACCATGAGAGACGGCTTTCACCTTACCCTGCTGGCGAAAGACCGGGCGGGCTACCGCAACCTCTGCCGCCTGATCACCGCCGCCCATGCCGCCGGTGAACGCAACGAGCCGGAACTGCCCCCGGAAATCCTGCCGGAGCATACCGAAGGTCTCATCGTCCTGTCCGGCTGTGCCAGGGGAGAGCTATCGCAGCTGGTGGAGAAGTCGCGGTTCGAGGAAGCCGGAAGCCTCATCC
>DAOUER010000008.1:0-20705 GCA_034430375.1 Dehalococcoidales bacterium
ACCCCAAAACCTCCGCCCATGGTCAGGATGGCCACCCGGTTGCCGCGCGGCAGTGGTAGATGAAGCAGCGCCAGCACTAAATCCCCGAGTTCTTCCTCATCCTCCGCCCGGATAACACCCGCCTGGCGGAAAGCCGCCGTATATATCTCGTCGGAGCCGGACAGCGCCCCGGTGTGGGACCTGGCCGCCCTGGCTGATTTCCCGGTAGTACCAGATTTCATGACCACGACGGGCTTTTCCCTGGTTATCTCTTTGGTCAGGTTGAAAAAACGCCGGCCGTCCCGAAGCCCTTCGATGTAGGCGGCGATAACACGGGTGTCATCATCGTAAGCCAGATATTCCAGGTAGTCTTCGAGTCGTAAATCGGCCTCGTTGCCGGTGCTTATCATCTTGCTCAGTCCAACTCCCCGGCCGGCGGCAATCTGCATGATACTACCGCCCAGCGTACCGCTCTGGCTGAGGAGAGCCAGCGGACCTGCCGGAATACGACTGGCCATAGCCGCACTGGCAATCCTGGAATGCATATCGGCATGACCGACGCAGTTAGGGCCAACGAAATGCAAACCTTCTTTTTGAGCGATATCTACAATTTCGGCTTCATACTTCGAGCCGTCGCCGTCTACCTCGGAAAAGCCGGCCGAGACAATCACGGCGGCCCTAATCCCCTTTTCGGCGCACTGCCGGAACACCTGCGGGACCACGGCCGCCGGTACGACGATGACCGCCAGGTCGACGGTATCGGGGATATCGAGAACGGTAGGATAAGAACGTATCCCCATCACCTCCGTTTCGTTGGGATTAACCGGATACACGCGTCTCCCCTGCTTTGCCCGGGCTGAATCGACGCATGCCCTCATGGCGTCGCCGCCCCAGGAGCCGGGAGTTTCCTTGGCGCCGATTACGGCAATGGAGTCGGCCTGAAACAAAGCCTGCCAGAAGCTATCGGTATGGGATTTCGGGGTATATGTCGAACTCATAAATGATTTATCGTTCCGGAGTGGTGTCGCCTTTCTTCAGTGAATAGGATACGTGTGAATAGTCCCTTCGATTATATTATATAACGTAATAGCCGACTTTATAAAATCGCCGGCTCCAGTTAGGTCTTTAATATAGTACTTTTCGGTAATATAGTTGGAACTATCGGATTTATGATACGAAATTGACAAAGAACCAGGTGTAATATATCATAAGCCCAAGACCAGACTGATGGGTCTTTCTACCAACCTATATTAAATAGATCCGAAATATCGCCATGGTTAATCACTCGGCTCACAGGTCAAACCGGCCATAACTTAACAATTTCTACAAAGTTACCCATTATCATTGATGGCATAGGGCGGCTTAACGGCAATATAGAACCGGTTGAATAATGCGAAACGGGAAAAAGCTAATCCTGATAACGCTGGCCCTGCTGGTGATTTTCACCGGCGGGATAGCCGGGTGCGGGTACCTGACCGGAGAGGGAGATGAGGATAACTCCTTCCCCTTTTATAAAGACCGCGTCGCCACGGTGCGTATCGTCATGGAGGAGGAAGACTGGGCTTTCTGCCTGGATAATGCCTTTGAAGAGCAGTACGTCAGCGGCGATTTCTGGTTCGACGACGAGTTGATTCCCAATGTCGGCGTCCGGCCCAAGGGAAACTCATCACTGGGCCAGGCCATCGGTTGGGACAGTCCCCGTATTCCCCTGGCCGTGGATTTCAACATCTTCAACCGGGCCCGCAGCTTCTACGGTGTAAAAAAGGTGTTCTTGAATAACGGCTGGAGCGACCCCACTCTGATACGGGAAGTGCTCGCCTACGAAATATTCGCCGAAGCCGGTATTCCCACACCGCGCGCTTCTCTCGTCGATGTCTGGGTTAACGAAACTCATCTGGGCGTTTATACCATGGCCGAGATGGTAGACCGGGCTTTTATCGCCCGGCACTTTGTCGACGCCTCCGGCAACCTGTACAAGCCGGAGCTGGTAGCCGCCAGACTGGATTGGACGGAAGATGATGTCGATACGGATTTTTCATCGCCGTTTATGCCAGAACCGGCTCCCCGTCATGACCCTGTTCTCTATACCAACATCGGCGGAGCGCCTTTGATAGACCTGCTCAAGGCCCTCGGCCAGGAGGATATGGTTTCCCTCTACACCCCGATTGCCCCGCTGGAAGGCGATGAGGTCCGCGGTCTGCCGCCAGCACGCATGCCGCGTAATTACATCGAAGCCATGGCATTAAAAACCAACGAAAATAATCCTGATTACACGGCGCTGTTCAGCTTCCTGGAAGTCCTTAACAGCATGCCGAATCAAGTTACGCAGGAAGATATTGAAGCGGTCGTTAATGTCGACGAGGTACTCAGATATATCGCTACCTCGGCGGTTATCCTGCACCTGGATAACTATATCGGCATCGGCCACAATAACTACCTCTACGAGGTTGACGACAGGTTCCATATTATCCCCTGGGACCTGAACATGGCTTTCGGCACTTTCAACCTGGGAATTAAAAAGAAGGGACTCATCAATTATTACATCGATGAACCTACCGCCGGACCAGTGTTAAGATTCCCCCTGGTATATCAACTGCTGAAAAAACCGGCCTACTTTGAAAGATACCGCGGCTACGTACAGGAGGTTATCGACGGCGCTTTCGACCTGGACAAAGTCCTGGCCCGTATTGATGAACTGGTGGAGATGGTACGCCCTTACGCTGAGGCCGACCTGGAGATGTTTTACTCCTACGAGGACTGGGAACGCTGCCTGACCGAAGACCTGCGGCCGCCGGATATCTTCGAAGGCTGGATGGCCGGAGGCCCGTCGCCCCAGCTTCCCTTCTTCCTTTCTCCCGAAGAGTCGGGCTTTTTGAGGAAAGAATTCGGCGTGAACAGCCTCTGGGAACTGATGTCTATGCCGTTAACCGATGAAGATTTTGAAAAGCTTGAAGATAGCTTGTCGGAAGGGACGTACTCGCTGTTTATGCAGAACCTCTTCGGGCCACTGATGGGACCGCAACCACCCCGCCAGCCGGGTTTCGGGCCCAACTCGCTGGGACTGATTACCTTCATCAAGGCAAGGTACGAATCGGTGGTAAACCAGCTGATCGGCGAAGCGCCCAGCGGGACGGGAATAAACCGGGGCAACGGCGGCGACATGTGGCTGGCGGATATATTTACTTTTAATTAGTGTCTATTTTGAAGGAAGGAATACATGCGGATATTCCGAAAGAAAAAGAAAAAAACAGAGCCAGAAGCTACCAGCCGATTCGAAAGGAAATTCATCATACTGCCCCGGGATATCGGCCTGGGGATAGCTTTCCTCCGGCAGGTCTGCCGTCCGGACCGTGAATATCCGGAAAACCGGGTAACCAGTCTGTATTTTGACTCCGCCGACCTCGATGAATACATCCGGTCGGCTTCCGGCGAGTACCGGAAGAAAAAGGTACGCGTCCGCTGGTACGATGACGCTGATGAAAGCCAGGGCATGGTACCCGTCTACCTGGAACTGAAATCGCGGGAAGGTTTCGCCAGCAGTAAACAAAGAGAGAAATTCACCGTGCCGTCGGAGTACCTGTTGCCGCAAAATATCGGCCGGGGCATCCTCGATAAGACCACGCTGAATAATACCCTGGCGAAACTCGGGTATTTCCCGGAAAGACCGCTGCAGCCCGTTATCCTGATATCCTACCGTCGCTACCGGTTCCAGGAAATCCAGACGGGTATCCGCGTGGCCTTCGATTACGATATCACCGCCACGATGGTTGCCCCGGATCTGGGCCGGAGGGAGAGCCGTATAAGCCTTCCCGGAGCGGTTATCGAAGTCAAAGGACCCAGGCTAGAACTGCCGGTGACTCTGCGGCGAATGAAATTCCTGGACACCGACTGGAGTCGGTTCTCCAAGTATGGCTACTGCATAGATGCTTTTCTAACGGACCCCGGCACGGTGGGGCGTTTTTCACCATCGGGTAGAATGATATCTCTATAAATTTGAAGGAGGACCAGTAATGTTTGACGAATTATGGACGTACATCGATAGCCTGCAGTCCAAGGTGGGGCTCTGGGAGGGCGTGGTAGCAATTCTTTTTTCGCTGGCGGCTTCCATCGTGGTGTACCTGATGTACCAGGTGTTCTACGGCTCACGGCACATCGGAGCCGGGGTACACCGTACGTTTATCATCGGGGGGCCGGCCATAACCGCCCTGTTCCTGGGCATACAGGTTTCCATACCGCTTTCTCTGGGACTGCTGGGGGCACTCTCGTTCGTACGCTTCCGCACCCCGGTAAAAGACCCCGCGGAAATCGGATTTCTACTGCTGCTGATAGCTTCATCCATCGGGGCGGCTACCGATAACTACCTGGTGACCGGCATATTGTTCGGTGTAGTCTTCATATCGCTGGGCATTCACTGGCTTATCCGTAACCGCTTCAACCTATTCGGTCGGGGCAACCTGATGATTTCGGTAGACCAGACGTCCTACCCGGAACTGGAGAAGAAGCTGACCGCCTTTCTCAAGGAACAACTCGGCGGGTTGAGAATGGAAACCATGTCGATGATAGAAGATCGGGTAAGTCTGCACTACCAATACCGCCGCAAGACAGGGTTCGACTGGGCTACCTTTACCAGCGACCTCAACCAGATGGCGGCACCGGCCAAGTTAGAGATATTCGTCGGATAGTCAATTATTAACGTCCGGAGAAATACAGTTTCCGAACAGGTCAACCGTTGTTGACAAATAAAAACGGGGGATGAGTATAATATACATGTAATTACCTGACAATATACGGGCTGACGGGAGGTAGAGACCGGATGGATAACAGGGGCACTGAAATAGCTTAGAAGAGAAATGCTCGGTGCCCCTTTTTATTTCCCAGATATTACTTCACCAAGGAGGTTATCTATGAAAAAGAATAAAAAGACTTACACCACCGGATTCGGCGCGCCGGTCGATGGCGATATCAACAGTAAGACCGCGGGCACCATCGGCCCCATCTTGATGCAGGACACGCACCTGCTGGAAAAACTGGGCCATTTCGACCGCGAGCGTATCCCGGAGAGGGTCGTCCATGCCAAGGGCGCCGGGGCGCACGGATACTTTGAAGTAACCGCCGATGTTACCAAATACACCAGGGCCAAATTCCTCTCGGAAATCGGCAAGCGTACCGAGGTCTTCGCCCGTTTCTCCACCGTCGGTGGGGAGAAAGGCTCCGCCGACGCCGAACGTGACCCGCGGGGATTCGCCCTCAAGTTCTATACCGAGGAAGGCAACTATGACATGACCGGGAACAACACGCCCGTCTTCTTCATCCGCGACCCGCTGAAATTCCCGGACTTCATCCATACCCAGAAACGCCATCCCGGCAATAACCTGAAAAATGCCGACATGTTCTGGGACTTCCTCTCGCTGACGCCGGAGTCGATTCACCAGGTGACTATCCTTTTCTCCGACCGCGGCACGCCTCGTACCTTCCGCAATATGAACGGCTACAGCAGCCATACCTTCAAGTGGTATAACGATAAGGGCGATTACTACTGGGTACAGTACCACTTCAAGACGGAACAGGGCATCGATAACCTCACCCGTGACGAGGCCACCGAGATGAAGGGAAAAGACCCCGACCACGCCGTCCGCGACCTCCATGAAGCCATCGAACGTGGTGATTATCCTTCATGGCGACTGGAAATGCAGATAATGACCCCGGAGGAAGCCGCCAAATACCGTTTCGATCCCTTTGATATCACCAAGGTCTGGTTCCACGCCGATTACCCGCCGATAACCATCGGACGGCTGGTGCTGAACAAGAATCCCCAGAATTACTTCGCCGAGGTGGAACAGGCGGCCTTTTCGCCGGCCAATTTCGTACCCGGTATCGCCGCCTCCCCTGACAAGCTGCTACAGGGCCGGCTCTTCTCCTACCACGACACACATATCCACCGGCTGGGCGTGAATTACCCGATGATACCCATCAACCGGCCGAAGAACGCCGTTAACTATTACCAGCGCGACGGTTCTATGAACGTCTCCGAGAACGGCGACGCCGGTCCCAATTACTACCCCAACAGCTTCGGCGGACCGGAACCGCAGCCGGATGCCGCCGAACCGGAATTCGAAGTCAGCGGCCAAGCCGGTCGGCATCCCTATTCTCACCCCAACGACGACTTCTTCCAGGCCGGGGAACTCTACCGTCGCGTCATGACTGACCAGGACCGCGATAATCTCATCGGTAATATCACCACACATCTCTGTAATGCTCAAAAACGTATTCAGCGGCGTCAGACGGCCATATTTTACAAAGCCGACGCTGAATACGGCGAACGCGTCGCCAAGGGACTGGGCCTCGATGTGAACGAGGTTAAAAAGCTGGCCGGGATGTCGCAGGAAGAACGCGCCGCCGCTACCGAACAATAGTAAAAACAGGAGACGTGGCAGGAAAACCTCCGGGCCACGTCTCCCTCTTTCTTAAAAAACGTCCCTTACCAGACATAATCGCTGGAGATAAGTACGCCTGCAGTGCTATAATGAGAGCATGGATCTCCAGGAGGACGTTAAATGTCAAGAAAACTCACCGTAATTCCCGAACTGTGCTCCGGGTGCCGCATCTGCGAACTGGTCTGCGCCATCAAACATTTCGGGTCGAACAATCCCAAGAAGGCCGCCATCAGGATTATCAATACCTATCCCCACCCGGTGATGCGTATGCCGATAGTCTGCAGCCAGTGCAAGGTACCCGCCTGCGCCCAGGTATGCCCTACCAATGCGCTGCGACTACTGGATGGGGTCGTGCAACTGGACAGCGAGAACTGCGTCTCCTGTTTCAAGTGCGTTGAGGCCTGTCCTTTCGGGGCGATTTACGCCCACGAAGACTGCGACCTGCCCATCAAGTGCGACATGTGCGGCGGCGAGCCGGAATGCGTCAGCAGCTGTCCCCTGGGAGCGTTGAGATTAATACCCGAACACGCCCTGGGTGAGACCAAGCGACTGAACAACGTCCTGAGCTACACCCAGATGAGGGAGATTGAGTTCTACGAGAAGGGCGAGAAGAAGACCATTCACTACGCCGATATCGGGAAGGAAGAGCTATGAGCATCAAGAGCGGTTATTTTAAGAAATACCTTCACGTTGACCTTTCTCAAAACAAACTGGAGCGCCGTGACCTGTCCGATTCCTTCCTCGAGAGATATATCGGTGGGCGGGGATTTGGCGCCAAGCTGGTCTGGGACAATTTACGAAAACATGACTTTAAAGTCAATCCACTCGGTGAAGAGAACCTGGTGGTGATTGCGCCGGGGCCGCTGACCGGCGTTTACCTGCCGTCATCGGGGAAGAACTCTTTCGTGGCTATTTCGCCGGCCACCGGTCTCTACGGCGATTCGTCAATCGGCGGCGGCTTCGGGGTGGAACTGCGTCAGACGGGGCTGGATGCCCTGGCTATAACCGGCAGGGCTCCGGAACTGTCTATACTATTTATCGACAATAATGACACTTCCATCATTCCTGCCCCGGAACTTAAAGGTAAAACCTCTCTGGAAGCAGAGGGGATGATTCGCGAACAACTGGACACCCAGAGCGCTCATATCGCCACCATTGGCCCGGCCGGTGAGAACCTGGTGAAATTCGCCTGTGTTAATGCCGACTGGGGACGTAATGCCGGGCGAACCGGCTTCGGGGCTATCCTGGGCTCTAAAAACCTCAAGGCAATCGTGGTCAGGGGGCATTGCGACCTGCCGGTTCATGATATTCAAGCTTTGCAGTCAGAATCAAACAAAGCCTTTAAATACCTGAAAGAACACCAATATTTTAAGCTATGGCAGCAGCAGGGACTGATGAACGTCATCGAATACGCTAACGAGAAAGGCATCCTGCCGACCTACAATTTTAAAGACAGCGTTTTCGCCAAGCACGACCAGATTAACGGTGATACCATGCTATCTGATTACAAGATAGGCGACAGCGCCTGTTTCTCGTGTTCGATGGGCTGCAGTAATATCTGCCTGGTGAAAAACGGTAAATACACCGGGACGGTGGTGGAAGGCCCGGAATACGAGTCCTGTGCCATGCTAGGGTCCAACGTGGGCATCGACGACTTCGGCGCGATTCTGGCCGGCAACAAGCTCTGCGACGAACTCGGCCTGGATACCATATCGGCCGGCAACCTGGTCGGCGCCGTTATCGAGGGCTATGAAAAGGGAATTATCTCCCTGGCCGACCTCGACGGGATGGAGATTACCTGGGGCGACGACGATGCCATCCTGAAACTGATAAACAAAATCGCCTACCGCGAAGGCATCGGCGATATCATCGCCGACGGACCGGCCCAGATTATCCAAAAATGGCCGGAAATGGATAACATCATCCTCCAGGTCAAGGGGCTGGAGCAGTCGGCTTACGACAGCCGTGCCGGGAGTTCCATGGCCCTGGCCTACGCCACCTCGGATGTGGGCGCGCACCACACCCGCGCCTGGACCATCGCCCGGGAGATGGAAGAGGGACAGGACTGGTCGGATGATGAGAGGGTTGATACTGTGATATATCACCAGAAACTGCGCCCCCTCTTCGATATGCTGGGCGTCTGCCGCCTGCCCTGGATAGAGCTGGGGCTGAATGAAAAGCATTACGAATATTTTTACAGGTACGTAACCGGCAACGACGTTTCGCTGGAAAAACTGCTGGAACTATCCAATAATGTCTACGACCTCACCCGGCAGATAAATATCAGGCTCGGGGCGAAGCGCCAGGACGACAGCCTACCCTATAAGGTACACTCCAGTCCGGCTTTAACCGGTCCTAACGCCGGTAAGGTGGTTGACAAAGAGCATTTCCAGAAACTGCTTTCGCTCTACTACCGGAAACGCGGTTGGAACGAAGACGGCACCTTACCGGATAACGCTGAAGATAGGTTCAACGATTAGGGAAAATCAGACTATTACGGTACCGGTAGCACCGGGCAGGCCGGTGAAAGACTCCTGGCGGCTTTTTCCCTGATGATTTCCTTATTCTCCTCAGAAATCGCCAGCTCTTCCAGTCCCAGTTCCGCCTCCAGGTCGGCTTCATTACCGTAGCCTCCCATGTACCCGTTCAGTCGGGCCACCAGCGTGGAATTGGTAAAGTCCGTAAAATCCGGGTAAATGACCCTGAGTTCCCGGACCATCTCTGGCAATTGCTGCAGGTAGTATTTCTGGTGATAGTCCTCGGCCAAGTAAAACACCGTGGCGGGAACAATCTCCGTGTATACGTTCCGGCCGGTAGTCTCTTCTATATAATCCCGGGTCTCTTCCGCCAGCTGTTTCTGTTCTTCATCATGGTAAAAAATGACCGATTTATACTGGTCGGACTGCGCCCTGGCGTTGGAATTGTGACTGTACCAGAAAACCCCCAGGAGGTCGCGGTAGGATACCACCGCGGGGTCGTAGTCTATTTCAATAGTCTCGCTGTGATTACCCAGGCTGTAATAGGTAGGATTAGCTTTATCGCCGCCGGCATACCCTACCCGCGTACTGATGACGCCTTTAATACTCCCGAACCGGGAGTCCGGACCCCAGAATCAGCCCAGGGCAAAGGTAGCCGTCTTTACAACGTCGGGTTTCATTGTATCTATTAAAGGTAAAGTTACTTTACCGTTCATATTAATCACTTCCTCTTCGCTGTCACTATCATTCGCCAGGATAATGGCCGGTATAGCTATCAGTATTATTATTACTATTAATATGATTGATATTCTTGTTTTCATCTTTTCATTACCATATATACTACATGCTCACTATCCTGATGGCTTTCAACGGGCAGGCCCGGACGCAATCGCCACAGGCACGGCAGAAAGAAGGCTCGGTCATCGGTAAAAAACCGGGTTCTTCCTGCTTGAGCAGGCGGGACGGACAGGCCTCGGCGGCCTTACAAACGCCCCCGCTACATTCGGGCTGATAGCACTTGCCGTAGTCCAGCAGAGCTGTCTTTCTGGCCAAATGCATGATATTTCACTTCCTCATTACGCTCAAGCCAACGGCTGGCTAGCAACCAGAGCCTCAGGTGGGGAATTTCAGGTTCTCCCTGGTCGTGGAACCCTTGGTATTGGCTTTGGACATTACCCTTTTCGGTCCCGCTTCGCCGCACATCGGGCAGGTAACTTTATCATCGTTATCAAATATTCCCCGGAAAGATTCGAACTCTTCACCACACACGAGGCACTCGTATTCATATATCGGCATATCTCGTTCCTCTTTCCAAAATACTCTAGCTAAAGTCTAATACAAACCAGGCCTGCGGTATGTGATTTTTGTCTCTATGACGGTTGACATCAAACCTCGGTATCCTATATCCTTTTAAATGGAAGCCTATTCCCGTTATATTCATTTCTTCTCAGGAGGTAATATCATGGCCAAGAACGGAAATTTTATCAGGGAAAAAGCCAGAGATACCAGAGTTATCTATGATGCGGACGTCGTCGTTGTAGGTGGAGGGCCGGGAGGCATCGGAGCAGCGGTATCCGCCGCCAGGAACGGAGCGAAAACCGTCCTTATTGAGCGTTACGGTTACCTGGGAGGCATGGGGACCGGCGGCCTCGTCACGATTATCCCGCAACTTGCCGACTTTACCGGTAAACAACAGATCGCCGGTATTACCCAGGAATGGATAGACCGACTGGCCACCCGCAACGCCGTCGATATGCCTAAGAAAGAACACTGGGGCTCGATGGACAAGGAACTTGTTAAGTATTATTTTGAACGCAGTTTCTTCTATACCCGGCTTGACCGCGTCTCCTATGCCGCCATTATCGACGCTGAAATCTCAAAATATATCCTCCAAGAAATGGTTAACGAAGCCGGCATCAAGGTCTACTGCCATGCCTGGGGCACCGAACCGATAATGGAAGGCAACCACATGAAGGGCGTCATCATGGAAAGCAAGTCCGGTCGCCAGGCTGTCGCAGCAAAAATAGTCATCGATTCCACCGGCGACGGCGACCTCTTCCCTTATGCCAATATCGCGTGTGAAATGGATATCCCGCCGCATTTCCGTATCGCCAACCTCGCTCTCTGCTTCTGGGTCGATGGTGTAGATATAAAGAAAGCCATGGATTTCCGCCGTAAGAACCCGAAGGAAGCGATGGAACTGGGACGTAAATGCATGGAAGCCGGCGGTCTTGGCGGCTTTATGACCGGCAACCTGCCGAACCAAGACTCCATTGTCTGGTTCCATACCCGCTATCCCAACAAGAGCCAGATAGACATAGAAGAATTAACCCGCGTCGAAATGCTGGGCCGTGAAAAAATGATCAAGACCGTGGATTTCTTTAAAGCTAACCACCCGGGCTTTGAGAAGAGCTTTTGTGTCCTGACATGCCCGCAATTAGGGACCCGTTCCAGCCGCCGTATGATAGGCGAATACTGGTTGACGGAAAAAGACCTGGCGGACAACCAGCCGTTTAAAGATACCATCGCGGTGTTCCCGGACCTCGACCGCGGACAGGACTCACTGAACCACCCTAATATGTATATTCCATACCGCGCCCTGCTGCCTAAGGAGGTAGACAATATGTTCGTGGCCTGCCGTGCCTTTTCCTCCGATGTGCACGTCCAGGACTACTTCAACCTCATCCCGCACTGTATCGCTTTCGGCGAGGCTTCCGGTACGGCCTCAGCGCTGGCGTTAAAAGCAGGCGTAGGCATAAAAGACATTGACATCAAAGCCCTGCAAAAGCAGCTCGCCAAACAGGGTGTCCCGCTGCCGGACGTCACTAAAAATGTCAACTATGAGTACGAAGGGCCGGCACTGGTCGGTCCCTCTTTTACACCGCCGCATTAACGGAGAATAGCCAAGATACAATAACCAAGAAGGGGGTAGCGATAAAAGGCTACCCCCTTTTTTACCAGGAGGTGTGAAATGACTACCACGCGAACAATTGAAGAAGCCGCCAGAAAAGTAAAAGTCTGGCGTGTCGTTGACGTAGTGGTGGTGGGCGGTGGTCCGGGGGGTGTCGGCGCGGCTATCGCCGCGGCCCGTACCGGGGCCAGGACTGTCCTTATAGAAAGATACGGCCACCTGGGCGGCATGGCTACCGGCGGCCTGGTAAACATCATCCCCAACCTCGGTGATATTAACGGCCGGCAGCATGTCTTCGGGTTGACCCAGGAGATAATCGACCGACTGGACAAAAGGGGTGGGACATCATATCCTCGAAAATCCGACTGGGGCACGGCTGATAAAAAAGTAGTTGATTTCTATCACGATGCTAACCTGGGCTGGTTTTACCTGCGTAACGACCGCAACGGTCAACCAAGAGTCCTATACAGTGCCGTCGTCGACCCCGAGATCCTGAAAGATGAGTTCAACGATATGGTGTTGGAATCCGGCGCGGAACTCCTCCTGCACTCCTGGGGCACCCGGGCTATCACGGAAGGAAACACCGCCAAAGGAGTCATCTTCGAAAGTAAATCCGGGGCGCAGGCCGTACTCGGTAAAGTCATTATCGATTCCACCGGCGACGGCGATATCTTCGTCTCGGCGGGGGCCGAGTTCGATAACGAGTGCGATAACAAGCGCCGCACTGCCTGGCTGGCTTTTGTCTGGTGGGTGACCAACGTCAACCTGAAAAAATACGACGATTTCAAGGCATCTCAGCCAGAGAAGTTCCAGGAGCTGATGCAGGAGCTGGCGAAGATGGGTGGCTATCCAGGTTTCTTTAAAGGCATCCTGAAAAACATGCCCAATACCGTCTGGTACCACTGTATGCAGCCTCAGCCGGAGCGCACCGATGCCATGGATGTTGAGCAACTGACCCGCATCGAAACCAAGGCCAGGAAAAGGGCTTTAGTCACCTACGAATTCATGAAAAAGAACGTGCCCGGCTTCGAGGACAGCTTTATCATGCTCTCCGCCCCGCAACTCGGTACGCAGGGCGGCCGCCGCATCATCGGTGAGTACGTTTTATCGGAGAACGACCTGGAGTCCGACGAGGTCTTCGAGGACACCGTAGCCGTACTGGCTAACAACGATTACGGAGAGATTTCCCTGAAACACCCCTCGCTCTGCATCCCCTACCGCTGCCTCGTGCCGAAAACGATGGACGGGCTGCTGGTAGCCTGCCGGGCCTTCTCTTCGAGTGATATGATTAACGAGACGTTTAATATCATACCGCACTGCCTCGCTTACGGGCAGGCGGCCGGTACGGCCGCGGCGTTAGCCGTCAAATCCGGAGTCCAGCCGCGTAAAGTCGATTATAAAGTCCTGGCGGACAACCTGCGCCGTCAGGGTGTAAATATACCGCCGGCCGCCGAGATGAAAAAGGAAACCGTACCGGTAATCCGGAGCAGGTCGAAGGATTTTTATTACCAGAAATACAAGGGGCCGGACAGGTAAGAATTTACGTCGCCGCTGCCCCCTTGAGCTGTTTCCGGACTTCCTCGTAACCCATATCGAAAGCTTTTAGATTGGCGTCTATAGCCTTGGCCGGGACACGGTTTTTCACCACATCCTTGGCGATATCCACGGATATCGGCAGCAACCCGGTCCCGAAAAGCGCCCCCATCATCACGACATTGGTCGTCTGGACGTTGCCGGCTTCTTTAGCAATCTGACTGGCATCCAGGGCGATGACTCTTTCGGATACTTTATTGAGTTTCTCCAGGATTTCATTAATTTCCGGATAGCCGCTCTGCCCCAGGAAGACGGTAAACGGCAGGACCTTGGTGGTATTGAGTATCACGATGCTGGACCTGGAGAGATACTGGATATTACGGATGGCTTCCGAAGGCTCCACCGCCAGGAGGATATCGCATTTACCTTCCATGGTCAACGGTGAGTAGATGTCGTCGCCTAGTCTTAAATTACTGAATACCGAGCCGCCCCGCTGCGCCATGCCCAGGACCTCGGAGCCCTTGACCCCGATACCGCCCTTAACGGCAGCGGTTCCCAGCAGCTCTGACATCAGCACCACGCCCTGACCCCCGACGCCACAGATTATTACTTCCAGCACTTTTTTATTGACCATTTTTCTCTCCTGATATTATAGCATCGTGCGGGCAGACCTCGGCGCAGACTCCGCAGCCGGGGCACTGGGTGCTGTCGATGACCACGTCCTCGCCTTCGGTGATAATGGCTGGACAGCCGAGTAAATTGATGCACAGCCGGCAGTCGCAGGAAAGACAGCGCTCCGCTTCTTTGATGGCGTCCTCCCGACTCAATCCCAGTTCCACTTCCTTGAAATTTCCCTGTCTTTCTTCAACGGGCAGGGTCGGTACATCCAGTCGGGACGCCTGGCCGACCCCGAAAGTATCCACAATCAGCTTGGTCTCGTATATTCCTTCATTTTCGCGCCCGGTATCCAGCGTTTCGCCCTTGAGATATCTATCGATTGATACGGCGACTTTTTTACCGGCGGCCAGGGCTTCGATGACCGTGGCTGGTCCGCTGACGGCATCACCGCCGGCGAAAACACCCTTGACTACTGTCTGCAGCGTTACGGTATCGACGGCAATCAGTCCGCCGTCTACCGTACTGGAAAGCTCACCGGACATTACCTGTAAATCCGGCTGCTCACCGATAGCCGAAATTATCAAGCCTGTCCCCATGACGAACTCCGATCCGGCTACCGGTTCCGGTCGTCTCCGGCCGCTCTCGTCGGGCTCTCCCAGCTGCATCTTGATGAATTCCATGCCGGTGACATTGCCACCGTCAGCCATAACGCGACCCGGTCCGGCCAGCAGGTGCAGTTTTACTCCCTCTTTTTCTGCCTCGGCTATTTCCTCGGCGATGGCCGGCATCTCGGCTCTTGAGCGCCGATAGACAATATTAACGTCTTTAAATCCCAGCCGGACACAGGTACGCGCGCAGTCGACGGCTACGTTGCCGCCCCCGACGATAACCACTTTATCTCCGATAGGTACTTTTTCTCCCATATTGACCTTGTAGAGGAATTCGGTGCCGTCGGTGACGCCTTCGGCGTCCTCGTTCTCTACTCCAAGATTTCGACTCTGATGGGCGCCTATAGCCACGAAAACGGCATCGTACTCTTTATGTAAAGTCGATAGCTCCACATCCCTGCCTACACGTGTATTAAGCTTTACCTCCACTCCCAGTTTATTGATAATATCTATCTCTTTATTCAAAATATCCCGGGGCAGCCGGAACTCGGGGATGCCCACCGCCATCATGCCGCCCAGCTTGGGCAGTGCTTCATAGATGGTGACCTTATAGCCCTCTTTTCTCAGGTTATGAGCCGCCATGATTCCCGCCGGACCGCCGCCGATAATCGCCACCTTCTTGTCTTTTTCGGCGGTGATTGAATAATCTTCATAAACCTTGCCGTAATCAGCGGCGGCACGCTTCAAAGCATTGATGGCAATGGCCTCTTCAATATTGGCCCTCTCGCACTTCTGCTCACAGGGGCGCGTACAGACCCGGCCGATAATGCCGGGGAACGGTAAGACTTCTTTTATCAAGGCCAGGGCTTCGTTAAACTTACCCTCTTTTATCAGGCCTATATATCCCCGGATATCGATATGCAGCGGGCAGGTAGCCTGGCAGGCCGGCGGACTCCCGGCTACGCATTTCTCCTGGTCGACCTCATACGGAAAAGTCTTAACACCCTGCCGGCGTTTCTCACGGGCGTCCAGAATATTGCAGAGCCGGCGGATGATAACCATGGAGGGTCCTTCGAACCGGATAGCCCTCTCCACAATATCGATTAGTTCCGGGATATCGAACGCATCGACGACCTCGACGAATTTCACGCCGCCGGCAATGGCGATTTCCTCGATTTTCACCGGGACCTGGTCACCTCCCGGGGCTCCCGGGTGGGGCTGAAAGCCCGTCATGCCGGTGGTGGAGTTGTCCAGCACCAGCATGGTCACGTTGGCATGATTGAACACCGAGTTAATCATCGGGGGAATGCCGGAGTGAAAGAAAGTAGAATCACCCAGATGCGCTACCACCGGGACGTCGATAACGTGGGGAAAACCGCTGCCCAGGCCGAAGGCTCCGCCCATGCAGATGGCGATGTCGTCAGAATTCAACGGGGGGTTGGCCGCCAGGGCGTAACAACCGATATCGCCCGTCTGCACCGGGGTTTTTCCGGTCTCCTCCTCGTAACGCTTGAGGGCGACGTTGACGGCATAGAAAGACGAGCGGTGAGGACAACCAGCGCACATCGTCGGCGGGCGCAGTGGTAACAGCGACTCCGTCTCTATCTTTAGCTTGTCTATCGCCGCGAAATCCACCGGCGGTTTCACGCCGGTTAAATTACTGAGAGCCTCGGCAACCTGGCGGGTAGACAGCTCCCCGGCCAGCGAGAGCAGGTCCTTGCCGTGGATTTTTACACTGATATCGTTGTCCTGGGCAATTACCTTGACCTCGTCCTCCACGATGGGTTCCAGCTCTTCGGCTACCAGTACGGTCGGCACCGCATTCAGCATCTTCCTGGTTAGTTCCACCGGTAGAGGATAAGGCGTGCCGATTTTCAGCACGGAGACTTTATCTTCCAATCCCAGCATCCTGATGGCTTCAACCGTATAGCCGTAGGAAATCCCGCTGGCGATGATACCCAGCCTGGCCCCCTCTTTCAGGGCAAGCTGATTATACGGCAGGTCGTCCACCGCTTTCCTTATCCGCGCCATGCGGTCGATAAGCAACCGGCGGTTCTTGCGGAAATTGGCCGGCAGGCACACGAGTTTCTGGGGGTCTTTGACAAACTTACCCTGCCGGACGTCCCGGGATATCTCCCCGAAGACAATATCGCTCCGGGCATGGCCGATGCGGGTCACCGACCGCAGCATGAACAGTTGACCGAATTCCTCGGAAAGGCGAAAAGCATCGGTCATCATATCTTTAGCTTCCTGACCAGTGGACGGCTCCAGGACCGGAATATAACCCTGTTTGGCGATGTAGCGGTTGTCCTGCTCGTTCTGCGAGCTCCACTGCCCGGGGTCGTCGGCTGATATCAAAACCAGTCCCCCGCGGGCGCCCATGTAACTGGCCGTCATCAGGGGGTCGTGGGCTACGTTCACGCCTACATGCTTCATGATAGCCAGGGAACGCAGTCCACTCACCGAGGCGGCAATGGCCACTTCCAGGGCTACTTTCTCGTTGATAGACCACTCGGCGTAAAACCCGACGTCTTTCGAGGCGTTGACCAGCGTTTCGGTAATTTCACTCGACGGTGTGCCGGGGTAAGAAGCCACGCACTGCACGCCGGCCTCGATAGCGCCCCGGGCGATGGCTTCGTTGCCGAGCATAAACTTCCTGGCGCCGGTGGCATCGGAACTTACCGTCAAATCAGCTACTTTGTTCAATATGTTCCTCCTGACCAGAGGGTTAACCTCCGAGGATAGTCACTAAAAGATGTGTAATAGGACGGATATTTGAATGATTGAGAGGCAATTTGCTACCATAATATTTTACACATATACAGGCGTATATGGCAAACGTAGCGATAATGAAGCAAGGGTTTATCACGTCAAATAGTCAACCAGATATTATGCATAATTCCGGTTTCTTTATCATCAACTATTTGAAATTTAACTCTGAAAAGCATATTATTAGTATGGAATATAGAAAGGTTTTATGACTTCTCAAACAATCGAAGAATCACGTCCGGAGTCCGGAAAGAATACCGACATCATCCTACGCACCAAGGGCCTTACCAAGCATTTTGGAAAACTGGTAGCGGTTAAGGACCTTGACCTGGAAATATACCGGGGCGAGGTGTTTGGTTTCCTGGGACCCAACGGCGCCGGTAAAAGTACGACGGTAGGTATGATTCTGGGACTGGTAACCCCCACCTCCGGCAGCCTAGAGCTGTTCGGTTTGAAACTTGATAAACATCGCTGGGCGGCTTTGCGGCGTGTAGGAGCCATCATCGAAGAGCCGGCTTTTTACCCCTATCTTTCCGGATGGAACAACCTGGAAGTGCTGGCCAGGGCCATCGGCGGTATTCCCCGGGAAAAAATCAATGAAGTTCTGGAAAGAGTCAATCTCCTCGACCGCGCCGGAGACCGCTACGACCATTACTCGATGGGCATGAAACAGCGCCTGGGAATAGCCTCGACGTTGCTCCGGGAACCGGAGCTTATTATCCTTGATGAGCCCACCAGCGGACTCGACCCGGCGGGGACCAAGGAAGTACGCGACCTGATTCCCCAATTAGCCGCCGAACATCGCGCCGTCTTTCTGTGCAGCCACCTCCTCCATGAAGTAGAGCTGGTCTGCGACAGGGTAGCCATAATCAAGCAGGGAGAAATGCTGGCGACCGCCCCGGTACGTGAGTTACTCTCTAAGGGGCAGGTATTACAGATTAAAGTAGAAAATCCCGAGCAGGCTGTTTCAATCCTGGAAAAGGTCCCCTGGGTGAATTCGGTGAAGATAGAAGACGGCTACGTCATCGTTGACGTTCCCAAGGAAAGCGATGCGCGGGTGAACCAGACTTTAGCCGAACACGGTATTTATGCCTCCGAACTGGTGAGTCGGAACGTGAGTCTGGAAAGCGTATTCCTACAGATGACAGGCGGTGAGAGCGGTGACTAAACTGATATCCGCCGAACTTTTCAAGCTCCGCAAACGACTCATGTCAAGAGTATTGCTGTATGTCATGGTCGGTGTCCTGATTGTGTTTTATCTTATATTGCTGGCGGTATCCAAAGCTATCCCGACCGGCAGCCATCCCGGTTTCGGTGACATACAAAATCTCCTGGGATTACCGTCAGCAATTCCCTTCGCGCTATTGATGCTGGCCGGCTTTGGTACCTTGCTGGCGGTGATACTCATTGCCAGTTCGATAGGTAACGAGTATAACTGGCGTTCTATCAGGACGATGGTCATTTCCAGCGAAAGCAGGTTCAAGCTACTCGGTGCCAAGCTGATTTCAGCGGGTATTCTGGTACTGATAGGCATGGTTATCGGTGTGATTACCGGTTTCGTGATGAGCCTGGTTACTACCGCTATCGGCGGCTATGTTTTTAATTTCGACTTTCTGACCGGGGAATACGTATGGGCGCAATTTCTCCAGTTCTGGCGTACCTTTTTCGTACTGATTCCCTACGCCACCCTGGCTTTTCTCTTCGCCATCGTGGGGCGCTCGGCTATGGCGGGTATCGGCCTGGGCATCGGAGTCTATATTGTTGAATCATTGATTACCACTTTCATGGTTCTCGCCGGCGGCTGGGTAGCTCAGGTACCGAACTATCTCCTGGCAAATAATATAAACGCTATTACTGATTTGGCCCAACTCCCCGAGGGTTTCAGGGGAGGTGCTGGTTTCGGGGACATATCATTCCAGATGCCGGGAGTGACTCACGCCTTCGTAACCCTGGCTATCTACAGTGTGGTTTTTCTCGTTCTAGCTTTCTATGTATTCCGCCGACGTGACGTAACCGCATAGATGTTCGTTTCCTAGGAGGTGGATAAATGGGACTTCCCTGCGAATTAAAAATAGACGCCTACGCCCACATCGTACCGCCGAAATACGGAGAAGCCCTCCGTAAAGTCGCTCCCAAGATGTACGAAGAACAGGTGATGTTCAGTCCGCCGCTTTATGACCTGGACCGGCGATTCCGCATTATGGACAAATACGAACCTCTCCGGCAGGTACTAACGCTGGGACGCATACCGGTGGAACACGTAACCGGACCGAAAAAAGCCGCCGAGCTAGCCCGAATCGCTAATGACGAAATGGCCGAACTGGTAGCTAAATACCCCGGACGGTTCGTAGCAGCGTTGGCCACCCTGGCCATGAATAATATCAATGCCGCGCTGGAAGAGACCGACAGGGCCATCAAACACCTTAAATTCAGGGGTGTATATCTGCATACGCCCGTTGACGAAAAACCGCTGGACGCCCCGGAATTCCTGCCGCTCTACGAGAAAATGGCCGCCTATGACCTGCCGATTGTCATCCATCCAATGAGGAAAATCAGCCACCCGGACTACCTGACGGAAAAAGAATCCAAATACAACATGTTCAGTCTCTTCGGTTGGCCCTACGATACCACCTCAGCTATGGCCCGGCTGGTATTCAGCGGCGTCATGCAAAAATACCCCGACCTGAAAATACTCACTCACCATTGCGGGGGCATGGTGCCGTTTTACGGTGAACGCATCAAGCAGTTCACCCAGCTGTTTTACTCCCGAAGGCCGGGGGATGAAGAGCCTTTCTTTACCAGAGATTTCGTGGATTTCTTCAAAATGTTTTACGCCGATACGGCCACTTACGGCAATCCCAAGGCCCTGGAGTGCGGGCATGAGTTCTTCGGGCCGGACCATATCGTCTTCGGGGTTGATTTCCCGCTGGGGGATACCGAACACGGCGACCGTAACTATCGCCAGACGATAAATGCCATCGAGCAAATGGATATCTCCCCGGAGGATAGGAGGAAAATATACGAAGACAATACCCGGAAACTGATGCGTTTGCCGATTTGATCTTACCCCTACCATCACCCTAGATAATGAGCATCATGAACTATTTATAGAAAAGCTCTGTACATTCCGGTGCCATTGGGTTTATAATAAGTTAATAGAATTCACAATGCCTGATCACATACGTATAAAGATAGTACCCAAATCCTGACCTGAGAAGTCTATCTGTTGAGGAACATATAATGACAGAGGTATTAAGAGTCAGCGACCTGGCAACTCATTTTAAAACAGAGAGCGGACTGGTCAAAGCCGTAGACGGTGTTTCCTATCATATCGATGAGCAGGAAATCGTCGGCATCGTGGGAGAAAGCGGCTGCG
>DAOUER010000009.1:0-33721 GCA_034430375.1 Dehalococcoidales bacterium
TTTTGGGCACGCAACATTCCCGAGGGGGGACGTGAACGCCCATTGCTGCTTGTGTTAGAAGAAGCACACGCGTATCTAGGGAAAGAAGATACCGGACCAGCAGCCCAAGCAGTGCGTCGTATTGTAAAAGAGGGACGGAAGTATGGTATGGGCGCCATGATTATCTCGCAGCGCCCAGTCGAGATAGATACTACGATTCTGAGTCAATGCGGGACATTCTTTGCTATGCGGCTGGCAAACGAGCAAGATAGATCTCATGTGACATCAGCGGTCTCAGACAACTTAGAAGGGCTTTTTAAAATGCTTCCCATATTACGAACAGGCGAAGCTATCATAGTTGGCGAGGCAGTTCATATCCCTATTAGAGCGATGATCAGTCCACCTCCAAAGAATCGCAGACCTGACAGCCAAGACCCTGTGGTCTATGATGATGCGGGACCAGGAGGTTGGAATCGCGAACGTGAATCGAGTGATTATGAGGAAGTTGTCGAATTGTGGAGGAAACAAACCTCAATATCACCCCGCATAATCACTTTCGACGAGGAGGAACAATAAATGAATTGGATTGATGTAAACTCCAGCAACTTAGCTAGAGTCAGGTATTCCGAAAACACGAGTACGCTTGAAATAGAGTTTCAAGGTGGAAGGGTATACCAATATTTTGACGTTCCTAAAACAATCTTTGAAGCACTGTTGCAGGCTGATTCACAAGGTCAGTTCTTTAATTCACAGATAAAAGGGTTATTTCGATATGCCAGGGTTTGATTAATACGAGTCCGGTTTCTATCTAGCACAATTTTAACTAATTTTTGGAATACCTATGGGGGTAGTCATGAGCTTAACATCGTTTGTAGCTTTGCCTGAGGTAAAAAACAGATTAAAGCAAGAATATCAAACTCCAAGAATTCAATGCGTTCAAGATATTCAGATACCACCTCGTACTCAAAGCTATGGGCTAACTGGAACAGCTTTCGATTATTTGATGCGTTTCTGGATTGAAACTCTTAACCCGAATGCTGAAACAAAACGCTGGGTTGCTGAAAGCTCAGTGGCTTTACTAGAAGAAGGACATCTTAAAGCATCAACTGCGTTAAAAAAAACTGCTCGGAAAATGTTGCAAGAGGCTGTGATATGCCATTCTGAGTATATTAAGACACGTACATTGAACGACGAAATCATCTCTACTACTATCCGACTGGCTCAGTTGGATGCTATTTACAGGGCAGGATACATCGACCCGAATTTGGGTAAGGTTGATAGATTTATTGTTGATGAGATGAACGATATGCTCAAACTGGCTAAAGAGGAAGATTTTATCGCAAAATCGTATTGTGCTCTTAACCCAGTATTTGGGGAAGCTTCACTTCTTGTTGGCGGGGCGGATGCTGACCTCATAATTGATGACACATTGATAGATATTAAAACCACCAAGTCTGGTAAAATGGATATGAGTCAGTTTCACCAATTGATAGGTTATTTCATTCTCAATCAGATTGACGGGGTAAATGGCAAACAAATCAAGATCAACCGGTTAGGGATTTATTTTTCTCGATATGGAGAATTGGTAACTTTTCCATCAGAAAACATCGAGAGTGATAAATTCGCACAGTTATTAAAATGGTTCAGAAAGACAGCAGAAAATACCCAATGACGTTCAAAATATTGACTCGGGAATCTATAGCTTACTTTCTAATATAGCTCGATAGAGAAGCTATCGAAAAGGCTATGCTAGGCTGGGGTTGTTTAGAATACTCGGGGTAAGTTTAATTAGTTGATGTACACGTCCAATGTTTAAATATTTAAGATTAATTTAGAAGTTGTAATTCTACCGCCCAGTGCTACCTACGCTACTGGACTTGAATCACGAGGATTACAGAACAAGAGGGAATGTTTTTTCGAAAGTTTTACCTTTTGTACGGGATGGTGGGCGATTCAGTGTCCGAAAATTTATTGTGTAGATGTTTATGTGGATGGACAGATTTACTTTTAAATGACTTTATTACATTATAAATAATATGAAAGTAACTACAAAATTTGACAGGCGTGAAGAAGGTCTCAGAGCACTGGCCAGCATGATAGTTGATGCATACCGAAAAGGAAAAACCTTTCCTAAGAATAATGAAGAACCTCTTATCAGTGAAGACGAGATAGTAATTGGCTGGGAGTCTGACGGCAATAATGGTTTTAGTTACACGGAGACCGTTTCTGTCCAGGCTTTTAAAAGAAGGAAGCGTAATAATAAAAAGCTGAAGCCAAGACAATCCTGAATTGTCCACGTTACTGGACTTGAACCAGCATATTTAGTAAACTAGGGCAAATGTGGTGGAAAAAGTTCTACCTATTGATACCCCAGCTCCACCAGATTCTTCTAACCGTTGGTATGCTCGTTGGTAATTGTTGCCCCCGGGATATTATTAGTATTATACTTTTCCGCAACAATAGATAGAGAAAATGAAATCATCTCAGCAAAAACTCTATGGCGGCATCGAGGCGGGGGGCACCAAATTTGTCTGTGCCGTCGGTACCGGCCCCGGCGATGTTAAAGCTATCGATACGTTTACGACTGTCTCTCCGGAAAGCACGCTCCCGAGGGTAGTAGAGTTTTTCCGAAAGGAAACGCGGACTGAACCTATAGCGGCGCTGGGGATAGCATCTTTTGGCCCGTTGGACCTTAATCCGGAATCGACTAAATACGGGAGAATTATCAGCACCCCTAAACCGGATTGGTCCGGTATCGACCTGCCCGGGTATTTCCGGGACAAACTGTCTGTCCCGGTGTTTCTGGATACGGATGTTAACGGGGCAGCCCTGGCGGAAAATACCTGGGGAGCCGCCCGTGACGTCAATTCCGTCGTTTATATTACTGTCGGTACCGGGATCGGCGGCGGGGGTATTATCAACGGTCAGCTACTGCGGGGTATATCTCATCCGGAGATGGGGCATATCCGTATCCCGCATGATTATAATGAAGACCCGTTTCCTGGTTCCTGCCCGTATCACGGCGACTGCTTGGAGGGGCTGGCCTCCGGTACGGCGATACAAAAGCGCTGGGGCAAGCTGCCGGAGAAAATACCCGCCGGACATACCGCCTGGAAACTGGAAGCAAAGTATCTGGCTTTGGCAGTGGTTGATTACATCTACACGCTGGCTCCGCAGCGGATTGTCATCGGCGGCGGTATCATGAAAACGGATGGCCTGCTGGCTGAAGTCCGTGAAAAGGTGGTGGAACTGCTCCACGGTTACGGTTCCTTTCCGGAAGTAACGGAAGATATCGCGGAGTATATCGTGAGGCCGGGGCTGGGAGACCTTTCCGGGGTGCTGGGGGCCATGACGCTGGCCCGGAAATCCGCCGAAAAATAAAAATTAAGGAGATAATAAAATGACCGGGAAAAAATACGCCGACTATATCTTTACCGATGTTAAGCCGATGGACCTGCCGTTACCCGTCCCGAAGAGAATCGCGGAGCAGAGGAAGGCGGGTAATTATATCGAAGCTACCTGGATGTTCGCCCTGGATGAGTCGGTAGCTAAAGGGGCTTTTTATACCAACTGTGTCTGGATATGGGAGAAAAAGGGCACCGGCGACCTGGAACTGGAGATTGCCCACACGCACGATTTTGATGAGACGCTGGGACTTATCGGGACGGTTAGGGATAATCCACGGGAACTCGGTGGCGAAGTTGAATTCTGGCTGGAAGATGAGCAATATATCCTGGATAAAAGCTGCCTGATATTCGTGCCCCGGGGCATGAAACACCTGCCGCTCTATCTCAGGAGGTTGGACAGTCCCATTTTCTTCTGGACCGCCGGTAACGGGACGGCCTATACCAGGTCTTCCGGCAACGAGATATAGACTGCTTGTTTAAGGAGGAACGCAAAATGGCGGAAACGAAATACGGAAAACACATTCTCAGAGATGCCTATAAAAAACACCACCAGATGGAATGCGTGTCGGTACATGGCGAAGAGATAGGCGCCCCCTGCATCATAACGCACCAGGTCATCTATAAGCCGGAGACGATGTTGCCGAAAACCCATTTCCATGATGACTTCGAGCAAATACTCTGTTTCCTCGGTACCAATCCCATGGACTGCCGTGATTTCGGGGGGGCTGAAATAGAGATATGCCTGGGAGAAGAACGGGAGAAGCATCTCATCAATTCCCCCACCGTTGTTTCTCTGGCCAAGGGGCTGCCCCACGGGCCGCTGGAATTCAAGAATATCCCCAAGCCGGTTATCTTTCTGGAAGTCATGCTGACGGGTAAATACCACGTGAAACATCTCGATGATGATAATAGCGATTAGACGAACCAGATGAGGTAGATAGCTGGTAATTACAGATTATTTTTTACAAGCCCAGGTATGCCTTGCGGATGTGTTCGCTGTCCAGGAGTTCCTTGCAGGTACCTTCCAGCGCCAGACGACCGTTTTCCAGCACGCAGGCGCGGTCGGCTATCTGAAGCGTCTGGTGAACGTTTTGCTCGATGAGTAGTATGGTGATTCCCTGGTCCCGGAGGGATTTAATTATTTGGAAAACATCGGAAACCAGTTTAGGCGCAAGTCCATTCGATGGTTCGTCGATGATGCAAAGCTTTGGGCGCGACATTAAACCCCGTCCCATCGCCAGCATCTGCTGCTCGCCGCCGCTCAATGTGGTGGCCTGCTGCTTCTCTCTTTCCTTCAGGATAGGAAAGAGCTGGTATACATGTTCGAGTGTTTCTTTCCTGACTTTCCAGGCGCCCGAGCTATAAGCACCCATTTCTAGATTTTCACGTATGGACATCTCTGTAAAAAGCCTTCTACCCTCGGGTATGTGGGAGATACCGAGCTCCACGATGGCATTCGGTGATAGGCCGTCGATTCTCTGGTTGAGGAAGGTTATCGTGCCGGAGGTTGGCTGCACCAGACCGGAAATGGCATGAACAAGGGTGGATTTTCCAGCGCCGTTAGCTCCAATGATAGCAACTATTTCTCCCTCATCGACTGTCAGGCATATATCCCAGAGCGCCTGAATCCTGCCGTAAAAGGTGTTTAGATTATTTATCTGCAACATCTAACTCTTCCCCTAAATAGACCTCGATTACCGTTTTGCTATTAGCGATTTCCTGCGGAGTTCCCTCGGCGATTTTTTGGCCGTGGTGTAGCACGATAATACGGTCACAAACATTCATGATAGCTTTCATGACATGCTCTATCATAATAATGGTAATTCCCTTATCACGTATCTTTTTCACCAGCTCCATTGCCTCGGCGACCTCGGTATGAGTAAGCCCTGCCATCAACTCATCAAGTAATAATAGGGTTGGCTGTGTTGCCAGTGCCCTGGCTACCTCAAGTCGCTTCTGGTTAGCCAGCGTAAGGTCGCGGGCAGGAGTGTAACTTGCACTCTCCATCCCCACGAAATCCAGTAATTCCGCTGTTTCTTTTTCCGCTTCCGCCGGCGGCATTTTATGAGAAGTCCCGAAAAGCGATCCGACGCGTACATTATCGAGAGCAGACAGGTTGGAGAATATCTTGACTGTCTGGAAAGTCCTGCCGATTCCCATCCGGCAGATTTTATACGGTTTCATACCGGTAATGTTTTTACCCTTAAATTTAATAATACCGGGTTTCGGTACCAGGGCTGCCGATATCAGATTAAAAAGGGTGGTCTTGCCGGCACCGTTAGGGCCGATTAATCCGACCACTTCTCCTTCATCGATGTGGAAATTGACATCGGATACCGCAGCCAGCCCGCCGAAGTACTTGGTAACTCCTTCACCTTCAAGTACGTGCACGTTTCCCTCCCGAAATTCGCCTCCAGGTTTTCTGTACAAGTCCGGTAATACCGTCGGGCATATATATTATAGCCACAACTAATACAACGCCGAATGAGAGCATATAGATCTCGGAGAACCTGGTTTGTAGCGTTTCTTGCAGGTAGGCGAAAATAACGGCGCCTATTACCGGACCGTATATATTCCTCATACCACCGAAGATTGCCATCAAGACCGGCAGGAAAGAAAAGAGAACACTAAAGGCTACATGTGGGTTAATATATGTCAATTTTGTAGCCCAGATTGCCCCGGTTGCCCCCATAAAGAAAGCGCTGATGGCAAAGGTGATGACCTTAACCATGGTGACGTTAATACCTATGTGGGACGCGGCTTCCTCATTCTCCCCGATACTCCGTAGGGCTAAACCGAATTTGGAACGCTGAATAAAGAAGGTGGTGAGTATTACCAGGACAAAAATAACCAGCATGGTGTAAAAGATATAGTCATTATCCACCAACATGACGTATCGCCCAAGTATTTTGTTTACAGAAAGCTCCCACCAGTTGAGAAGCTCCATTATGAGCACAACGAGTCCGAAGGTGAAGATTGCGAAATATATGCCCCTCAGCCTTAGAGTTAGAGCGCCGACGCCAAGGGCGATTACGCCGCTTGCCAGACCGCCTATCAAGACTACCACTAATATCGGAAGTACCGCCCCTGTAGTTGGTAGAAACAGGGCTGAAGCATAGATACCGATCCCGAAGAAGGCAGCCGTAGCCAGTGACATATAGCCGGTAAGTCCGGAAAAAAGAACCCAGCTCACTGTAAGGATAGCATACATCAAAATGGTGGTTACCAGTATGGCATTGTAAAGCGAGCCATAGAAGGGTAGAGTAACCAGTCCGACTAATATAACGAGAGTAATTATTCCCGTTAAATAGGACCTTTTGGATTTAAATCTGGTAATATCCATACATTACTTCCCAAAAATACCTTTCGGTCTCACCAATAGCAGGAGCATGAAGATGAAATAGTAGGCAGCCAGTGATAAGCTCGGGTCTATAGAAGTTACTAGTTCGCCGATAATACCCAGTATAAGACCACCGATAAAAGCGCCGGGGATACTGCCCAGCCCGCCTAACACGATAATGATGATGGCAATCACGGTAAATTGCAGACCCATAGCTGGGTTGAGGGGTATCCGCATACTGTAAAGTACGCCGGCCAAACCGGCCATCGCGGCACCGAAGCCGAAACATAGGGCCAGTACGCGGTTGATGTTTACTCCCATGAGGCTGGCAGTTGACGGATCTTGAGCGGCTGCCCGGATACCCTTGCCAATACGGGTACGGATTAAGAACATGTAGAAGCCTACACCTATGGCTATAGAAAAGCCGAGGATTACCAGCTTGTTGGCGCTAAATATTGCTCCTCCTATATTGACTCCAAAATTAAGATAGGAGTATGCCCTGAAGTCGGCTCCCCACCCCAGTAAAGCAAAATTCTGGATGATGAACATGAGACCAAAAGTGGCTAAAAGCGAACTGGCTTCAAAGGCACCTGGGTTCGGTGTCGTAACTCTAAGACGGGTGAATAGAGTCCGCTGAAGTAGAAAACCGATTATGAAGGTAACAGGGCCAACGATAGCAAGGCAAACAAGTGGGTTAATGCCAACCACGGTGTAAAGCGATAAGGTGCTGAAAGCCCCGATCATAATAAATTCGCCGTGAGCGATGTTCAGCACCCGGGCGACACCGTACTGCAGGCTCAAGCCCATCGCAATCAGGGCATAAATACCACCCAGCAACAAACCACCAATTGCTATATCTAGAATGGATATAATGCTTTCAGGCATAATACTAGCTTTCTAGTCTTGTCAATCACAGGTGCAGGCTGTCCATAAGGTGTAGAGCATTTTATCTCAGAGGAACAACAATCTTTGAGAATCGTTGCACACCCTTTAGACAGCCTGCAAATAATCAAGCAATTATTAAACGTATTTTAGTGTTATTTCTAATTTTACTAGGGCGTTGGCCAATCCGGCTTGGGATAGATCCAGTCTGACGTGATCACTGTGGCCGGCCAGTCACCACCGCCTACGATTTCCACCGTCCCATTCTGCCATTGCCCGATCTCACCGGTATGGGTTTCCTTGGCCATAAGACCGCCGCCATCACCGGACATCTCGAACCAGGTATCTCCCAGAATGGTATCGAAGTGGTGCGTGGCTATGTAATCCCTATTCACGGCTTGATTAAGGGTCCCGGTCGCCTCGATAGACTGCACCCAGATGTCCATTATAGGCGAGTATAATGGGGTTCCCCACCAATCCGAATTTGGCCAGCCGACGAGTTCCTCGAGCTCAGCAAAATGTTGTGCAAATGCGGGAGATGTGTCCTTGTTCGCAGTGGCAAAACAGGATACTCCGTTTACTGTATTAGGATCACCGCCAAACGATACGCCATAGAAGCCGAAATTGGCTCCGGGTCCCATGATAACGGCCGGCGGGTTAAAGTCAATTGCCATCATCTCACCGGTAACCGGCAGGACTATAGCGGGATAGGCAAAAACGCAAAAGACATCGGGATTAGCCGCCTTGGCTTCCTTAACTAAGAGTGAGAAGTCCGTAGTGGTTTCTGGAACACTTTTGTTAGCGAGTACTTCAATACCTACCCTGGCGAATTCTATATTCCCCACGCCGCCGTACTCCACGCCATGGAGGTCGGCAATGGAGATTATATACGCCGTCTTGGCGCCCTTGGCAGCACACATGTCAGCGAAAACCGGTAACTCGTAGTGGTCGGAAAAAGACAGGGAGATAAACGTGTAGGGTAGGCCTGGAAGCGAATCCCTCATAGTGACGGCGCCACCCTCGGCTGTGATGAGTACCATCCCGTACTTATTAGCGATAGGGGCTTGAGCAGAAATGAAAGAGGTGCCACAGGCGGAGAACAGGATATCAACTTTGTCCTCCAGTATCAATTTTTCCGTCAGCCTCACCATGGTGCTCACATCACTGGTATCATCATATATGAGGAACTCTATGGGCAATTTCCTGTCGTACTCTGCCACATAGATACCGCCCTCGGCATTGATCTTTTTCTCCCACAACTTCATCATTGGCCCTAATGCCGCGTCTCCGATAGGAGATTGAGCACCGGAGATAGGCCTGGACGCGCCGATAAGGATGCTTTCTTTGGTATCGTAGTCGGCGGGTCGGTTCGGGTCGGTTGTTGTGGTTGTGGTTGTCTCTGTGGTTGTCGGCTCTGTGGTTTCCTCTCCGCCGCAGCCGGTCATGGCTATCGGGGTAGCCAGTAGAGAGACTAACAGGATTCCAATCATTAGTAATAGTAGTTTCTTTTTCAAAAGTTCCCTCCTTTGTAATTTTACAGGATAATGAAATGTTTTAGACATCAGGTCATGTCTCACCCCTCTCCTAAGCTATAAATAACGCTTCAATTGTAACTGGATAATACATTCACTAAAGCGGATCTTCCGTGAAAATCACAACCGCAACCATTTATTTATTGGTAATTTAGCATAATGTCACCAAGAATGCAACACCACAATCATATACTAATTTACTGGTAAATGTAGCACAATGTCACCAATAATGCAATATGAAACAGTACAAATTTTTAAGTTATGTCATGGAAATATTGCTGTGGAGGCTGATGACGGCTGATATTTATAGAATATGGGGGGATTATCGGCAGGATAAATGGTGATATTTCCCATGCGGAAAGGCAGCCGGGGTTATCAGGTGGGTAGAGTGGGACCTGCTTATCGGATACTGATGGAGGTGGATATTCTGAGATAGTTAGATATTATACGTTATTTTATCAAGTTGCTGTTTCAGGTTTTCGCTTTGCCGTAGTATTATGGCCAGGAACTCCTTTTGAGCGGCGCTATCGGCGATATTGTCATCCAGCATCATCCGGGCAAATCCGGATATGGAATGCAGCGGATCATATAACTCTTTTATTACATCATTTGAAGGTGTTTTAGTCGCTTTTTCACGGGCGATAGCCGGCGCTTCCGGGGTGGGTTCCTCTACGGGTTTAGAGTTCGAGATATCTTCTGGCGTTGAATTTATGATGAGCTTTCGGGCCTTGATTATCTGTTCATTTACCTTCCTGATGCTGGTTTCAGCCCTTTCTTTAGCCAGGCGGCTTTCTTCTCTGGACTGCCGGCTTTCCTCCAGGGCCCGGGCAATCTTTTCAGAGGCTTCTTTAACCTTGTCCTGGGCCAGCGCGATGGCTACCCGGGCATGGTTTCTAGCCGCCTCGGCCTCTTCCCGGTAGCGGAGGTTTTCTTCGCGTAACTGCATCAACTCAGATTCGGCGTTTTCTTTGATTATCCGGGTTTCTTCCCGTGTTCTGGCGATTTCACTCTCGGCCATTTGCGCAGCTTCCTGTTTAACCCGGTTTACGGTCAATCGGGCCGCCTGACGGGTGATATCGGCTTCGTTCAGGGCCTGTTGAGCTTCTTTCTTTATTCTGTTGGTCTCTTCAATAAAATCATCAATCTCTTGCTGGAGGTCTTCTTCGGATAAAATGCCGGTAGATTGCCCGACTGTTTCAAATCCGCCGGTCTTCCTCTTTATTTCCGGGTAGATATCAATCGGCAATCTATCTAGTATTTCCGGTGAAGTAAAATCGTAATCATTATTATCATCAGGGGTATCTGCTTCACTCTTTTGCAGCAGTATATCGGCTTGCTGGCTGATGGCCTGTTCCGTTTCCCCGAAAATCCTCACCAGGGTCTCATCGAGCGGATTGATGTGCCGGCTTTTTTCGTATACCTGCCCGATGGCCTTCCTGGCTTCTTCTTTAGCATTCAGGGCGTTCTCCCGGGCTTTAAGCATAAATTCCTGGTTATTACCATCTTCAGGATTTTCGGTTGTTCCCTTTTCACCGGTATAACGGGTGGTCATTTTTATCATCACTCCTATAGTTCACTGGCTGCACAGATGCGGTTGGCTTCACCCACCAGTCTTTCTACGTCGGTTTCGGTAAACAGACGCCAGCTTCTCCTGTCGCGGAAATCGTTGATTTCCAGATAGCCTTCCTTGAGCCAGCGCAGCAGGGTGCTCCGGCTGATGCCGGCCTTATGGCATACCTCGGATGTGCGGTAAAACGTTGTGTTTTCAATGATAACCGGCATTAAGACCACCTTCCTTTTCCGGCCAACCTTACGGGTTGACACAGTTTAATACGGTTCAAAGTATGTCGCCTTATTTACCAATATTACTTCCCGGGCGTTGGTGTCGATAGCAGGCCTTCCCCAGTCTTTTTTAAGGGTTAGCACCCAGGCGGGTATACAGGCAAACCCTGATTTACGCCTGTTGAATCAATAGAATAAAATATTCGTTTCCCTGAAATATGATGACTTGCTAGAATTATGCCCAACGGGAAAACCGGCGAACGGAGGTAGCCTCATGGATATGGAAGCCCTGTACCAGAAGGTTAGCTATCTAGAAGACCTGGAGAATATTATAAAGCTGCAGTTACATGTTGGGGCAGCTCGTTCAGTTAAGTACCGCCTAGTCCGCCGTCAGCGAATCCCAGGGCGTTTCCAGCGGCGGTACCGGCACCTCGATTATCGCCGGACATTCGGCAGCTAACGCTTCACGGAGCTTTTCAGCCAGTTCCTCGTGGCTTTTCACTCGGATACCCATCGCCCCGAAAGCCTCGGCAAATTTTACATAATCAGGATTATGCAACTGGTCTCCGATATACCTCCCGCCGAATTGACGGCGCTGGATGCCGGTAACCGTGCCGTAGGCATTATTAGCGAAAAGCAGTACCACTACGTTGATATTTTCCTGGACGGCCGTGGCCAGCTCCGCCGACGCGTAGGGGAAACCGCCGTCGCCGCAGATAACCACCACGTTTTTATCGGGATTGCCCACCTTGGCGCCGAGCGCGGTAGGGAAGGCGAAACCGAGTGTGGCAAAGTATGAAGAATCAACGTAGGTGCCGGCGCAGTTGACCGGATAGGCGATATCGCACCAGTAGCCGAGGTTGGTGATGTCCGGCACCAGGATATCGTCGTCATTGAGCACTTCGCGGATTGACTTGATAATATCGAGCTGTAACGGGCCCGTTTTTTCCAGTCGATTTCTCACTTCGGTCCTTATTTTGGTGATATCGTCCGGCCGCCACCGGCTTTTCGAGGGTGTTTTGACGGCTTGAACCAGGGCTGTCAGGGCGGCACGTGCGTCCGCCTTGATACCGAGGTCGATGCGGTGGTTGCGTCCCAGCTCGTCGGGGTCATGGTCTATCTGGATGACCTTCTGGTCGTCCCGCAACTCCAGTTGTGTATTCCCCGAGGCCCGCAGGCGGCTGCCTACCACCAGGACTACATCGGCTTTCTTGAATATAGGATTGAGCCAGAGCGTGAAATTACCGGCGCATAACGGGTGCTGGCAGTGAATCGAGCCCTGGCCTTCGGTGGTCATCACTACCGGCACGTTCAACTGTTCCGCCAGCCGGGTAATTTCCTTATCGACTTTTGCCTTGGCCGCTCCGCCTCCCGCCAGGATTAACGGATATTCTGCGTCGACCAGGATTTTGGCGGCTTGCTCGATTTGAGCCGGGTCGGCCGGTATCACTTCGCCGGCCGGGATGGTTTCAACGTACCTCTCGACTTTTTGCGACCATAAATCGTAGGGGATTTCCAGTTCCACGGGGCGGGGACGGCCTGACTTTAACTCCGTTAGCGCCTCTTGCAGCAATATGGGAATATCTTCGGCGGTTGATGCCCGGCCGCACCACTTGGTGATGTGGTGAAAAATCTCGTTCTGGTCGTCCATCTCATGGAGAACGCCGCGGTGATGTCCCAGGTGGTAGCTTTCGATTTGCCCCGATATCAGCAGCACGGGGGTCGAAGCGGTGTAGGCGGTACCGATGGCGGCGGCAGTATTCAGAGCACCGGGACCGGGCAGTACCATAGCCACACCAATTTTACCGGTAGTGCGGGCGTAGCCGTAGGCCATGTAGGCGGCGGTCTGTTCATGGCGGGTTGATATCCAGCGGATGCTTTTCTGGCGGTAAATCGCATCGATGGCATCCATTATCTGTACGCCGGGTAACCCGAAGATAACATCCACTCCTTCGGCGACTAAAGATGCCACCAGGACTTCGGCGCCGGTCATTGAAGGCATAACTTACTCCCTACCTGTTAATTAAGATATTTTATAATATATACAGGGGAGAGTACAGCGGAGAAGAAAATACTATTCAGTATCGGGAAAGGATATTGATACATGAAAAACGCAAGCCGAACCGAATATCGACTTATGCGTCAGGATGCCTATTGTTCAGAGAATTTTCTAAGTGATTAAGTAAATCAATATGGTTTTATTATTCCGAGATGCCGAGTGAGTTTCCGTAATGCTTTTCCAGCATGTTTTTTATTTCCTTAAGCTTTTCAGTCTCGGTGGTTGCTTGTGATAACCGGGTATCCGCCCATTTATTTATCTCTTTTTCCGGCACTCCCAGGGCTTTGGCGACATTAACGGTGGTATCGGTTATTTTCTTTAAATAGCCGGTACTTTCTTCGAAACGAGCACGAACCCCGTAGGCTATCGAATCCATTCTGTCAAATCCATTGTGTTGGGATTTTCCGCCTTTAGTCGTATCCGTGTAGAGGTTTGAAGTCTTCATAACTCTCTCTCCTTAAACTTTATCCTGTCTTAAAACCTCATACCCATTGTAAAACAATACCGGGTTTTCAAATATCCGGGGAATAAAGTCATTTAGTGCCTATGATTTACCTCCTTTCGTGGTATCTTAGTCTTCAAACGGCCACCCCCTGACGGGTATATTCCATTTATTCAGGAATTCCCTGAAGTCGTCCCGATCTATGCGGTAGTGACCACTGGGTAAACTGAATGCTTTTAATCGGCCGCTTTTTATCCATTCGAGTACCGTGCTTTTACTTACCTGGCAATAAGAGGCAATGTTGCTTGAAGTGAGTCTAATGTTTCGGTTTTCACTGCTTTTCACTTATCAGGGCTCCTCTGCTGAACGAAATTTTATGGGCATATTATATTAGTTATTCTTGACGATGTTGACATATTATACACATGATAAATTTGGAAACTAACAATTATGTCACAAAATGTAAGAAAAAAGTCACAAAATTATCACAAAAGAGTTATTTATGGTCGTAGAAAAGGTAGCATGTTGCCGTTTGACAAAACGTTATATTGCTGATAATATATTGTATCATATATATCCTCGTTGACAATAGGGTAAAATGAAAAAAACCGAATCAAAAGTCCCCGAATTTGGAATCAAACACCAGTCTCGTTCGGGGCAGGCGGCGGAGTCGGGTATAGCCATCCGGAGCAAAGTGTGGCTGGAAAAAGACGGCAAATTGTTTATGGGATGGGGTCGGGTGAAGCTATTGGAACAAATTGATAAACTCGGTTCTATTTCCGCGGCGGCCCGCTCAATGAAGCTGGCTTACAGGAATGCCTGGCTCTGGGTCGAGGCTATGAACCGGCTGGCCCCGTCACCGCTGGTGGAAAAGGCCACGGGTGGGGCTCATGGAGGTTACGCCAGGCTGACCGATGAAGGACGCAAGATTATCACCGAATACCGGGAGAAACGCGCCAAGGTTAGAGAAATCCTGAAATAGTCCCCGCGCTTCTTTTTTTAAGCATCGTTATATCAGCGATAATATAACGTCGGTATTAATAACTACAGTACTTTTCAAATGAAAGAAATATCTCTGTTAAAGAAAATATCCAGTTGGGCGGCCCTTCTCTTATTGATGTCATTGATTGTTTCGGGGTGTGCCGTCGAGGAAACGAAATCTATAGCGGTGTTTTGCGGTTCGGCCAGTAAACCGGCCATGGAAGAAGCCGCCGGTGTCTATGAGACGGAAACGGGGATAACGGTCTATTTGAATTTCAGCGGCTCCGGGACGATGCTGTCACAAATGAAAATCTCGCAGAGCGGGGATTTGTATATTCCCGGTTCACCGGACTATATGGTCATGGCTGAGGAAGACGGGGTAGTTGACCCCGATTCTATTCAGATAATAGCCTACCTGGTGCCGGCCATCCTGGTACAGCCGGGCAATCCCGATAATATTCAAAAATTAAGGGATTTGGCTAAACCGGATACTAAAGTCGGCATCGGCAATCCGGAAGCCGTCTGCGTGGGTCTTTACGCTTACGAGATATTGGAATTCAATAACCTGCTCGGCGAAGTGAAAGAAAATATTGTCACGCATGCCGAAAGCTGTTCCAAGACGGCGACGCTGGTAGCCTTAAAGTCGGTAGACGCTATCATCGGGTGGCGTGTTTTCTCCGAGTGGCATGATACCATCAATGTTGTCTATCTGGAGCCGGAACAGATACCGCGGATTTCCTATATACCGGCGGCGGTATCCACTTATGCCCGGGACAAGGAAAGCGCCGCCGGGTTCATCGATTTTCTGGTATCTCCACAGGGGCAGGATATATTTAAAAAACACGGCTACCTGGTCACCGAAGATGAGGCCCGCAAATACGCTCCGTATGCCCGGATCGGGGGAGAATACACGCTGCCCCCGGAGTATTAATGAAAAGAAGCGGAAAAGTTGAGATAAAATGTTCAGAATCTTAAAAGGCGCTGGTGGTGAGAGGGTTTTCAAGGTAGCCACTATCAGTGCCCTGGCGCTGCTGGTTTTATTCTTCATCGGGATAATAGCTTCTCTGGTAGCCTATACCCGGTGGGATACCTTTATCGATGCCCTGTTCTCCGAGGAAATCCTCTTCGCTATCAGGTTGAGCCTTACCACCGCCACGATATCGGCTATTATTTCCATTCTCATCGCCGTGCCGGTGGCCTACTCCATCTCGCGCACGCAATTTCCCGGCAAGGATATCGTCGACAGCCTGCTGGATTTACCTATTGTCGTTTCACCGGTAGCGCTGGGGGCGGCCCTGCTGGTGTTTTTCAATACCCCGCTGGGGGCGGCTATCGATGATAATATCATTAATTTCGTCTTTTCCGTGCCGGGAATCGTTCTGGCGCAAATCACGGTTATCAGCGCCCTGGCTATCCGACTGCTAAAATCCACCTTCGACGGCATCGACCCCCGTTATGAGCAGGTAGCCCGGACGCTGGGGTGCAATCGGGCGGAGGCCTTTTTCCGGGTTACACTACCTCTGGCCAAAAACGGGCTGATTGCCTCCACCATCCTCACCTGGGCGAGGGCTGTGGGGGAGTTCGGGGCGACGGTGATGCTGGCCGGGGCTACTGCCATGAAAACCGAGACATTGCCCACCGCCATCTTCCTCAGCCTGGCCTCGGCCGATGTAGAGAAAGCCATCGCAGTCGTTTTCGTGCTGATAATAATTGCCGTCATCGCCCTGCTGGCCATCCGTAAAATCATCGGGAGAAGGTACCAGATATGATTGAAGTCAGGAACCTATCCCTGACTATGGGGGATTTTTCGCTGCGGGATATTAACTTGGAAATTAATGATGGTGAATATTACGTCATTCTCGGTCCCACCGGCGCGGGTAAGACAGTATTAATCGAATGCATAGCCGGATTGCACCGCATCAGGCAGGGGCAAGTCCGGCTGGGGGGGAAGGATATCACCTGCCTGGTGCCGGAAGAAAGGAATGTAGGCTACGTGCCCCAGGACTACGTACTGTTCCCGTTTTTAAAAGTAATTGAAAACATTGCTTTTGGTCTGAAGCAGACGAAAGACAAGAAGTCGGAAATCAAAGAACGCGTGGAAACTATCGCCGGATTCACAGGTATTTCCCATTTATTACAGCGGGACATCCGTTCCTTGAGCGGCGGAGAGAAGCAGCGGGTGGCTTTGGCGAGGGCCCTGGCGCCTTCGCCGCGTATCCTGCTGCTCGATGAGCCGCTGGGGGCGCTGGACCTGCAGACCTCCAAGAATTTAAGGCTGGAGTTACGGCGCGTTCACCGGGAACTGGGTATTATCACCATACACATTACCCACGACCTTATGGAGGCGGTGGAGATGGCCGACCGGGTGGCGATAATCCAGGACGGGCGGATAGAGCAGGTGGCCGAGCCGGAGAGGGTGCTTTTCTATCCCGAGGGTGAGACGGTCTCCGACTTCATCGGCGGACCGAATATCCTCGATTGTGATTCCTGCCGGATGACCGTCGACGGCGTTGTCGAGGTGGACTGCGGCGGGTTGAAACTAATCGTTCCCCACGAGACCGAGTCCATCCACAAGGTTGCCATCCTACCGCGTCATATCTACGTCTCCGAAAGCCGCCCGCCCGGCCGCGGCGTCAATGGTTTTACCGGGACCATCGCCGATATTAAGTACGCCCGTAATACCGTCCGGCTCCGGATAGAGGTGGAGGGAAAGACCCTGGTGGCGGAACTGCCGTATTACCTCTTCGAGAAAATGGACCTGGCGGTGGGGAAAGAGGTATTCCTCATCCTCAGGATGCGCCGTATCCGCGTTTACGAAAACGATAGTCTTTAATTATTCTCACATCAGGTTATTTTAACCAAACCTTTCACCTCTTGCTGCGTTATACTATAATAGCATTGGGAAAAAGGGGAGGTTGTTATGAAAAGGTTGATATTGGGTTTATTGGTTATCCTCTTACTGGTGGGAGCGGGGGCTTGCGGTACTTCTGAGGAAGCTCTTGAGTTCTACCACGAAGATGAAGGAATCAAGACATCCGGGGATATAATGCTGCTTCCGCCGGTTGCTGAAGGATCAGACTCATCCAGACGATTCCTGAGTATAGGTGGGAACGGGGATGAATCGCCGCCGCCCGGGTTTGGTGGGGAGGTAGTAACGGTTCCGGCACCTACAACGACACCGGCACCGGCGCCGGTAATAACGGTAGACCGCCTGATTATCCGCACCGGTTATATGATTATTGTCGTGGAGGATGTAGCCAGCAGTATGGAACAGATTACCAACCTGGCCGCCACTTATAACGGCTATGTCGTCGACTCCCGCAGCCAGCAGGACGGCGACCGCATGGTGGGCTCGATAGCCATCCGCGTGGATGCCAATTACTTCAATGACGCCATTCAGGCATTGCGGAACATGGCTGTTGAAGTCACTGCCGAGAGCACATCCGGGCAGGATGTCACCGAGGAATACGTAGACCTGCAGGCCAGGTTGAGTAACCTGGAAGCCAGCGAAGCCCAGCTGCTCGACCTCATGGAGCAGGCCGGGACGGTGGATGAAATCCTCGAAGTACAGCGTGAACTCACCGATACCAGGGAAGAGATAGAGCAGATAAAGGGTCGTATGCAGTACCTGGAACAGAGCTCGGCGACCTCGCTGATACAGGTAAGCTTGGTGCACTCCCGGCTGTCGGTTGAATTTGTCGCCAATACCCGTCATATCAAGGAGGGTGACAAGGTCTGGTTCCGGCCGGAAGTAACCGGAGGATTTGAACCTTTCAGCTACCAGTGGGACTTCGGTGACGGTGATACCAGCAACGAGGAATCTCCCGGCTATGAATACAACGATGACGGCAATTTTACGGTAACCCTGACCGTTACCGACGACCGGGGTAATTCGGATACCTACGAGAGGGTTAACTATATAACCGTCCTACCCGGCTGGGATATCGGCAGTGTTGCCGGAAGCATCTGGAACGGACTCGTTACCTTTGGACATGTGATTGTTAATATCATTATCTTCATCGGGATTTTCAGTCCGGTATGGATAGTTATCCTGGTAATCCTGTACTTCACCTGGTGGCGACGCCGCAAGAAGTCTAAACAGAAAACCGACGAATAATATCGGCCTGGCTTAAGCCTTCAATGGAAATAACCTTGTTCCGGCTGGTCTGTCCTTTGATAAGATGTAGTGAAGATTTGCCCACGCCCAGTGTACGGCTGAGGTAATCAATAAGCTCTTTATTGGCCTTGCCCTTTTCCGGAGGCGCCGCGATTTTGATGTAAAGTACACCATCGGTGAAACCGGAAACCGCGTTGCGGCCGGCATTAGGCGTTACCTTGACGGATAATTTCGTTGAGATAGGGTCATTCTCTCCAGTCAATTTGTATCTCTGGTACTAATAGTCGGCTAATTCCGTTTAATCGCCCATGTCTCCCTTATTACTCAGCGTTACCGTGATGCTGGCCAGGAATAGTACCGCCGAAAGGATAAGCCAGAAGTTCCACGACAGATTAGCATTAAGGTCGATTGTGACGAAATCTATGGCCAGAATAATGCCGAAAACCGCGCACAGTGCGCCGACACCCCCCAGGATTGCTGCCGATATACCCATTGAAAAGCCTCCTTGCCGGTTTATCCTGCTTCCCCGGATATTATATAATCAGAATAGACGCAGGATTTATACTTTTGGAGATAATATAGCATGAAATTAAGAAATAATCTATACCTTTACCCGGAACAGGGTATGCTCGATTGCAATACCTATGTCATCAACGGCAGTCCGGGTATAATCATCGACCCCGGGAATGCCATGTTTTTGGAAAATCGCCTGCGGGGGATGCAGCAGGATGGCATCAAACCGGGGAATATCGGCACTATCATGAATACGCACCTCCACATCGACCACTGCAGCGCCAACGAAGCGTTTAAAGAGGTATCCGGCGCCAGGATAGCGCTTCACCGCATCCAGAAGGAGAAATACGATTTTGTGGTTATTCAGGGAGCCCGGACTTTCGGTATGACGCCCACGGAATTCACCGAGGATAAAGTGCTGGACGAAAACCGGATACAGGTTGACGGTACCGAATGGGAACTGATTGTTGCGCCGGGGCATTCGCCGGACAGCGTTTGCTTTTATAACAGGAAAGATAAGATATTAATCTGCGGCGACGTTCTTTTCAATATGAATACAGGACGGGTGGACCTGCCCGGGGGTAACGGCGACGAGTTGAAAGCGACCATAGAAAATCTATCCCATTTGGATATAGAATACCTGCTGCCCGGTCATATGGATATTGTCAGCGGAGCCGAGAGCGTCAAGGCTAATTTTAATTATATAAAGGAAAGTGTTTTCCCTTGGCTTTAATCAAGACAGCCCCCGAATCTTTCGAGTTAGGGCCAATCCGACCGCCCAGCGAGTCCTTTTCACTGTTAATTCGCGTCACCAGGAACTGCCCCTGGAACCGCTGCAAGTTCTGTCCCATTTACAAGGGCGAGAAATTCCAGTTGCGGTCGGTCGACGAGGTAAAGCAGGATATTCTAACCGCTAAATCTATCGCCGACAGGATAAAAGAGGCAGCCGCGAAAAAAGACCGAGATATCAGTGAAGTTGCTGCCTCGGTCTATCAGAACCCCCCCAATGACAGCTACCGTAACGTCGCCCTCTGGTTGTACGCCGGGGGGAAACACATCTTTTTACAGGACGCCAATACGCTCATTATGAAGACGGCGGAACTAGTGGAAATAATCAAATATCTTAGGAGCACCTTTCCGGATACCGAACGCATTACAAGCTACGCCCGTTCCCATACCGCCGCCCGGAAAAGCCTTGAAGAACTGCAACAACTGCGTGAAGCCGGTCTTTCCCGTATCCACATTGGGATGGAGTCGGGTTATGACCCTGTGCTGGAGTTCCTCGATAAGGGCGTCACCGTCACCGACCATATAGCTGCCGGGAAAAACGTGGTGGCTTCGGGTATATCATTGTGTGAATATATTATGCTGGGGGCCGGGGGTAAAAAGTGGTGGCGGGAGCACGCCCTGGCAACCGCCAGAGCGCTTAATGAGATTGATCCGGATTTTATCAGGTTCCGCACCCTGACCATACAACCCAGGATGCTGATATATAATGATGTACAATCAGGTGAATTCGTCCGGCTGACGGATGAAGAGGTTGTTGAAGAAGTAAAATTAATAATGGAAAACCTTGAATGTAGTTCGCAGATTGTCAGCGACCATATCATTAATCTCCTCGCCGAGGTGGAGGGAAAGCTGCCGGAAGACAAGGAGAAGATGCTGGCGGTGATACAGCGCTTTCAGGACCTGCCGCCCGGTGAAAGGGACAATTTCAAGCTGGGTCGCCGACTGGGCATCTATAACCGGCTGGATGACCTTGATGATATAATGCTTCAGGAGCAGGTGAACAGGGTTTTACAAAGACTCGGTAAGGAAGGCGTTAATAACGACCTGCTATACGGGTTGATGGAGAGGTATATCTGATGGAACTGAATAAACTGTCACAGGAAATCGGTGAGTTGCTCAAGCAAAAGGGGCTGACACTGGGAACGGTGGAGTCGGCTACCGGTGGACTGATATCGCATTATATCACCAACATTCCGGGCAGTTCCGATTACTTTAAAGGAGCGGTAACGGCTTACAGCAACGAGATAAAGGTGAAGGTCATCGGGATTTCGGCCGGTACGCTGGAAAAGCACGGCGCCGTCAGCGGTGAGATCGCGGAAGAAATGGCGTCGGGCGGCAGGCGATTGCTTGGCGTGGATATCTGCATCGCGGATACCGGCATCGCCGGGCCGGGTGGGGCTACCGGTGATAAACCGGTGGGGCTTTTTTACCTTGGACTGACTGACAGTAACGAAGTTCTTAGCCAGCGACACCGGTTTTCCGGCGACCGCGAGCAAAATAAGGAAAGCGCCGCGGAGGCTGCTTTGATGTGGCTCCGGGAGTACCTGATTAATCATTAAGTCATTGTATTGTCACACGGCGGGTCAGAAATTTGCCGTAGATTGCCATTGCCTTTTGTCAATGCTATACTCTGAAAGATTATCATCTAGATGGGAGATTTTGTGAAAAGAACCGACGGACGTAAATATGACGAATTAAGACCGGTGGAGATAATCACCGGCTATCAAAGCTTCGCCGAGGGATCGGCGCTGATCAAACTGGGGAAAACCCATGTCCTTTGCTCGGTAAGCGTTGAGGAGAGGGTACCGCCTTTTCTCAAGGGGAGCGGCACTGGCTGGATAACCGCCGAGTACGCCATGCTGCCCCGGGCGACGGTTACCCGCAATCGGCGTGATTCCACACTCGGTAGAGTGGGGGGGCGCAACCAGGAAATCCAGCGTTTGATAGGGAGGTCGTTGCGGGCGATTGCCGACCTCGATGAGCTGGGTGAGAGGACTTTAACGGTAGATTGCGATGTTCTCCAGGCTGACGGCGGCACCCGTACTGCCGCTATCACCGGCTCCTATGTCGCCCTACGCCAGGCCCTGGAAACGCTGGCGAATATGGGCGTAATATCCTCGATACCCCTCAAAAGCGCCGTGGCAGCTACCAGCGTGGGTATCGTGAATACCTACATGATGATGGACCTCTGCTATGACGAGGACTCCCAGGCGAGTGTGGACTTTAACGTGGTGATGACCAGTAAAGGCGAGTTCGTTGAGGTTCAGGGAACCGCCGAGGGCAAGCCTTTCACCCGTGCATCTATCGACGATTTATTGACGCTGGGTGAGAAGGGAATACAGCAGCTTTTCCGGGTGCAGGAGGAAATGTTGAAGGGCAGCCAGTAGTTATAGTCTCACCTGCCCCGTTCCCCGGATAATCCATTTATAGGTCGCCAGCTCTTTCAGCCCCAGAGGCCCGCGGGCGTGCATCTTCTGCGTGCTTATGCCCACCTCCGCCCCCAACCCGAACTGGCTGCCGTCGGTGAAGCGGGTGCTGGCGTTGGCGTACACGCAGGCGGCGTCCACTTCATTGAGGAAACGGTCGGCGGCGGCATCATCGCCGGTCAGGATAGCCTCGGAGTGCCCCGAGGTGTATCTCTCGATATGCTCCAGCGCTTCATCCAGGGAATCGACGACTTTCACCGCAGCTATCAGCGCCAGGAACTCCTTACCCCAGTCCTCAGAAACAGCGGGAATTATCTTTAGAGATTTATCACCTTCCAGGATAGCCATTGAACGTTCGTCGCAGTGCAGTTCTACCCCGGCTTTATTGAGTTCCGCCGCCATCCTGGGCAGGAATACTTTGGCGATGTCGGCGTGAACGAGTACCGTATCCAGGGCGTTGCAGACGGTAGGACGCTGTACCTTGGCGTTGTAAACGATGGCCACGGCGTTATCCATATCGGCGGTTTTATCCACGTAGGTATGACAGACGCCGATGCCCCCGGCTACCACCGGCATAGCGGCGTTATCGCGAACGGTTTTAATCAGCCCCGCCCCGCCCCGGGGAATCATCAGGTCGATTATATCTTTCATCTTGAGCAGGTGGTCGACCAGTGACCTATCGGTGTTATCTATGAACTGGACACAGCCTTCGGGCATGCCGGCTTTCCGGCAGGCTTCCTGGATTACTTTGACTATAGCGATATTGGAGTTAATCGTCTCCTTGCCGCCGCGCAGGATGACGGCGTTGCCCGACTTGAGACAGAGCGCGGAGATGTCCACGGTAACGTTGGGGCGGCTTTCGTAGATAGTGCCGATAACGCCCAGGGGGACCCGCCGCTTTTCGATTTTTAATCCATTGGGCATGGTACGCGACTCTATTGTTTCGCCGATGGGGTCGGGCAGGGCCGCTACCGACCGCGTATCGGCGGCTATGCCTTGCAGTCGGCTTTCGTCCAGCATCAGCCGGTCGAGGAGGGCGGCGTTCATACCGGAGGCTTTAGCCGTGTCGTAGTCCTTCTTGTTAGCCGCCAGTATTTCCGCCTTCTTATTAAGGATATCGGCGGCGATGTTCTCCAGGGCTTTGTTCTTGATATCCGCGGGAAGATAGGCCAGCCGGCGCGAGGAGGCTTTGGCGGCTTTGCCCTTGTTTTGCAGTTCTTCTATGGCTGAGTTCATGGTCTTTACTCCCCGGAGGTTTGTTTCTACCTCACCCCCTGTGTCCCCCTCTCCTGACGAGGTTTCACAGGAGAGGGGGAGGTATGAAAAGAGGGGCTGCGCCCCTCTTAAACGCCCACTCAATTATAATAGACGTTTGGTTTTACCCTGTTTTTTTATCGGAGATGCTTTTTTTGCTGGGCTTTCAGCGTAGGGTAAATCAAAGTATTCACCGTTTAGTAATTCTTCTATTGTCTTTATTTGGATACGTGGATGTGTCTTACCCCAGGCTTGCGATGTATATGAGCCTGAATGTGTCGCCAGTTCTTTCATTCCTCGGGTAGGTTCCTCAAGTGTGATAAATAAGCCCATAGCAGCATTCTCATTTTCAACAGTACCAATCAAATCTCGCACCATTCCAGGATTAAGATTCTCGCCTCCTTTAACCTGAACGATTATCTTTGTATATTTATTTTTACTTTCACGTATTGATAACAACCCGTCTACACCTCCATCGTGTTCTCTTTGGGCTGCTTTAACAAGGCTTAAAGCCCATATTTCAAATTCCTTCTTATTTCTTCTAGATAAATCTCTGGCAGACGCTACATCAGTAGGATTACCTTTTACTTCATATATAGATATTACTTGCTCACCAAAGGCTTGACGTAGTCGTTGCTCTATTTTATCTATTGCCAGCCAGGTTACGTCAATGCCTATCCAATTAAGATTAAGTTTTTGCGCAACGGCAACAGTTGTGCCACAACCACAAAATGGGTCAAGAATAAGACCGTCGTCGGGACAGGATGCGCGGATTATTCGTTCCAATACCCCTTCAGGTTTTTGTGTATCATATCCAAGACGCTCTTTATCTTTTGTTGATAACCATTTCACATCTTGGTCAATTCCTTTCTTGGGATTACGCCACACGCACCCTTCAGTTCCGGGTTGGTATGCCCAGATATCTTGTAGATAAACTCCTGGTGCATCATCTAAATAATACTTGTAATTAGGAACCCCACCACCCTCCTTCTTTGCCCAGTGAATCAATCCGATTTCATCTAACTTATCAAGACGTATCAGTAAAGGATATTGCGATAAATCTTCTCTGGTAATTTCCTGATACTTTTTATAAACATAAGTTGCAGGTTGCCAGTGACGACTTGAGGAAGTAGGGTCGTAGTTTCTCCATTGTTTGCCACTATCACCTGTTCTTTTACCCGGCCCAGTTAATAACACTGGGCGATATTGCCCTCGTTCATCTTGTTCGGTAAAATAATCCTCTACGTAGCCTTTGGTATATGGTGTCGGTACGGGGTGGAAATATGTTTTCTCAGATTTTCCATAGTATAGGATAGTCTGGTGTATTGGTCCGAATCGTTTGGCTGCACTGTTTGAACCAGTGCGTCGCCATATTATTTCATTCTTAAAACGTTTTAATTTGAATATGGTATCTAGTAATATTTTCAAATAATGACTGGCAGTTGGGTCACAATGAAGAAATAGTGAACCGGTGGGTTTTAAAATCCGATGTAACTCTATCAAACGTACAGCCATCATTGATAAATAAGCTGCCATACTTTTTGAATTACCATCGCCTCTTCTTGCTATCCACTGGATAATTTCAACAAGTTCCGGTTTACTCGTTCCTAATTCTGCTAACGCTCGTTCACTTGCCTCTTTTTCCCAGTGCCATGTATCATCAAAGGCACTAATCTGGGCTTGAGATTGTTCCCCACCCGGTTCGTTGAAAATTACATTGTAATCAGCATTGCTATTAAACGGCGGATCTAAATATATCAGGTCAACAAAATCATTTGGAAAAAGGTCGTGGTCACGTAGCCAGGTGAGATTATCGCCATAATAAAGAACGTTGGTCTTCATTCTCCCCTCCCCTTACTCTACCAATTACTCAAACTTGCTGGTGCCGCTGAAGTGGTACACGTAGCGCGGGGGGAGGCTGGTGACCGCCCGGTTTACCCTTTTCTTCAGGCTGCACCGACTTTTCCGGCCGTCCTCCAACTCGATGATATAGCCGGTGCCGTCTTTAACGCGCACGTAGTCCACCAGCACCAGTTCACCCCACCAGCGCTGGGTGTCCTCGTGCTGAAACTGGTAATTAATTTCAGCGATAAACTCGTCGTTAAGGGACTGGTATAGTTTTCCTGTTGCCACTGGTCTCCTTTCCTTCCAACAAAGCCAGGTTGTTCCGGTGCACTACCTCGGGTCCGTAGTCAACTTTAAGCAGGGTGGCTATCTTGCTGGAATGGGCCCCCTTGATAATACCGATATCCTCGGAGCTGTAGTTGGTAATACCGCACCCGAGGTGATTGTCCTCCATGTCATAGATGGCTACTATCGCTCCCCGGGAAAACTTGCCCTCCGCCCGGTTTATTCCCGCCGAAAGCAGGCTGCGGTTCTCCTTTTTCAGGGCGGTAGCCGCGCCGTTATCGATTATCAGTTTACCCCGGGTAGAAAGACCGGAAAGCAGCCACCGTTTACGACTTTCCATTCTGGTTGTCGACGGCCGGAAACGGGTGCCGATAGCTTCCCCGGCTGCCAGCCGCATAATCACGTTTTCCGTCAGTCCGTTGGCGATAACCACGTCAATCCCCGAGGAAGTGGCTATCCTGGCGGCTTCTATCTTGGTTACCATCCCGCCGGTACCGATGTCGTCGGTATTCAACGCTCCCAGGCGTACGATTTTAGCGTCGATTTTCTCCACCTCCGGTATCAGCTCCGCCTTAGCATCATGGTGCGGGTCTGCGGTGAATAATCCGTCGATCTCGGTAAGAATCATGAGAAGGTCGGCATCGATGAGGTTGGCTACCATCGCCGAAAGGATATCGTTATCACCGAACTTGGCTTCCTTAATCTCGTCGATGGATATGATATCGTTCTCGTTAACGATACCTACCACGCCCAGTCCCAGCAGTCCCGTCAGGGTGTTACGCGCGTTAAGGTACCCCGCCCGGTCGGTAAGGTCGGCTTTGGTCAGTAACCCCTGTGCCACGGTGATATCGTAGTGGTCGAATAATCGTTCGTAAGTGTTCATCAGACGACTCTGCCCCACCGCGGCCAGGATTTGTTTCAAGGGGATGCCCTTAATAGACCGGGTTATGCCCAGCTTGTGGCGGCCGGCAGCTATCGCCCCGGAAGAGGTAATAATCAGTTCCGCGCCCTTCTGGTGAAGTTGTGCCATTTGCGTTACCAGGTTGGCCATGACCGCCAGGTCCAGGTTCTGCTTGCCCCCGGTCAGCAGCCGGGTTCCCAGCTTTACCACGATACGCTTGTATTCTATTGCTGATGATTTTAACATTTGGTACGTCCGGATAACGGGATGATATCTGATTCATTATAACAAGGCAGGGCAAGTTGAACAAGAAGGCGGTGACGATGTATGCTGATGAAGTTGGTCAGATGAACAATAGTACTAATCCCCCAGAAAAACCGGCATTGTCGGTTATTTCCGCCATTACCTTTGTCGGTTTCATGGATACCAATTTATTGATTCCCATAATGTCTCTCTATGCCCTCGAGCTGGGGGCCAGTGTCGGTACGGTGGGAATCATCGTAGGTTTGTATTCTATCGTAAATATCCCTGCCAATGTTTTTTTCGGTCGTTTGGTAGACCGGCTGGGCTATAAACTACTGCTTGTCATCGGTCTCCTCGGGGATGCTACGGGTATGTTCCTTTATTCATTGTGCCGTATTCCGGTACATCTCGTCCTGGTGCGTATTTTTCACGGTATTACCGGGGGTATTTTCGGTCCGGCGACAATGTCGGCGGTGGCTCATCAGGCCGCCGAGAGCCGGCAAGGCAGGGCTATGGCTTTCTATGGCATATCGCTGGGTTCGGCAACGCTGGTAGGTTTCGGATTGAGCGGAATCATTGCTTCAAGACTGGGATACAATATGGTGTTTCAAATCGGCGCGGGATTGCTGGTGGGAGCAGCATTATTAAGCCTGCTTTTACTGGGCAAATGGAAAACTAATGTTATAAAACGGGAAGCATCCGGCGGTGAAGGCTGGGGGAAACTGGGTGATTTACTGAGTCGCCGGGGGCTTATTACTCCCTATTGTGCCATTTTTGCCCAGTACTTCAGCTTTGGTTGTATCGTGACACTGCTGCCGGTCTATGTTAAGAATCTGGGCATGGACGCCTTTCATGTCGGTATGCTGCTGACCGCTTTTGCCGTTATGTTCATCATTGTGCAGCTTCCGCTCGGGAATCTCTCCGACCGTCTGGGGAGATTTTGGTTGAGTAGTATCGGTTTAGTCCTGGGCATTATAGCTTTATTGCTGATTACTTCCTTAACGTCTTTTACCTGGCTGGTAGTCGTGATGGCGATATATGGCGTCGGCTATGGAGCCATATTCCCGTCGATTTCAGCTATGGTGGCGGAAAATACCACGGCTGAGGAGCGTGGCATGGCCACCGGTATCTTCCACGCTCTACTCACCGCCGGGGTAGCCGTGGGGGCGGTGATAGCCGGCTGGGCAGGCGACTCCCTGGGAGTGGAAACGGGCCTGCTTTTGAGTCCCTCGATGCTGGTGGTAGCCTTGGTGGTGGTCCTGGTATTGATGAGACGGAAGAATTCTGTAAGATCAATAGATATTCAGCTTTAACGTAATCTGTGTTACAATACGTGAAAAAGGGCTGGTCGGCAACGGCGAGCCCTAAGGCTATTTGGAGAAAAATGCCGGAACTCGGGAAGTTATTGAGTCTGATAGATAGCCTGCTCGGCTACCCCGCGTTACTCGATAAGCTGGAACGGAAGGAAAACCGGACGGTAGTCGTGTTGGATGCCGCCCGGACTTTTCTCCTGGCAGCCCTGCACCGGGACTTAAAAATACCGGTACTTATCGTCACCGCCCAACCGGAGAACGCCAAAAAGCTTAAAGAACAGCTTTCGAGTTGGGGCGACGCTTCATCTATCCAGCATTTTCCGGAAACGGATGCCCTGCCTTACGAACGTCTGGCTACCGATGCCACCACCGATATCGAGAGGGTCCAGGTCCTGACCGCCCTGGCGGGATTCGGCTCCGGTGGAAACGGCGTCTTGGCGCCCCTGGTAATTACCTCGGCGCCGGCGCTTATGGGGAAAACGCCCGAACCGGAGGCTTTCGTTTCAACAATCCATAAAGTGGAACTTGGGATGGAGATAGACCCGATGGAATTGTTACGGCGCTGGGAACTGATGGGCTACCAGACGGAGAACGTGGTGGAAGTACCGGGCGCGGTGAGTCACCGGGGCGGGATTATCGATATCTTTCCCCCGACCGGTGAGATGCCGGTACGGCTGGAGTTTTTCGGGGATACTATCGATAGCCTGCGGTATTTCAGCCCGGAGACACAGCGGTCGGTGGGCAACACGTCTTCGGTAACCATAGGTCCGGCCACGGAATTGCTGATGCCTCTACTGATGGATAAAGAGTCGCTGAAACACTCTTTTAATGAAATGGATCTTAGAAACTGCACCGATTCGGTAAAGAAAGCCTTTCAGGGTGATATGGAGATGCTGCTGGAAAGACAGCGTCCCCCGGAGATGCAGTTTTACGTGTCACTTTTCCAGAAACACTGCCTGCTGGACTACCTGCCGGAAGAAGCCCTGCTGGTAATCGATGAACCCTCGGCGATGGAACAGGCCGTCGCCGAACTGGATGAAGAAGCTGTCCAGTTGTGTTCCGGCAAGATAGACCGGGGCGAATTGCCCGTCAATTTCCCCCGGCCGTATTTCACCTGGGACGAAATCAGACCGGCGTTGGATAAGCATCAAAATCTGCGATTGGACGCCTGGGGCGTTGACGAACCGCGATTAGCTTTCATGCCGGCCCCGATGTATTCCGGCCAGCTGCCGCCGTTTCTCCAGAAAACCAGCGAGTTGATAGGCCAGCAGAAGAGAGTCATCGTTATCAGTCACCAGGCGGAACGGCTGGCCGAACTGTTGTATGAGAGGGATATTATCGCCGCACCGGTTGAAAGTGTGGGGCAGCTGCCCGAACCCGGCTCATTACTGCTGGTCCAGGGCTCGCTGGCGGAAGGCTGGATGATGGGTGATGATGTCTATCTCTTTACCGACAGCGAGATATTCGGTTTCGTCAAGGAGCGGAGAGTCACCAAAAAGCACTCGGTACCCGCCCACAAGCTGATGGCAGAAATCAATCCCGGCGATTACGTCGTGCATATCGAACACGGGATTGGAAAATTCACCGGCATGACCACTTTCGATGCTGCCGGCAGCGATAAGGAATACCTGGTATTGCAGTATGCCATGAACGATATCCTTTATGTTCCCACCGACCAGATTGACCGAATCGACCGCTATATCGGCGCCAGCGACAGGCAGCCGGTGCTGAGTCGGCTGGGGACTCAGGAGTGGTACCGCACACGGCAGAAAGCCAAAGAAGCCGCCGAGGAACTGGCTAAAGAATTATTAGCCCTCTACGCCGCCCGTGAAGTCGTACCGGGGTACGCTTTCTCCCGCGATTCTGTTTGGCAGCAGGAGATGGAGGCCGCTTTCCCCTACGTCGAAACGCGCGACCAGCTCCAGGCACAGCAGGACGTTAAGGCCGACATGGAAAAAGCCAAACCGATGGACCGGCTGGTCTGCGGTGATGTTGGTTACGGCAAGACGGAGGTGGCGATACGCGCCGCTTTCAAGGCGGTCATGGACGGACGGCAGGTGGCGGTGCTGGTACCCACCACGGTGCTGGCCCAGCAGCATTACGCCACCTTCAGCGAACGACTGGAGGTCTTCCCGATCAAGGTCGAGGTGCTCAGCCGGTTCCGTTCTACGTCAGAACAGCATGCTATCGTCAGGGGCCTGGCCGACGGCACGGTGGATATCTGCATCGGGACGCACCGCCTCATCCAGAAGGATATAAAATTCAAGGACCTGGGCCTGCTGATAATTGATGAAGAGCAGCGCTTCGGCGTCAACCACAAGGAATACCTGAAAAAGATGAGGCAGGAGGTAGACGTGTTGACACTCAGCGCCACCCCGATTCCCCGCACCCTGCACATGTCGCTGGTGGGGGTGAGGGACATGAGCACCATGGAGACCCCGCCCGAGACCCGCCTGCCGGTGCGTACCTACGTGGCGGCTTACGACGAGTTCATGGTGAGGGAGGCCATCTTGCGGGAACTGGAGCGTAACGGCCAGGTGTTTTTCGTGCACAACCGGGTGCAGAGTATCTGGATGATTGCCGAGCACCTCCGCGACCTGGTCCCCGAGGCGACGGTGGGCATCGGGCACGGGCAAATGCCCGAGCAAGAACTGGAAAAGGTAATGACTGAATTCAGCCGGGGGAAAATCGATATTCTGATATGCACCACGATTATCGAGTCGGGACTGGACATACCCAACGTCAATACCCTGATTGTCAACCGGGCGGACCGGTTCGGGCTGACGCAGCTTTATCAATTAAGGGGGAGGGTCGGCCGCGGCACCAACCTGGCCTACGCCTACTTCCTCTACGACAATCCCAGGGCGTTAACGCCGGTAGCCCGCCAGCGTTTGGCGACGATTTATGAAGCCACCGAACTCGGGGCCGGGTTCGGCATCGCCATGCGCGACCTGGAAATCAGGGGCGCCGGTACGCTGCTGGGACACCGCCAGAGCGGACATATTACCGCCGTCGGCTTTAACCTCTATACGCGACTCCTGGCCGAGGCAGTTGAAGACAGGAAAGCCCGTATCGCCGGCGAGGAAAAGCCGCCCCGCCTACCCGCCCCCGCTATCGATTTGCCCCTGGATGCCTATATCCCCGAGGACTACGTGCCCGATGTTAATTCACGACTTGAGCTTTACCGCGACCTTGCCCACCCCGATGCTCACGAGAAGCTCGACGACCTGGCTGCGGCTTATCTCGACCGCTTTGGGGCGGTGCCGGAGGAGGTGGAGAACCTGGTCTACGCCGTCAGGATAAAGGGGCTGGCCGCCCGGGCCGGCATAGAAACCGTCACCACCGAGGAGGGACACATAACCCTCCGCCGCTTTCAGGGCTTACCGTTTGATAGAGATAAGCTGGAACCTGTCTTGAAAGACGGTATAACCGTCGGCCGCACGCTGATAAAAATATACTACCAAAAGCTGGGCCGGACCTGGAAGCGAGTGCTGGAGGAGGTTATAGGAGCAGTTTGACATAATGTGGTAGAATAATAAAGGAATAGAAATATAAGCGAAAATAGGCAGGCTTAGTATGGGGATTCCTTCTTACGTAATGATTGGAACTTTTTTGGCCGTTTTGGCCGGAATAATCTACGCTTTGGTTGGATTATTCAGATTAAGAAAAAGTCGTAGGCAAATTACTACTACAGAAGAAATCAATCTTTTATCAGAGAATTTATTAACAGCTTCATCAGGAATTCTGAAAAAAGAAGAAATGGAAAGAAGTGAAATAGTAGGAAATTTATCTGATGAAGGTTTGTATCAAGAACGTCATAGACAATTATCACTACCCCAAATCGAGGCCATAGCCTATACAATCAGAGCAGAAATATCTGAAGGAGCCAAGAAATCCCTCTGGCGTAACGCTGTGGTAACTTTTATTGTCGCTTTAATATTTTTCCTATTGGGATATTTGTTGAGTAAATCTTAAATCTAATAGACAATATTGTAGTACTTAGAGTGAAATTTTTATTATTCCCACCCAACCTCTCATCAAAAATATCTATTCCCACCCTGGCCGCCCTCGTATCTTCCTGCCCTTGTCCGTTCGTTTCCCCACCCCGGATAATACCATTCAAAGTATGACCGCATGATATTCAGGGTCAACGGCGTGTCTTCCCGGGCCGGTCGTGCTAAAATACGGAGGAAACCGGAGGCGCCGGATAACGGCCTGACGCCGGAATCACCCTGTCTGGGGATTATTACCAGGCTTCTGAGACCCGGGCATAATGACCGGTCGGTGTGTCTTCCCGGTTATATCGGTATAGTGCTTTTAAAAGGAGAGTGAAAGTAAATGGCGGAAAATAAATACGGTGTTACGAAGAGCGGTGAACCCAATACCAGGTTCGGGAAATACTTCGTATTCAGGACACATCCCAACCCATTCCATCCGGAGGATAATCCCGATGTATTCCAGGTCTACCTGGACGACAGGGCGGTTGAAGGCGGCATGTACTTCAGCGGGGGTATGGTGACAGGAAAGCCCAGCGTCGCAGGGCCCACTGCCAAGCCCCATTACCATGACTACATGGAGTACCTGATACTGCTCAGTACCGACCTGAATGACCAGAACAACCTGGGCGGTGAATTCTTCCTGTATATCGAGGACGAAAAGCACGTCTACGACAAAGCCTGTGTCATCACCATTCCACCTAAGGTGTGGCACTGTCCTTTCGGTTTTAACAGGGTGGACCGGCCGATTTTGTTTTATTCCTGTTCCAACGGGCCGCGATTATACGATTATCTGAGCCGCGATCAGAAATGGGTCCATATACCGGATCCCGAAAATAAAGACATGATACGGGAACCCGGTCCGGGGATGGATTAATACTACCCCAACACGAATAACCGTCTTAATGCTATAATGGGAACGAAAATTTAAAATATCCGGGAGTTGGTTTGCTCGCTGCATTAGGTACGGTTATCGTCACATCACTTTCGGGCGTGATGGCGCCCGGCCCCATGTTCGCGGTTACCCTGGCTAAAAGTTTAAAAAGCCCGTGGGCCGGCGTTCTGGTATCGCTGGGACACGCCGTCGTCGAGGTGCCCCTGATACTACTCGTCTACTTCGGGCTGGCCCGGTTCTTCGAAAACGAGGTCGTCAGCCTGGTGCTGGGTGTTCTGGGCGGGGGCATGATAATGTGGATGGGCATCAGCCTTTTCCGCGCCCGACGTGCCATGGCCCGTGAAGGCAAAGACACCACCTATAACGCTTTTATGGCCGGCATCCTCATGAGCGGGTTAAATCCCTTCTTCCTGGTGTGGTGGGTCACCGTGGGAAGCCTGCTCCTGATGAACTTCCTCGATGCCGTCGGTACCTGGGGACTATCCTTATTTATCATCGTCCACTGGCTCTGCGACCTCGTCTGGCTGTCGCTGGTATCCGTCGTCATCTACCGCACGCGTACCTTCTGGGGGCCTAAAATCCAGGAATGGGTTTTCGTCGCGCTGGCGCTGGTGCTGCTCTACTTCGGCGGGCAGTTCATCGTCAAGGGGATAATTAACTATGTCCAGGCAGCCTAAACGTCTCTGTCCTCGCAATTGAGATTGCACGCTTCGCAATTATCGTCGCAGGGCTCCACGTGAA
>DAOUER010000010.1:0-28643 GCA_034430375.1 Dehalococcoidales bacterium
GCCGCCAGCAGCGAGAATATAAGGTCGGCGGTGGTCTCAGTGAGCACCCCGGGCGTATAGCCCACCGGGATACCGCGTCGGGTGGCCTCGGCGACATCGATATTATCAACCCCTACCGCCATGTTACTGATGACTTTTAACCGGGGAGAATGCTCCATGAGATTAGCGTCTATCCTGTCGCTGAGCATGGTTAAAATACCCTCGACATCGCGAGTCTTTTCCAGCAATACCTTGTAGGAAGGCGGCATAATATCCGGCCAGACCTCCATGTCGACCGCCGCGGCAATTTTATCCAGCGCTTCCGGGAATATTTTGCGGGTCACGAATACTCTTGGTCCTGCCATAATATCTCCAATTTCTTAATTACTTAAGCAGTTTTGCCATACCTTCGGCCTGCTGCCGGCACCAGTCGGCGATGATATTGGTATCCCAGCCGATGCAGAAGTGGCGGACGCCCATCTCAACGAACGGTTTGGCCTGTTCAAAGCCGCCGACCTCAACGCGGGGCGCCACGCCCTTTTGCAGAGCCGTCTCAATCATATGTTTATGGGCTGCCTGCACCTCCGGACTCTGCACCTGCCCCGGCTGGCCGATACTGATGGAGTAATCGACGGGGCCAAACTGAACCATGTCCACGCCCTTGACAGACAAAATTTCTTCCAGGTTATCGATGGCGCCCTTCTTTTCAATCATGATCGCAATAACGACTTCATCCATGACTTCTGTCCAGTCGGCTACCTGGCCGCCGTAGCCATAGCCGGTGCTGCGGCGCATACCAAAGCCGTGGACACCGCCGGATCCCGGCGTCTCGGGGCGGACGTAGCGTATACATTCACGGACATCTTCAGCGGAACGGCAGTCGGTAAAGAGTACGTTCTGGATACCGGAATCGATAGCCCGGGCGGCGATGAATCCGCGGGTCTGCTCCTCCACTTTCATCATGGCCGACATATCCGGGAAAAGCTCGATAGCCCGGCCGAAGTTATCCATCTGCTCCAGGCTGAAAGAGGAATATTCGCCGACGTACTCGATGTAGTCGAAAGCGCCGGTTCTCCCGATAACCTCGACGATTCCCGGCCAGGTGGAAATCACGTGGGTACCCAGGGTCGGTTTTGCCTGGTCCAACAACTCACGGAGTCGGTTTTTCTTCATGGCAATATTCCCCCTCGACGATAGTTATATGGTATCAATATTTACCGGTAAAAGCCCGTTTGATTTCTTCGGTTGTCTTCGCCTTTTTCAAAGCCTCCGCCCTTTTCTCCTCCCCCTCGATAAAGGCATCGATATTCCGGCAGACATCCGGCAGCCGGTCCGCCGGGAATTTGCAGGCGCCGTTCTCGTCCATATGAATTATATCACCGGGCGTCACGTCCATTCCCGCCACTGAAACCGGCACGTTGATGGCCTTTATCTCGAAGTCGCCGTGACCGGAGGTAACGCCGCTCATCAGGTACTGGAACTTCATCGGGCGGATTTCATCCACGTCTCGCGAAGGCCCGTTGGTGACCACACCCACCGCCCCACAGGCCTGGAACGCCGCCGTCATCTGCCCTCCGCAAAGGCCCACCCTCGGCAGTATTTCCGGCGGAAAATCCTGCCGGATAACCACTACCGACGGTTTTTCCGACTCCCTCAGGGCATCTATCAAATCGGTGAAGGATAATCCCCCGTCATCGGGGCCGGGAAGGGAATAGACCACGGTAACGGCATAGCCGACCGTCCGGCCTAAATCCGGGTAGATACAGCGTACCGATTGGTCGGTGTACCAGTTCCCCCTCCAGGGATCATAGATTCCCAGGCACAGCGGATTATTAGGATAGGTGGCCACGATATTCCCCACCGAAGGGGTATCGTACCCTCGCAACTTTTCCAGCATTTCCTGCTCCGTTAATTCCGACATATTACCCCCGCTTCAAGTCTTTTTTAGGTCGGCAGGCCTTATTTACCACGTTCTTCGGCCAGCGGCCGCTGAGTATCCGGGCGGCTTCCTGCCCGACGCTTCTACGCAGGCGTGTAAAAGCGGCATCCGAATATGAAGCCGAGTGCGGCATTACGATGACATTGTCCATTTTCAACAGGGGATTCTCCGGGTCGACGGGCTCTTTTTCGAAAACGTCCAGTCCGGCCCCGGCTATTCTCCCCTCCTCCAACGCCCGGATAAGGGCCGGCTCATCTACGACGGAGCCGCGCGCCGTGTTAATGAAGAAAGCTTTTAGTCTCATCAGCTTGAACTTCTCTTCGCCGATAAGGTGATAGGTCTCTTCAGTCAACGCGGTATGCACCGAAATATAGTCGGATTTCTTCAATAACCCGGGAAGGTCTACCAACGTTATGTCAAACTCTGCCGCCAGGGCTTTATCCACGTACGGGTCATAGCCGAGGACTTCCAATCCGAAGCATTTTGCTTTTTTAGCGGTAGTCCGCCCGATGTTGCCGCAGCCGATGATTCCCAGTGTCTGTCCGTATATCGACTCCATGGGTGATTGCGCCTGCTTGGCTTCCATCCAGCGCCCGGCTTTGACCAGATTGTTCAACTGCGGAATCTTCTTGGCACCGGCCAGCAGTAGCGTAATAGCGTGGTTAGAAACTTCTTCAACGCAGAAATCCGGGATATTGACGAGGAGGATATTATTATCGGTAGCGGCCTCCACGTCAACGGTGTCGTAGCCGATACCGTAACGAACGATAACCTGGCATTTCGGCAGTTTTTCTAATACGCGACGGGTCATCGGCGCGCCCACGGTAAGGATAGCGTCGGCGTCCTGAGCCTGGGTGATAATATCGTCCTCTGACTCACAACCTAATATAATCAACTCGGCGTTTATCCTGGCCAGTTCTTCGGACTCTTCCAGAACCGGCGTAGCCTGGTCGCCTTGTATGCCGTCGACAAGTATAACTTTATGTCGCTTTTCCATATATATTCCTTATCCTTTATTGCCCTGCCATTGTAAAACGACCCGTAAAACATAATCAATTCACTCGACTAAAAGTCAAAGTAGACAAAAATATCATATCACGTATATAGTAAACGGTACAGGTATCTTGATGAAAATCATCATAGCCCCACAGGCTTTCAAAGGTAGTCTCAAATCCCATGAAGTCGCCGCGGCCATAGCCGAAGGCGTGAAAGCAGCAATGCCGGACAGCCGGACTATCCTCCTCCCGTTAGCCGACGGTGGTGAAGGTACGGTAAGAGCCATGGTGGAAGCCACCGGAGGCAGGATTGCCACAACGAAGGTACACGGACCGGTGGGCGATATGGTAAAAGCCGGCTGGGGCATACTGGGCGACGGGAAAACGGCTGTTATCGAGATGGCGGCCGCCTCCGGCCTGAACCTGGTGCCGGAAAATAGGCGCAACGCCATGGCGGCCAGTACTATCGGGACGGGCGAACTTATCCGGGCAGCCCTTGAAGAAGGGCACCGTAAGATAATCGTCGGACTGGGTGATAGCGCCACCACCGACGGCGGCACCGGCATGGCCCGGGCGCTGGGCATCAAATTCCTGGACGCACAAAATCAGCCGATTCCCACGGGTGGCGGAGGGCTTGCTCAATTAGACCGCATCGATACCACCGGGCGGCACCCGCTGATTACCGAAAGCATGATTATCTGTGCTGGCGATGTTACCAATCCGCTTTACGGTCCCGAAGGCGCCGCCTGCATATACGGACCCCAGAAAGGGGCCGGCCCCGAAGATATCAAGCAGCTTGATGCCGGACTACGCCGCCTGGCCGACATTATAAAGCGCGACACCGGGAAAGACATCAGCCAAGTTCCGGGAGGCGGGGCGGCGGGGGGACTGGCCGCCGGACTGGTGGCCTTCCTGGATGCGTCCCTGCAGAGCGGCATTGAGATCGTTTGCGAAAGCATTAAGTTTGAAAAACACCTGGCCGGGGCCGGTCTGGTGCTGACGGGGGAGGGGCGTATCGACAACCAGACGACACGCGGTAAGACTATCTGCGGCATAGCTGACCGGGCGAAAAAGGCCGGTGTTCCGGTAATTGCTTTCGCCGGGGAACTGGGCGAAGGTTTTGAAGAAGTCTACGAGTGTGGAATAAGGGATGCCGTCAGCATCATGTCAGAAGGCACGGGCCGGGAATACGCCATGAAGAATGCGGCCGAACTTGTCCGAACTACCGTTGAAAGAACACTGCTGTCCTATCCGCCGGAGGATACCGGTATATAAATCAGGCCTGCCCTACCATGAGGCACCACTTAATCCCGAACCGGTCACGAACCTCAACAACGCCGGGACTGTAATCCGTCTCAACCATCGGCGCGGTGACCTCTCCGCCTTCCTTTATAATATTATAAGAATGCATCAAGTTGTCTTTACTGTCATAAATAATTACCAGGGCCGGGGGACCCAGGTCATTATCGTTTAGCATTATTCTCTGCCCGTGAATAAGAATCTCGGCATGTAATACGCCCTTTTCCGGTTCGTCCTCGGAATGGCGGATAACCTGCTTCACCTCGGCACCGAAGGCTTTTACGTATTGTGCTATGGCTTCTTCGCTTTTTCCGTTAAAAAACAAATGGGGGACCAGCATGGTATCTTTCCTCCTCGGTCTTGAGATGCTATATATATATTATGTGTATTAACTACCCGTTTCTATCGACTCGTAAAACAGGATGATCGAACCGTCAACGGCGGTCATATCAAACAGAAGAGCTCCTACTTGATTTAGTCTATCTCTTTTCATATTCCCGGCTTACCTTATTATTAATATGGGCTACATTGTACTATATTAAATGTGGTAGTACCAATGAAAGGTGAAGGTTTCCGGGGAGATACCGACAACACGCTATTGACGATATGTTCACCCGTCAATTAGTAATTTTTTGACAAATGATTAATTAACCCATATAGTAATTGACAGGTATAATATAGTAATTGACAGGTATATATGGATAACTGTAAAATTCATGGTTGACAAGTTAATGAATGTGGTTTATATTGTATTCAATTCAGAGTGATTTAGGAATGTATAAACAACTTGAATTTTCGGGCAATGCTGTCCTTATCCCTAGAATAGCATGGGGGGGTACCCAAATCTAAGATGATAAGGAGGGTCAATAAGAGGCAATACTTGAAGAAATCAGTATAACCAAATATAAAGAGGAGGAAAAAATGAAGAAACTGTTACTAATCCCATTAATCGTTATACTGGCAGTCACGATGGTACTCGGCAGTTGCGGTGAGGAAGAAACCACCGCACCAACCAGTGCGCCAACCAGTGCGCCAACCAGTGCACCGACCTCCCAGCCGACTGACCAGCCAACCGACCAACCCACCGACCAACCCACCGACCAACCCACCGACCAACCCACCACTCCGCCAGAACCCTATGGCACGTTAACCGTTGCTCAAGTCAATTTTGGTGTCGAGTCAAACGACCCTACCTTATTTGAATCCACCTGGGCTATGTATTTTGCCGACTCCTTGATCGCCTTTGACCAAAACGGGAACTACATCGGCGAAGTGGCCGAAACATGGGATTTAGCAAATGATGGTGTTACCTGGACGTTCAATATCCGCCATGGCATGAAATTCCATAACGGCGACCCGGTTACCGCCAATGACGTATTTTTCACCATGGAAAGGTTCACCTCTGACGAGTCCAAGAACCCCTGGTCACCCGGATTACGCGACAACATGGCTTCTCATAGAGTAGTGGATGAATATACCTATGAGTTCGTAACCGAACGTCCCGAGCCGCCACTGGTCGACACGTTCTGCTGGGTGCGCATCCTCTCCAAGAACTACTTTGATCAAGTCGGCGAGGAGGAATGGCGCGCTAGTCCCATTGGCTCCGGACCCTGGAAGTTCGTGAAGCATATCCCCGAGACAAGCTACAAAGTCGAGGCTAACACAGAATACTGGAGACCGGAACACGTACCTGAGTTCCAGTATCTTCTGGAAATCCAGGTCACCGAAGAGTCAACCCAGGTTGCCATGCTCAAGCGGGGTGAGATTGATATCCCGTTAGGACTCACCACAGATAGGCGCGTCTCGCTGAAAGAGGACGGCTGGCAAACGCGCATACAAGGGTTGGCTGCGCCATTTATACTCGCTTTCGTAGCTCCCCATTTAGAAGCAGCCGGACCGATACACGATATCCGTATCCGCAAAGCCCTTTCCTACTCTATTAACCGCGAGGAGCTCTGCGCGACCTACTGGCAGGGGGAGGCAGAACCGGGCGGCCGGTTCTTCCTCATGCCGGGAGCTTACGGCGTGACCGATGACCTGATTGCGCCGGACCCGTACGATATTGACCTGGCCAAGAGTCTAATAGCCGATGCAGGCTATCCCGGTGCCTTTGCAGACCCGGTAATCCACGCCATGGTTACCCCAGGGCCCGCGGTTGATTTGTTCCAGGCACTGCAGGGCTACTGGAAGAAAGCCGGCTTCCAGGTAGAGATAGAGATTGTTGAAATGGGCGTGTTCTTCGCCTATATGTTCATGCCGCAAGGTATTGAACCTGACGCAGAGAATGCCGGCTGGATATGGTCATGGACCGGCGGCGCCTTTAACGGCACCTACTACTGCCGGAATATGTACACCTCCTACGGCGTACACCAGGCAACAAAAGACCCGGCCGTTGACGCGCTCTTTGATCAATACATAGTAGAGCTTGACCCCGTAAAAGCCAAGGAGATTTACACAGAATGGCAGAGAGCCGCCAAGGAGCTGTACACCAGCTTCGGCATCGCCTTTGTCATACCCGAGATTATCGTGAGCGACAATGTTGGCGAATTTACCGTTAATCCGCATATGGCTTTCCAGGACGCCGCCTGCGGGGTTAAGCATCCGAGATAGATAAGTAGAAAAATCCTAGTTTAGACACTTCGGGGGCGGGTAATCCCCGCCCCCGAAGATACAGCGGTAGTCATTTTCAAAGATTATTCAGGTATAAGAGAGCGGACTTTTTTGGGGAATTTACATATCAACAGTCAGGTATATCTACGAAAAGTTGAGTCACTACACCCTAAATAACAATATTTGACACATGCAAATGACCCATTGTATTATTAGTGACAGGAATTTCACGACATGACGCGATTTATCGTAATAAGACTATTTCAAACAATCATCGCCCTGTTCGGCATTGTGGTAATAGTCTTCTTCATGGTACGTATCTCCGGGAACCCGATATTGTTCATGGTATCCCCCTTATCTACTCAATCAGAGGTAGAAGTTTTACAGAAGCAACTGGGGCTGGATAAGTCCTACCCCGAACAGTTCTGGATTTACCTCACCGGCCTGGCACAGGGTGATTTCGGCCAGTCATTCGTCAAGAGGATTCCCGTAACGGAGATGCTTGGCGATGCGCTGCCGAATACGCTGAAATTAGGAATACCCGCCTTTGTTCTAGGCACAATTCTAGCTATAGCCCTGGGAGTACTGGGCGCCACCCGGCGTGATTCATTTTTTGATAACGGGGTGAAGTTCCTGGCTATTCTGGGGCAGGCGTTGCCCGGCTTCTGGCTGGCTATTATGGCCGTGTTGATATTTTCTGTTACCTGGCAATTATTACCGGCCGCCGGCATGGGCGGAATAGAATACTACATATTGCCGGTAGGCACAATGATGTTCTTCATGCTGCCGGGCATGATGCGTCTGATCCGCTCCACCATGCTTGACGTACTCGATAGCGAATATATCAAGCTGGCGAGAATCAAGGGGCTTCCCGAAAGAACGGTTATCTGGAAACACGCCCTGCGGAACGCCGTAATATCACCCTTGACTGTAGCCGGTCTAATGTTGGCGGGATTGATCAACGGTTCCGTAATCACGGAGTACATTTTTAACTGGCCGGGCATGGGTAGATTAGCAGTAGAATCTACCTTCGGCCGCGATTTCCCGGTAGTACAGGCCATCGCGATTTTAGTGGCTATCATGGTACTGGGCATGAATTTCCTGGTAGATATTCTTTACGCATATGTAGACCCACAAATCAGGTACGAGAGAACTTAAAAAAGCGAATATCAAACTATGGTAACAGGTTTAAAAGTAAAACCATATAAGCCTCCTACGACCTGGGGGCGAATTATAAGAAATCTGGGGATGATTCTCCCGGTGGCGGTATTTGCCGTGCTGATATTTACCGCCATATTCGCCGATGTTGTGTCACCTTATCCCTACGATGAGACATCCCTCACGGAAAGGCGTATGCCGCCGGCCTGGGTTGAAGGTGGCACTACCGCGCATTTACTGGGAACAGATACACTGGGAAGAGATATTTTAAGCCGCGCTATCTACGGGGCGAGGGTATCGCTTAGCGTTTCGTTACTGGCGATAGCTATCACGGCTGCCATAGGTACGACATTAGGGATATTCTCCGGCTACACGGGAGGGCGTATCGATGCCTTTATTATGAGGGTGGTCGACGTAGCTCTATCATTTCCCCCTCTCCTGGTGGCTATGTTATTGGCCGTCAGCCTCGGACCGGGCTTTTTTACCGTTGTGTTCGCATTATCGGTACTGGGCTGGGCCGGGTACGCGCGTATCATACGCGGTGAATCTCTGAGAGTACGCAACTCCGACTTTGTATCCCAGGCAGTAATCAACGGCGTGTCTACACCGAGAATAATGCTCCGGCATATTTTCCCGAATATCCTAAACATTTTAATAATCGGTGTAACGCTTAACGTAGGTACCATGATTCTGGCAGAATCGGCGATGAGCTATCTTGGTATCGGTATCCCGCCGCCCATGCCGTCATGGGGCTCCATGGTAGCTGACGGCAGAAACGACCTCGATAGGGCCTGGTGGATTTCTACATTCCCCGGAATCCTTATCGGCTTGGTAGTGCTGTCGGGTAACTTCCTGGGAGATTGGCTACGCGATAAGATGGACCCGAGGTTGAGACAGGTATGAGTAAGACTGTTCTTCAAGTGGAGGATTTACATACCTCATTCTACACCAGATCCGGCGAAGTTAAGGCTGTCGATGGGGTGAGTTTCCACGTAGACGAAAAGGAAATATTCGGGCTGGTGGGTGAATCCGCCTGCGGCAAGACGGTAACCGGTCTGTCCCTCCTGCGCCTGCTTCCGGAACCGTCGGGTAATATCGTCAAGGGTAGAATCATCCTTAACGGAAGGGATATTCTGGGACTCAGCAAGAAAGAGATGAGGAACGTCCGTGGTAAAGAGATATCCATGATTCTCCAGGACCCGATGACTTCACTCAATCCGGTATATACCATAGGCAACCAGTTAGCCGAATCGATCAAACTTCATCAGGGACTCGCGGACGATAAAATCAATGATGAGGTTATTTCAGCACTACGCCTGCTGAAGATACCGGCACCTGAATCGCGTCTCCGGGACTATCCTTTCCAGATGAGCGGAGGTATGAGGCAGCGTGTGGTTGGCGCTATTGCCATGTCCTGCCGTCCCAACCTGCTGATTGCCGATGAACCCACTACCGCGCTTGATGCTACCATACAGGCCCAATACATAGCTTTGTTCCAGGATATCCAGAAAACGACCGATGTAGCTATTATATTCATAACCCATGACTTCGGTGTTGTTGCCAAGATGTGCCACCGTGTGGGCGTGATGTACGCCGGGAAAATAGTAGAGACAGCCACGACGAGCAAAATATTCAAAGATCCCAGGCATCCCTACACCGTTGCTTTAATTAATTCCGTGCCCCGTCTCGACCGGAAGGATGAGCGTCTTTTCTCAATTGAAGGACAACCACCCTCGCTACTAAACCTGCCCCCCGGCTGTCGATTTGCGGCTCGCTGCGATCACGTAATGGATAAATGCCGGGAAGAGCAGCCTCCAGAGATAGATGTCGGTGACGGACACCTTGTATCCTGCTGGAAGGTGAAATAGAGTATGGCGGAAGTAATATTAGAAGGAAAAAACCTGACCAAGCACTACCCGGTTACCAAAGGGCTTCTTCAGAGAACGATTGGCTGGGTAAGAGCTATCGACGGGATTTCATTTACTATCGAACAGGGTAAAACACTAAGTCTGGTAGGCGAATCAGGCGCCGGTAAGACTACCACGGCCAGAATGATACTGTTACTGGAGAAATTAACATCCGGTACCATTTTGTTCGAAGGTGAAGACCTGAGCACTTTTTCGGCGTCAGAGATTAAATCGAAATATCGTCCAAACGTACAGTCAGTACAGCAGAATCCCTGGAGTTCGATGAACCCTAGAATGCGGGTGAGAGATATCGTCGGCGAACCCCTGGCCGTCAATACCAAGATGACGAAGCAGCAAATCAGAAGCCGGGTGGAGGAAATCCTGGACCAGGTGGGCCTGAGAGCCGACCACGCCAATCTTTATCCTCACGAGTTCAGTGGCGGGCAGCGACAGCGCATAGCGGTAGCCCGGGCGCTGGCATTAAGTCCGAACCTGGTAGTGTTGGATGAACCTGTCTCAGCACTGGATGTATCCATCCGGGCGCAGATAATGAACCTGCTTAAAGACCTCCAGGACCAGCATAATCTGAGTTACCTGGTTATCGCGCATAACCTGGCCACCGTACGCTACATGAGTCACAGCGTAGCTATTATGTACCTGGGTGAAATTGTAGAATACGGCGAAGCTGAAGAGCTGTTTTTGAATCCCCTTCATCCTTACACGAAGGCGCTGATATCAGCATCCATACTGACGTTACCCGAGGATGAAACCGACGAAATTCAGCAGATTATTTTAAGCGGTGAAATGCCTTCGCCGTTAAATCCCCCTCCCGGTTGCCGGTTCCATACACGCTGCAGCGAAGCCTCGGCACAGTGCTCAGAAATCGTACCTGAGATGAGGCAAGTAAAAGCGAACCACCAGGTCAAATGTCATCACCACGTGTAATATAAAATTCATTGCCCACCGGCACATGAAAAACTGCTAATTCCACATTTAGGTCTACTCTTTAGGGGAGACTTTTTCTTTAGGCTGTTATGCCGCCAGCTTCTTCCCGAGCTCTCTACAGGCATCCAGGTTTTCCGCGGTAGGCTCCCGCTGGACGGCCAGGCTTTCGGTGATGAGTCTCATCTCCAGACCAGTGCAAATACCTTCCACGGTATCGATAGCCTGCCGGCCCCCACCACCGTAACTACCGAAGACAACGTAAGGCTTATCCGCCATCTTCTCGCGGACGGTAATCCAGGCGCGGTCGAAAAAGTCTTTGACCATACCGGCCATGTAGCTGAAGTAATTCGGGGTACCGATGGCGACGACATCACAGTCCAGCAGGTCTTTATCAACGGCGTCGACGGCCTTTTTCAAAACAACACTCGCCCCGGCGGCCCCGGCGCCCTCGGCTATTGCCCTGGCCATAGCCCCGGTATTGCCCGATTGTGTATGGTAGATAATTAACACATTTTTCATCATGATTATCCTTTTCTCATTACCCCTTCTAATCCTCTTTCTTGTATTGCGGCGGGATAAAAGGCGGCCCGGAAGTGGGCCTGGTGGCCAGCCATTTACCGGTCATTTCCAGTACGGGGAGTTTATGCTCCAGGTTCTGCCGCCGCGCCGGAATCATATCGACGACGTCGAAGCCGCAGGTCTGTAAAACCCGTTCCAGGCTGGCACAACAATTGATAGGGCCGTTGCCGCTGCCACCCGCGTAGCATATGGCGATAGCCGGTATGCCACCACCCTGAGGAAACGCACTCGGACTTCTACCGGCGGAAATTAGCTTAAGATGGGTAATCCGGCGATAGCGGTCGAGTAACGCCCTCATGCTTTCACTGAGGTCGCCGAAGTAGACCGGATTGGCAAATACCACCACGTCGGCAGCCTCAATCTTGCTGACGATTGACGGAAAATCATCTTCGACGACACAGCGTCCCTCCCGCCGACAGAGTCCCCAGCCATCGGCATCACACTGGCGGCAGCGTTCCAGATCAAGTTCGGTTAGAAACACCATCTCAAAACTCGCGCCACCTTCGGCAATGCCTTTACAAAGGGCGTTGATGGCCCGGGCGGTCTGTCCCTCGCGGTCGCGGCTGCCGGATAAAATCAGAATATTCATAGGTACCTCCTGTATCCACATTAATAGATAGTTAGATTATAACATTTACGGTATTTTTCATTTTAGATGGAACGCAACACCAATAAGCTATTGCCCTTACGCTTTTCCCGGGCGGTAATGCGGAGGCGGGACTGCGCTTTAAGGTCGGTTACGAGCCGGGTAATAGCCGTCGAACCGGCGGTGATAATTAACATACCACCAGGAGATAGTCTGCCACCGGCGGCGGTCACCAGATTATAAATAGCTTCTCGTCCCTCTTCTTCTCTCAAGACACCGATAAACCGGTCGATTTTCTCATCAGACTCAAAATCGGCACCGACTCCGTGGTGAATGCTTATCCGTTCCGGCGGACAACCATTTAGCAACAAATTGTGCTGGGAATATCTTAAGGCCAGCAAATCCCTATCAATGAGGAGAATATTCTGGGGTTGAGCCATTTTCCAGAGCGCCACGGTGATATGGCCCTGGCCGGGATTAAACACCGCCGCGCGGCCGGTATCCGCCGGCAGATCATCGCTATTCAAGGCCTGCATAAGCAGCTCCGTTTTATAGTTAAGGGTATCGAACTCGGGTAATCCGTAGGCGGTCTGTACGACATATTCGAGATTCCCCGAATACATGGTCATATTATCCCGGTGGTACACGCCCCGTTGCAAGCTGTCGCCAGCAGGATTTCCCGTCGGCGCACTCGTGAAACGGTAGTGAAAAACGGTATGCCCCGACCTTTGACGTCGTGAGAGGATTTCCACTTCAGGAGTGTTTTTCAGGATTCCGGCGGAAGTATCCTCCAGCGGATTGACCACCACGATAGCCACCGTACCGCCGGGCGCCAGGTAATAAATGGCCTCGCGGAGGAGATGAGTAATTACCAACTCTCCGGCTTTGCCGGGAATATTGGATACTATCAGGTCAAAGTCGGCACGGCGTAGGTCGTCATAGCCCAGGCTGCCGTAAATATCGGGGGCGGTGAGGTCGTTCAGCGCGGCATTCTGGCGTGCGTACGACACCGCCAGGGCGTCTCTGTCTACCAGATGCACCTCGCTATCGGGATTCAACTGCTTCATAATTATCCCGAGAGGACCGTAGCCACAGCCGATGTCGAGGATACGTTTTGATCGATGAAGGTCATTTTCAACGATGCTGCGTAGCAGAAAACGGGTACCGATATCTATATCATGGCTGCTGAAAAGCTCCTGCGACGCCCGGAACCGGAAAGTGTGACCGTAAGCCCGGCAAGTAATGGTCTTATGGAAATAGACATCTTCATCCATGCGAACAACCTTCAAAAAAACGGAACAAAGACTACGGAAACGACCGTAGATACCGCTGGGCGGCCATCGCGGCGGCAGCGCCATCGCCGACAATGACGGCCTCCCAATCAGGCATTTTTCAGACTCCTTAAAACGCTGTTTACTAGACACCGGCTTTGGTGAGCGTAGCGCCGGTTACCGGGCGTGTCATAATAGCCGTATGACTATACGGAGGAATACGATAATAGTCAAAAGAGAAAGCGCAGCCCGGCGCGCCGCCGGCCACAAATATATGGAGGTCTTCCGGCGTCATCAATAACGGGACTCTCTTGCCCGGCTGAATAGCTTCCCTGAAGACAGGCTGGCGTTCCGGGGGGACTACCCCCAGTTTCATCCCGTTTTCTATAGCCTTGACTTCGTCGGGAGCCAGGTCTTCGTAAGGCACCGCGACCCGGCGGTATATTTCGTCCTGGAGTTTCGCCTGGTCATAGCCCATCTTTTTGTATTCGGCTACCAGTTCCGGGAAGAGGATAATCATGTGGTTCTGAGCTCCCTGGCCAGAGCCCGGAACCATACCCACGCCCTTATTGCCCCACTCCCGGAGCTGGCGGCGGCCCGTCCTTGTTATATCATCCACCATATTATCGAGTACGCCGTCAGCCATCCAGGTAAAAATCATGCCGCCGTAAAGGTGCTGCAGCGGACTGCTGCCGTGAATCGAGGCCACCGTCACGCAGCTCTGCTCCGCCGGGAAGCCGCGCCCGGCGTGGTACGGCTGCCAGGGACTCATATCCGCGTTCTCGCTGAATGTCAGGAAAGTGTGCGCCGAAAGCCGTCCAATAAGGGCCATGTCGTTCTTGGCCGGCCAGGTGCGGCCGATGTTTAAGGTAGTCAGACGGACGGCGCGGCCGATGGTGTTATTGGCCCGGTTGCCGTGCCCCATAAAGCCGATGCCGGAGTTCATGCCCAGTTCCCTGGCGATAGCACCGCCGACCACTATCAGCAGCCCGAAAGAACCCGCCGAAGCCAGAACGTGGAGGTCATCATATCTATCATCAGCCAGCGACTCGATAACGGAGATTATCACCGGCAGATACTCGGGTTTGGCCCCGGCCATGACCGCGTTAATAGCTATCTTCTCAACGGTGACCGTCCCCTGCTTGGGATTAATCTTACCGAGGACCTCATCCGGGGAACGCCTGGTGCCGGTAAGCATCCATTTCACCCTCTCGGGTGTGGGCGGGACCAGGGGAAGGCCATCGCCCCACTGCCGGCCGAGATAATCCTGGTTAAAGGCTTCCATAGTTTCTTCATAAAAATCACCGAGAATTGTTATCTCCGACGGTCCGTCCGTATCAGGTTGGGCCGCCGACGGATTTAATTCCTCCGAAGTCAGCGGAGTTACCAGGGCGTCGACAAACTCATCGAATAAATCTTCAACGAGGGGACGGATAGAATCGACACTACCGCGGAGCTTGTAGAAATCGGCGGAGCTGATTTTCACCCGCCGTACCAGGGGCATCCCGTTATCGGCGGCCGCCGATTTAGCATCGTCGTCGAAAGTGTCACAGTTCATGAAAACACCGGGCAGGCCTAGTTTTTCCAGTTTAACGGTGCCGGCCACGCCGACAAATGTGCAGGACCCTCAGTCGCCGACCCCATAGACGAAGGCATCGGCTTCCTTAGCCATAACCTCGGCATCCTCGTCCCGAACCAGGAAAGCCCCGGAGACTTTCATGGTGGTGGCATCCGGGTGTTTCTCCTTAAGCAGCTCTTCGAATACAGTGTAGAAGTTATCCATGCCCTGCTTCATATTGGAATACAGTACGATTTTCTTTCCCGCCAGGTCCGTAAGCCGGTTATTGGGCACTAGCGCCGATTTTCCGGCTATTTCACCGCGGGGATTTAGCACCTTTAGTTCTGTTCTCTCACGGTTCATGATTAACTCCTTGAGGATAATATTGTAGGCGTGATAAGCTCGAGGGCACGCCTGATAACGATATATCAGGTTTCCTTATTATGATGGTTCGCCGTAAAAATTGTCAAACAGACGGCGGCCATTCAGCCGATATATCAATGAAAAGTTGCTCTTTTCTGTATTTGCCTATATAATTGATTACGGAATTGAATAGCATGCTGAAAAATCTCATCTCGAGCAACCATCAATTAATCTTATTTTATTCGCCGATATAAATATCAGGAAGTACCTGATATAGTATTATGTCCGGAGTGGTTGAGCGGAATCATTGATACGGAGGACCAGAATGCCTACCGGTAAGATACTAAAAGAACTGTCAAGATATAAAATAGGTACTTTTGCCTATATTATCCACCGGCACTCGCTGCTGCGTCCCGACGCCGAAGCCTACGTCTACGGCGAGGAGAGAGTAACTTATGCCGAATTTAACGCCAGGGTTAACAGCCTCGTGCACGCTTTGCAGGAACTCGGTTTGAGTAAGGGCGACCCCATCGGGCTGCTTTCCTGGAACTGCCTGGAATACGCTATCGTTTACGGGGCGGCCATGAAGGGCGGCTACCTGCTGTCGCGCTTCAATCCCCGGCTGGCCCAAGAAGAACTGGACTACCTTATAAATTACTCTGAAGTCGGCACCCTTTTCGTAGGGCCGGAACTGGTGGCGGCTACGACAACACTCAAACCAAGCCTGGCAACCGTCAAGAATTATATCTCCCTGGAGGGCAAGTCCGAGGGTATGATATCCATCGGGGAATTATTGAATTCCTCTTCCACCGAAGAACCGTACGTGGAGATAGACGAAGACGACTCATTGCATATAATTTATACCAGCGGTACCACCGGCACGCCCCGCGGCGCGGTCTATACCAACCGGCACGTCTGGGAGGATACGCGGACCTTTATCATCAATACCGGCCTTCAACCCAGCGACCGGCATATCCAGGTCACGCCGCTGTTCCATATCGCCGGGGACACCATTTTCCGGTCGATGCTATACCTGGGGGCCTGCAATATCATCATGAAGAATTTCGACCCCGCTGAGACCCTGCGGCTCATCCAGGACGAGAAAGCCACCTACATGAGCATCGTACCCACCCATCTGGTCGCCATACTGGCCCTGCCGGATGTTAAAAAATACGATACCAGCAGCCTCAAGATGATGTGGTACGGCGGTTCACCCATGCCCCTGGAAGTATTAAAACGGGGCATCGAAACATTCGGTCCGGCTTTCGGGCAGGGCTACGGCCAGAGCGAAAGCGGTCCGGCCATCTGCCACCTGCCCAAGGAAGAGCATACCGTGCTGGGTTCGCCGAAGCAGAAAATACTCAGCTCCACCGGCCAGCCCGACGTGGGCGTACAGGTAAGAATCGTCAACGAAAACGGCGAGGACCTGGATACGGGTGAGATGGGTGAGATTATCGTCCGCAGCAAGCATATGATGAAAGAATACTGGAAAAAGCCGGAAGAGACAGCCAACACCATCATTAATGGCTGGCTGTATACCGGTGATATCGGCTACTACGATGAAAACGGCTACGTGTATATCGTCGACCGTCAGAAGGACAAGATAATTACTGGAGGCGAGAATGTTTTCCCCCGAGAAGTCGAAGAGATAATCTACCGCCACCCCAGCGTCCAGGAAGCGGCGGTAATCGGTATCCCCGACCCCTACTGGGTGGAAAAGGTGCACGCCGTGGTAAGTCTCAAGGACGGTGCCAGCCTGACCGCTGAAGAACTGATAGCTTTCTGCAAGAAAAGACTGGCCGGTTACAAATCACCGAAATCGGTGGAGTTCGTGGACGCCCTGCCCAAGAACGCCGCCGGTAAGATACTTAAGCGGGAACTCCGGGATAAGTACCGGCAGGCAGCGTAATAGACTCAATCCAGTTATTTAGTCGCTGACAGGTACTTTTCCGGGTCTTTATCGAAAGCCTTCTGGCAGCCTACCGCGCAGAAGTAATAGGTGATGCCTTTATATTCCGATTTAGCCGGTGCCGTCTTTTCATCAACCTGCATCTTACAGACAGGATCAATAGCCATAATACACTCCTCTTTTCTATAATTATGTAGACTTTTCCGGTATAAAGCCCCTCAGGCGTAATGAGTTGGAGACCACCGTAATGGAACTGGCCGCCATCGCCGCCGCCGCCAGGATAGGATTGAGAAATCCGTAATTACCCAGGATGAACTGCAGTCCGGAAGGCACACCACCATTACCGAAAGCCAGGTATAATATTCCGGCGGCTACTGGAATCAGGACGGTATTATAGGCAACAGCCCAGAAGAGGTTCTGCTTCACCGTCCGCATCGTTTTACGACTTAATGATATAGCGGTGACAATACCCTTCAGGTCACCGCTGATAAGGGTAATATCGCCGGTCTCCATGGCCACGTCGGTGCCGGTGCCGATAGCCACGCCGACATCCGCCTGGGCCAGCGCCGGGGCGTCGTTAATGCCGTCGCCGACCATAGCCACCACCCTGCCCTCATTCTGCAGCTTCTGAACTTCATCCGCTTTATTCTCCGGCAATACCTCGGACAGAAGACGATCAATATCCGCCGAACGGGCGATAGCCTCAGCGGTACGCCGGTTATCGCCGGTTATCATAGCAACCTCTATCCCCCGGCGGCGTAATGCCACCACCGTTTCCCGGGCGCCGGGTTTTAAGGTATCCGCCAGGGCGATAATACCAGTCAATTTTTTATCTACCGCCAGGAATATCACCGTCTGGCCGTCTTTCTGTAGCTTGTCCACCTGTTTTTCAACATCTGCAGTAGGAATCCGACTCTCTTTCATCAGTTTCATATTGCCCAGCAGTACCGGTTTTTTATTGACAATAGCTTCGGCGCCCTTTCCCGGCAGAGCCTGAAAATGAGTCGCCCGTGAGGTTTTTATATCCCGGTTCCGGGCTTCCCTGACCACCGCTTCACCCAACGGGTGCTCCGACCGACTTTCCACCGCCGCGGCGATGCGGAGAATATCTTTCTCTGAGGATGGCTTCACCGCGACCACATCGGTTACGCTGGGTTCACCCCGGGTCAGGGTGCCTGTTTTATCAAGTAGAATCGTATCTACTTTATAAAATCTTTCCAGAGCGGCGGCGCTTTTAATGAGAATGCCGTTTTCGGCGCCCTTTCCCGCCCCCACCATGATAGCGGTGGGCGTGGCCAGTCCCAGGGCGCAGGGGCAGGCGATAATCAGCACGGCGATGAAATTAAGAAAAGCGAAGGTTAGCGGCGGCGGCGGCCCGGCGAAAGCCCATATTACAAAGGTTATAATAGCGATTCCAATTACCACCGGCACGAAATAACTGGCGATAACATCGGCCAGGCGCTGTATCGGGGCCTTGCTGCCCTGGGCTTCTTCCACCAGCCTCACAATCTGCGCCAGCGTGGTGTCTTTCCCGACGCGGGTGGCTTCGAACTGAAAGCTGCCGGTCTTGTTGATGGTAGCCCCGATAACCTCATCGCCCTCTTTTTTCTCGACGGGGAGGCTCTCCCCGGTAATCATCGACTCGTCCAAGCTGGAATATCCCTGTTGAATCACGCCGTCGACGGGTATTCTCTCGCCGGGACGCATGACGATGATATCCCCGACGATTACCTCTTCTACCGGTATCTCCGTTTCTTTACCCTCGCGGATGACCAGCGCTGTCCTGGGACGCAGGCCGATGAGCTTTTTAATGGCATCGGATGTTTGCCCCCGGGCCCTTGATTCAAGATAGCGGCCGAGCAATATCAGGGCGATAATCATGGCGGAGGTATCGAAATACAGGTTGGCTTCCAGTCCTTCCGAGGTGAATATACCGGGGAAAAGAACGACCACGACGCTGAAAAAGTAGGCCGCCGAGGTGCCCACCGCAATCAGGGTATTCATATCGGCGGTGCGGTGCTTCAGCGCCCCCCAGGCACCCCGGTAGAACCTCAACCCCGCCCAGAACTGCACCGGCGTAGCCAGCGCCCAGAGCACGTAGGGTCGTCCGGTAAACTCGGGCAGCCACATCAGTACCATGATAGTCACCGCCAGCGCTACGGCAATGATGAATCTGTCCCGGATAGTCTTGATTTCACGCTGCGAAGCCGTGGATACGTCCTCCAGTGCGGCAACCTCTTCGCCCAGGATATAACCGGCGTCTGCCACCGCCGCCCGTAAATCGGCCGCCTCAACGCCTTCTACATATTCCACGGTAGCCTTTTCCGAGGCCAGATTGACCATCACCGTAACTACACCGGGGACACTTTTTAAAGCTTCCTCGACACGGCTGACGCAGGAAGCGCAGGTCATACCGCCGATAGAGAAAATCGACTTTTTCAGGGCGGTGCCGTAACCCAACTCGGAAACAGTGTTATTAATGGCGGATAAATCGATTTGGGCCGGGTCGTACTCCAGAGAGGCCTGGCCGGAGGCAAAGTTGACCTTCGCCTGTTCCACACCCTTTGTTTCCGCCAGAGCCTTTTCTATAGTGGCGGCACAGGTGGTGCAGGTCATGCCGGTCAGGTGGAGGCGGGTTTTCTGTGTTTTCTTCGTCTTTACCGCCATATATCTCCAATTACTCATTATAAATATATAATAAAAGCAAGAAAAGGGCTGTGACTAAACTCTCAATATGTATTTTTATATATGCTGTGAAAAGTTAATAACATTTTAATATTCTCCTGCTAAATTGGATATATAGAAAGGAGGTAGCCAAATATGAAACGAGGTAAGAAAATAGCATTAATCGTTTTACTAGTAGTTATCGCCCTGGTGGGGACCATCGGCGGGGTGGCCCTAGCTCAATCAGGAGACGACGAAAACAACCAGGCCGAAACGACTTATGGTCAATTCATGGAAAGGGTGTGTGCCATTTACCAGGAGAAAACAGGTGTAGCCATCGATCCCCAGACGCTGAGGGACTCCCTCACCCAAGCCGGTGACGAGAAAAAGGAACAAATACGCAACCAGTTCCGCCAGCGTTTAATCGACGAGGGCGTCTTCACCGAGGAAGAGTTGACCGAGCTAGAAGACTGGTGGGGAGCCAAGCCTGACATCGCCACAGAGTTTCCTCGATTCCAGAATCGGGTGATGCACCGGTTTTCTCATGGTTTCGGCGGGGGATTCGGCGGTTGGTGCATTAACGGTAATTCGGGAGAATAAATATTTAGTCTATATTTAATTGGATATATATATTCTTGAAAGGGAGGGGAATATTCCCCTCCCTTTTGATGTTAACATTTTCTTAACATTTGTGATATAACATGATTAGGAAGATACGTGGCAAAGGAATAACTATGGCTGGAAAAAGAGTCCTGGTAGTAGATGACGACGTTAAAACGGTGGAACTGGTAAAACTCTACCTCAACCGAGACGGTTACCGGGTTCTCACCGCATATGAGGGTGAAGAGGCCCTGCGCCTGGCCCGGGAAGCCCACCCCGACCTCATCGTCCTGGACCTGATGTTACCCGGCATCGACGGACTGGAGATTTGCCGCACCCTGAGAAAGGAATCCGAAGTTCCTATTATCATGCTTACCGCCATGACTACCGACGAAGATAAGCTGACCGGCCTCGGGCTGGGAGCCGACGATTATGTAACCAAGCCCTTCAGCCCCCGTGAACTGGCCGCCCGTGTACGGGCGGTACTACGCCGTCTCCCGGGGGAACGCGGCCCCGATAAAATAACCCATAGCGACCTTACCATTGATTTCCTGAAGCACGAAGCCTACCTGGCCGGCAAACCACTGAATCTCACCCCGATCGAGTTCAAGCTCCTCGGCACCATGGTTAAAGAGCCAGGCCGTGTGTTCAGTCGCGCCCAGATAATCGAAAAAGCCCTGGGGTACGACTTCGACGGCTTCGACCGTACTATCGATGTCCATATTCTCAAACTCCGCCGCAAGCTTGAGCCCGACCCGCGACACCCGCGGTATATCAAGACCATCTACGGCGCCGGCTACAAGCTCCTGGAGGAGGCCAGCTTTGACGCACAGTCTTAACTTTCGCCTGCTGGCCGCTTTCGGCCTGGTGATAATCGTGACCATCGGCGCCGCTTTCTTCCTCGCCCACCGGGCCACCCGCGCCGAAATCGGGCGTATCGGTGATGAAATCGAAACATCTCAAAGCAGGAGAGTAGAATCACTGTTATCGACCTTTCACTTCACCCAGGGCAGCTGGCAGGGTGTCCAGCCCTACGTGGAGCAACTCAGTGATTTCTACGGACGCCGGATTGTTATTACCGATGCCGCTAACCGAGTGGTTGCCGATTCCTCCGACGAACTGGTCGGCGAGGAGTATACGTCCGGTAGTAATTCCCCCGGGAGAATGATGTCGCCCCCCTGGGCCAGAACCAATATAGGAATCATATATGTAGAACCGGCCGACGATTCGGATATCAACCGGACGGCTATGCAGATAGCCTTTAACGCCACCGGGCGGTTCTTCCTCTGGGGAGGCGTGGTAGCCATCGCCGTAGCCCTAATACTCACCTTCATTTTATCCCGGCGTATATTATCACCGATGAAGGACCTTTCCCAGGCGGCCGGAAAACTGGGGAAGGGCGACTTTTCCCAGCGGGTAACGGTTGGCGATAAAGGTGAAATAGGTGAACTAGCCGAGTCGTTCAACACCATGGCCGGCGACCTGGAGCACAACGAGCATCTGCGCCGCAACATGGTGGCCGACGTCGCTCACGAATTGAGGACCCCCCTGTCCAACCTGAGCGGCTACCTGGAAGCGATACGTGACGGTGTAGTCAAACCCGATGAGGATATTATCCGTTCTCTCAGCGAGGAAAGCGCCACGCTGTCCCGACTCGTTGATGACTTGCAGGAACTCAGCCTTGCGGAATCCGGCGAGTTAAAACTGACCTTGCAGTCGGAAGATATATCCCGGTTGATAAAAGAAACCGTCGAAGCAGCCGGTGCCAAAGCGAGCGCCGGGAAAATCAAACTCGGTTCGGAGGTAGCTGCCGGACTACCCGCAGTGGTAATAGATTCGCACCGCATCCGGCAGGTACTGAACAACCTGATACAGAACGCCATCTCGCATACCGGTGAAAAAGGCACCATTACTGTAACTGCGGAACAGCGAGTTAAAGACATAGCCGTCAGCGTTACCGATACCGGGGAAGGTATCAGCGCCGCGGACCTGCCCAACATCTTCGAACGATTTTACCGCGTAGATAAGTCCCGGACGAGATCTACCGGGGGCAGCGGCCTGGGCCTGACCATCGCCAAACGCCTGGTGGAGGCTCACGGCGGGAAAATCTCCGTAAAAAGCGAACCGGGCAAAGGTTCCACATTTATCTTTACCCTGCCGGTAAACAAGTGACCTGTCACGGAAGACATGAGATAGCTGTTAGATAACGGGTACGTATATATCCAGTTCCGATTCCAGATCGTTCATACCTTTATAACGCCAGGGATCATAATATTCAATAATGTAGGTGTACGACTGCTCCAGTCCGGCTTCGGCATACACCAGATATATGACAGATGCATGTCATATTATAGAGATATATTTTCCCCCGGCATGTTCCCCACAATGAGAGTTCTTAGTGCTATAATGTACCTGTATTTCGTTCAAGAGAAAGTGGTCTATGGATAATAAAAGCCTGGAAATGCTGGAGTTCCCCCGGATAAGAGAGATAATCGCCGGATATACCACGTTCGTGGTGAGTCACGAGCTGGCGATGCAACTGGAACCCTGTACCGACCGCGAAAAGGTCTTACGGCTGCTCAACCGGACCGCCGAAGCACGCCAACTGTTAACACTGGATGTCGGTTTTTCCGCGGGAGAAATCGGGGATATACGGGAAACACTGAAAATGGCCGCCCTGCAGAGCGTCTTGGAGCCGCTGAGTCTGCTGGAGATACAGAAAGCCCTGAGTTCGCTGCACGAATTACGCCGTTACCTGGGCGCTTCCGCCACCGACTTTCCCCTGCTCTGGAATATCGTCAAAGATATCAGTGACCTGAAGCAGATAGAAAAGGACATCGCCACCTGCATCGACCCCTCGGGGGAGGTAGTCGACAGCGCTTCACCCGCCCTGGGCGATATCCGCCGCCAGTTAAGAGATACCCGCGAGCAAATACTGGAACGCCTGGAGACAATCGTCCGTTCCCCCCGGGACAAACGAATGCTGCAGGAAGATATCATCACTGAACGCGAGGGGCGCTACGTAATCCTGGTGAAAATGGATAACCGCCACGATATCAAGGGAATCGTACATGATATATCCAATACCGGCGCCACCGTCTTCATGGAGCCCACGTCGACAGTCGGCCTGGGCAACGCCCTCCGGGAACTGGCTATCGAGGAAAGACGCGAGATAGAACGTATCCTGGGCCTGCTTACCGCCGAGGTCGGAGCCCACAGCGATGAGATACTATTTAGCATCGACCGGGCGGCGGAACTCGACCTGGTGCTGGCCAAGGCCAGGTACGCCCGGCGGATAAAAGCTACCGAACCCGAAATTATATCTACGGATACCAACCGCTCTCTGAAACTGGTCAATGCCCGGCACCCCCTTCTCGGAGATATAGCCGTACCTTTTTCTTTAGAGATGGGCAGCGACTTTTCTATACTGGTCATTACCGGCCCCAATACCGGTGGTAAAACGGTAACGTTAAAGACAATCGGGCTGCTGAGCCTGATGGCGCAATCGGGCATCCCTATTCCGGCCGCACCGGAAAGCCGGCTGCCTCTTTTCGACGGTATCTTTGCCGATATCGGTGACGAACAGAGCATCGAGCAGACGCTTTCCAGCTTCAGCTGGCACATGAGTAACATCGTGCGGGTCATCCGCAATGCCACACGGGACAGCCTGGTGCTGCTGGACGAACTGGGCACCAGCACCGACCCCGCCGAAGGGACTGCCCTGGCCCGGGCGATACTGGGTTATTTCCTCGAAAGCGGCACGCTGACAGTGTCTACCACCCATTACGGCGAACTGAAAGCTTTCGCCCATACCACCGCCGGACTGGAAAACGCTTCGCTGGAATTCGACCCCGCCACGCTAAAGCCCACCTACAAGTTGACGGTAGGTATTCCCGGTGGCAGTAACGCCATGGCTACCGCCGCCCGGCTGGGCATACCGGAATCTATTATCAACAATGCCCAAAGCATGCTCACCGAGGGCAGCCAGGAACTGGGCAATCTCCTGACGAAGCTGATGACTGAAAAACAGAAAGTCGAATCTATCAGCGAGGAACTAGCGACAGAACGGAATGAATTAGCCCGGCAAAACGCCGAACTGGAAAAAGACCACCAGCGTCTCGAGACCGAAGAGAGATATATTATCCAGGAAGCCCGGGACCGGATTACCGCCGAGGCGGCGGAACTCTATAAAGAGATCCGGCAGGCGGCCGCCGAGATGAGAAAGAAGAAATCTACCGATAGCGTGGCGCAGGCCCGGCAGGCTCTGGCAGAGGTGCGCCAGCGCCTCGACGGCGAAGAATGGCGGATGAAAACACCGTCCGGTGAAGCCTTTGACGCCGATACCATAGAACCCGGCGATACCGTTTTAATAAAAGAAGCCGGACTGACGGCCACGGTACTTTCTGTATCCGAGGCATCACGCGAGGTGGATGTCCAGGCCGGGCGTACCAAGATGAGGCTGGGACTGGACGGCGTTACCAAAATAGAAACGGTGCCGGAAAAAGAAGTCCCGATCACGGGAAGCCTGCCCGTAATACCGCGCGCCCCTCTGCAACTAGATTTACGGGGGAAACGCGCCGACGAGGTAGAGCCAGAGCTCGACGGCTATCTCAACGACGCCGTACAGTCCAATCTCAGCCAGGTGAGAATCATCCACGGTATCGCCACCGGCACCGTACGTAATATCGTACGCGACTTCCTGTCCACGCATCCGCTGGTAAAATCTTTCCGTCCCGGTGAGCGCGATGAGGGCGGCGACGGCGCCACTGTCGTCAGCCTGTAAGGGGGGACCCGCTTTGACATTGATGCCACACCGTCGTACTCTCAGCCGGCAGAAAACGCTGGACTTCCTAGGCGACCTGGCCCGGGAAAAGGAACCGGATAGTTATTCGCTGTATCTCACGGCTGGACATTCTCCCGTTGAGACAGAAAATAACCTGAAAGATATCAACCTGCCTTTCGAAGAGACATCATCATTAGCCAAGATAATTGATAAATCACCCACCGGGGCTATTGTGTTCGGTAATCCAGACGGTATATTCCTGCTGATACCACCTTTCCCCATTGCCCAAACTCTCTTAATACGGGAACTCGACACCGAGAACCTGGAATCAATTCTAACCAAGGACCACACCATCGGGCTGGTGCTGGTACGCCTGGGGGCTTACGGTGTGGGCGTTTGCCGGGGTGAAAACCTGGTCAGCAGCAAGGTCGGCACCGGCAACATCCACGCCCGTCATAAAAAAGGCGGTTCATCGGCCCACCGGTTCGAACGCCACCGGGACAAGCAGATAGAGTATTTCCTGACGAGGGTCTGCCAGCGCGCCCGGGAACACCTGGAACCGCACCTGAAAGCGCTGGACTACCTGGTATACAGTGGCGCCCGTGAAACAATACGGGAACTGCAAAAGCAATGCGATTTCCTGGGGAAATTGAAGACAACAACTCTGCCACCGCTATTGGATATCCCCGACCCGAGACTGACGGTGCTGAAAGATACCGTCCGCCAGGTCTGGTCCAGCACGCTCTACGAGTGGCATGAAGCAGACTAGGATTTCTGCTTTAACAGTCTTCTCAGCCGGGCTACCGCCGGGGGCAGTATCTCACCGATAGCTTCGATAAAGCGCAGGTCCGCCTGGTCGTCAAAAGGCGTCTCACCCTGGTTGATAATCACCAGCCTAGCCCCCGCCTGCAGCGCCACCCGGGGCATATCGGCGGCGGGATAGACCACCAGACTGGAGCCGACGACAACGAAAAGGTCGCACTTCCGCGAATGCTCGTAGGATTCCATCAGGTCTTTCTCCGGCAGAGACATCCCGAAGTCAACGACGGTGGACACCAGGTTGCCGCCGCAAAGGGGGCATTCGCGTTCGCCTTCCATGCGGTCCATCTTGAACTGGCATTCCTCGCAGCGCACCTTGGTGAGATTACCGTGGAGCTCCGCCAGCCTGTCCGGATTAATGCCCGATTTCAGGTGCAGATTATCTACATTCTGGGAGATGAGGAATTTCAGCTTACCCAGGTTCTGTAAACCGGTAATGGCGGCATGGCCAGAATTGGGTTTTGCCCCGGAAAAGTCCTGCCGGGGGGTGCCGAGTCCCTTATCCCGGCGTGTCCAGAGGCCGTCCGGTCCGCGGAAGTCCCGGAGTCCCGATTCCGTGCTGATGCCTGCCCCGGTAAAAACAACCAGATACATAGATTTATAGAGCCATCCGGCCAGAGTATCGATTCTTTTACCTAAATCGTCGGCCACATCACTAACCCCGTCTACTTTTCCAGTTTCTTCAAAGCCTGCTGGAACATGGAGCGGTGGTGCTTCTCCCGCTCGAAAGCCACCCGGAAAGATTCGGCGGCGCCAGTCCGTCCCTCTTCTTCGGCTTCCCTGATGAACTTAGGATACATGGACACTATCTGGAGGCTCTCTCCTTCGGCGGCTTCTTGCAGGTTTTCCGCGGTTGTTTTTACCACCCCCATATTCTTCAGGTGGTTCAAAGCGTGAACCACCTCCGCCCCGGCTGCCTCACGAAATAGCTGCGCTATTTCAATAAACCCTTCCTCAATAGCCTTGTGGGCATAAGCAAGATATTCAATATTCGTCTGGCTTTCATCAGCGAAGGCTATTTTCAGGTTTTCATCTGTCTGCGACATCTCCCACCTCCTGGATATCGATAAATATCTAAATAAACAAACTACCTATTTGATAAATAATCGTGGCTACCAACCAGCCCAGCACCAGTGTATAACCAAAGGTAAATAATGTCCACTTCCAGGAACCGGTCTCTTTTTTAATAACCCCAATCGTGGCTACGCAGGGAATATAAAGCAGGACCATGGTCATAAAAGCAAAAGCGATTAACGGCGTCCAGCCGAGTTGAGCCGACAGAACCGAACCGAATCCCGCGGTGCCTTCGGCGCTCCCGAAAAGCGTACCGAACGTTCCCACGACGGTTTCCTTGGCCAATACGCCGAATATCAGGGCAACCGCCGCCTGCCACTGGCCGAATCCGGCCGAAGCGAACACCGGGGCGACGGCGCGGCCGATATGCTCCAGTACGTTAAAGTAATTAAGTAGCCAGATTATCACGACGGCCCCGAAAATTAGGGTCCCGGCACGCGTTAGAAAAGCTTTACCATGCTCCCAGGCATGCGCCAGAACGCCTGTAATCGTCGGGAGGCGGTAAGGCGGTAATTCCATGACAAAATGCCCGCTCTCCCCAGGAATCAGCTTCTTACGGAAAATCCAGGCTAATAGAATGGCTAAAAGCACCCCAATGCCGTACATCGAGAAGACAACCACTGCCTGGTAGGCAGTGAAGAAAGCAGCGGCCAGCAGAGTATAAATCGGCAGGCGTCCGCCGCAGGACATCAGCGGTGTAACCAGAATAGTCACCAGCCTGTCCTTGGGATTTTCTATGGTGCGGGTCGACATGATGGCGGCTACGGTGCACCCGAAACCCAGCATCAGCGTGACAAACGACCGGCCATGCAATCCCAGGCGGTGCATTAGCCTGTCCATGACGAAAGCCGCCCGGGCCAAATAACCGGTGTCTTCTAAAACCGACATGCCGATATAAAGCAGAAATATGATGGGGATAAACGAGACTACCGCTCCCACGCCCCCGATAACGCCGTCGGCGATAAAGGAACTGAGCCAAGCCGGTGAGATTGACGCGGCCTGCTCTGCCAGCCAGTCGAAACCGGAGCCCAGCCAGTTTATCAACGGCTCAGAAACAAGGAAGGTAAACTGGAAAACACCGAAAAGAATAAGCAGGAAGAAAGGTATGCCCAGCCAGCGGTTCAGTATCAGGCGGTCGATTCTATCGGTTACGGTTGTCTTCTCGATGACCGGCTTCTGAAGTACCTCTTTTACCAGTCCGCTGATAAAGCCGTACCGGGCGTTGGCGATGAGGGTCTCTGCATCATCGCCGTGGATTCTACGCAGATGCGCCAGACTTTCATCCCGGGTCTTGATTATCTCGCTATTATCCAAAACTCATGCCTGTCGTATCTTTTTGGTGATTTCTTCATCCTCTTCCAGCAGTTTTACCGCCAGCCACCGCGGGGAATAATGCCCCGCTACAGGCTTCTGTGCAAAATGCCCCTCTATCTTCTCTATCTCCGCTTCAACATCGTGACCGTAATGGATGGTTATACCGGCGGCTTCGAGGTCGTTTTCCGCCACGCCGATAATTGTCTGCAGCAGTTCCTGCGTTCCCTGGTTACGCGCCGCCACCATAGATACCACCGGCGCTCTCAGGAGGCGGGATATATCGGGAATATC
>DAOUER010000011.1:0-8483 GCA_034430375.1 Dehalococcoidales bacterium
TGACTATACTACCAAGATCTAATTGCTCACTCATTATATCAGTAGACTAAAATCAAGTAATTTAGATAGGGTAAAAAGAAGTCTTTTTGGTCATGCTGATTATACACCCATCGGAGAATGTGGACAAGACATAACCCTTTTGGAGTGATTACTATAGTTATCAATCATTAAAAAGGATTTGGAAATAACAGATCTTTAATAAAATAGGGGATATGAGATAGAAATTTCTTAAAATTCTTGTTATTAAACGAAACGTCATATTGTTCAGTTGCGACGATTCACCTTATCGACTATTTACTACAAGTACGTACGAGTATAGATTTTTAGCCTTGACGAATGTGCTATAATCCAGCTAGTAAATCTGCGTTTGTGAGTTTTCATTAGCTGGCAGGCGGAAGATGAAAGTACCTCTACGGTCAGCGGCCCCTCTTATTGTCTCAGTTTGTTTTCTATCAGTCCTTTCGGCGTGTACCGGGCAAGCACCAGAATCTCCACCTGCCGAGACTACGCCTTCACCAACCATAGAGACGCCGAGTCCAGAGATTGCCTCGGCAAGCGATTACCTGAAATCGGCATCCTCTGAGTTATATACAGCATATGTAAATTTCGGCCTCGATGAAAACGTAGCCGCCTACATTACCTTTGCTCAATCGTTACCCGAGGATTTGGCCAACTATGCCCTCACCAACAAGCTGTGCATTCAGGACCGTGAACTCACCGAGTTAGAAAAGCAGTTCCTAAATGAGCCGGATCAGTATCTTCAGCAGATGCTCGACAGCTATATGACCGAGATAGGTACGGTTGACCCGGAGCTGGCTACTCAATTAAAGAAACTACCGTATTTCAAGACAATCGAGCTGGAGGACATAGAGGTCTTGGAAGATGTCCTTTACTTAGCAAGCAATACTCAATATAGGTCTGCATTAGAAAAACTATATGGCAAAGGTATAGAAAGAAGGATGTGGCCGGTGGCTTTAGAAGCCATGGTATACAGGGGTATGAGGAGCGATAAAAATGAGTTCGATGTAAATAATCCGTTGGAAGGTTCGGAGCTCATAACACTCACACGCCTGGCTGATTTCCAAGAGAAATACAATGCGGATATGGATACGGAGGGTGTGCCGGGGCCTGGGCCGGCGGTGAGAGGGATTAATTACATCTGCGAGCCTCGTGACGAGCTAACTAAGGGTGAAGACGACTATAAATTTGACTATGCCTTAATGCGGTGGGTCTTAAGATGCAACGCCGTGAGACTGTGGAACAACGGGAAACCTGAGGACGATGAACTGGTTTTCCATCATATCGGGTTAGCCCGTGATGAAGGACTTGAAATATATTTGCAATTTGAAGCATTTAGTCACCAGCCGGATATTGACTTAGAAGAGTATAAAACGCGCTTAGCCGACTTCGCAAAGAAAGCTCAAGACTATAATGTCAAAATTTTATCGGTTGGTAATGAGGTAGAAGTTTGGTCGCAAGGGTTCGGTGGAGGACCATGGGCGTGGAGTTCCGAGTCGTTTCAGTCCAGGCAAAGTGGCGATGTAGAAAGGTTCGTCAATGAGCTGGCTGAAATTGCTCGTGAGAATTATTCCGGTTTAATATCCTACACCGATTACTGGGCTTTTTGGGCCCCGGATATGAAAGATTTAGATTGGGCACCTCTTGATATAATTTCCCTAAACATATATAAGTGTCACGCTACGGATGAAGAATTTATTGATTATATGCTCCATATGCAAGAAGGATACGCAAGTCCCTTTAACAAACCACTCTATATCACTGAGACGGGAAGTCTGACTATTACCGAAGCCGAGGAAGCTGGCGGGGATGACAGTTATTGCTGGCGCCTCCCCGTCCATTATGACCCGGAAAAGCAGGCCCAAGTGATTGATAAACTTCTTAAACTAATTTATCAAGCAGCCGTCGATGGCGTATTTGTGTTTTGCTGGGACAGGTCTACCTGGAATAATATGAATGAGCTTGGTTTCGGTATCTGGGATTATGTGAAAATAGAACCGAAATTAAGCTTCTGGACAGTTTATAAATACTACAGAGAAGGATAAGATGGCCTATTATGGAGGTGAAACACGAAAACTATAAGGCTGCCGATAAGCCTAGCTATCATCGTTCTTTGCTTCTTGCTCATCTCCCCCAGCTGCACGGCTAAAGCGCCAGAATCTCCACCTGCCGAGACTACGCCTTCACCAACCATAGAGACGCCGAGTCCAGAGATTGCCTCGGCAAGCGATTACCTGAAATCGGCATCCTCTGAGTTATATACAGCATATGTAAAATTCGGCCTGGATGAAAACGTAGCCGCCTACATTACCTTTGCCCAATCGTTACCCGAGGATTTGGCCAACTACGCCCTCACCAATAAGTTCTGCATTCAGGACCATAAGCTCACCGAGTTAGAAAAGCAGTTTCTAAAGGAGCCAGACCAGTATCTTCAGCAGATGTTCGACAGCTATATGTCTGAGATAGGTACGATTGACCCTGAGCTGGCAGATAAGCTTAGGCTTATTCCGTTTCTCAAGGAGGTAGAAATCAATGACGTGGAGGCTCTTGAAGATATCACATCCCTAGCTGGTAGGGTTGAATACAGGGCAACCCTGGAGAAGCTCTATGGCAAGGGGATAGAAAGAACGATGTACCCGGTAGCACTGGAGAAGCTAGTATGGGATTGTTATAGCAGCGAACTTGATGAGCCTGACCTGAGTATTCACAGCAGGCTGGCCGATTTCCAGGAAAAGTATAACCAACAGATGGACGAGATAGAACCAGTGGAGGGCCAAAAACCACAAGTAGTGGGAATCAGTTATATCATAGAATCGATGGGCTGGCTAAAGAAAACCGACGATGATATCAGATTTGACTATGCTCTTATGCGCTGGGTCTTGGGGACCAGCGCTGTAAAGTTATTTGGGCAAAGCCCTGAAGTATTTGACTTTGTTAAATTAGCACATGAAGAAGGCTTGGCAGTCTGGCTTGCGTCTGCCCCTGCGCAAACGTTACTAGTCTTGAATCCTGATGTATCAGTCGAGGACTATTGCAAGCAGCTGGCTGGATTTGCTCAAGCCGCGGAAGAAGCTAAAGCAGAGGTGCTGATTGTTGGTTATGAGGTCGACAGACTAAAGCACTTTGACTTCAAGACAGGCGCCCTGAGGGCAGCCGTCGATGAAATGGTGAAAACGGCACGGCAGAATTACAGCGGGCTGGTGACCTACGGCACCTGGGATGGCCAGCTAGATATCTGTAATGTTAACTGGGAACCGATGGACATTATTTTCCCGCAAATATACAAGTCAGACGGTTCGATGGAATCGTACCCTACGAGGGAACTGACCGACAGTGAATATCTCAGTATTATTAACAAGTGGAAGAACAAAATACCGGGGAAACTTACGGCTATCGCGGAGTTTGGAAGTATGACTGTGAGTGAAGGTGCGGCCTTTGGTCCTTGTTCCGGCGTTCTGAAGACAACGCCGTATCACTATGATGCTCAAGCACAGGCCGACGCTATTGAAAGACAACTTAGAGTTCTGTTCCAGGCAGACGTTCACGGAATTTTTCTCCATCTCTGGGATGATGGTACTACGGGCCCAGTAAATGATTGGGAACAAGTTGGATATGGCATCTGGGGTTGGCGGAGCAACGAGCCAAAACCAAGCTTCTGGGCAGTGTATAAATACTACAGGGAAAGATAGGGTAGCCCATTGTGGAGGTGAAATATGAAATCCACCGGGTTGCCAGCAAGCCTCGCTACCATAGTCCTTTGCCTCCTTCTGGTCCTGACTGGCTGCACGGCTAAAGCACCAGAATCTCCGCCAACAGAGACTACGCCATCAACATCACCTGCCGAGACTACACCACCAACTCAGCCATCTCCAACGTCTGAACCCGAATCCTGGTTCGATGTCACCCAATACCTGGGTATCCCGTCAGACGACTGCAAGGAGCCGGTAACCGACCTGACGGGCTTGCCCACGGCATCGGTCAGACTGACGGTGGATATGGCAAAGCCCCTTGGCGAGCTCGACCACGAAATGTGGGCCAATTTCACCTACCACCCCAACTATGCAGCCAATACAGCCCAGACCAACGAACCGTTCTGGGAGCTGGTCCGCCAGACACGAATATTTCGGTTCGCGCGGTGTGACGACTACTTCTCCGATGGCATATGCCGGGGCAATGTCGAATACCTGCGCCAAATATTACCGAAGAGCGAGCTGGCTCCGTACGAGTTAGACGGGATTACGCCCAGGTACAACCCGAATATTGAATTTTGGGGTTGCAGAATATACTCCGAAGATGATAGCGGTAACCCGCAGTACAACTTCTGGTTTCTGGACAACGTGCTGGATACCTACGTATCCAATGGTCTCAGGCCGGTTGTCCAGTGCGATTACCTGCCCGATGCCCTTGCCGATGGCGAGAAAATCCGCGTGTATAACGGCGGTCTGGTCAACGTACCTAAAGATTACAACCAGTGGCGCGACCTCATCTACAATACCGTCAAACACTGCATCGAGCGCTACGGAATCGAAGAGGTGCGCACCTGGCGCTGGACGCTCTGGGAGGAGCCCGACCTCGATACCTTCTTCATCGATGGGCGCTCACCGAGTGAAGAAGCCGGGTATTATACCTTCAGTTGTCCGGAAAGGGAAGTCCCTCCACCGCCCGGGAGTATGGAGCATTTCTTAAAGATGTGGGACTACTTTGTCGATGGAGCCAAGGCCGCCGACGGGCAGATAAAAGTGGGGGGCCCGGTCATTGCTTCTCACGACTGGTTCCGGCCCTTCCTAAGCCACTGTGTCAATGAAACCAACTACGCCACCGGCCAGACCGGCACGCCGCTTGACTTCATCTGCTGGCATGGCTACGGCGATCTCGAATTTCAAATGACCAATACACGCAAGAAGCTGGAGATAATCAGCCAGTTTCCCTCGCTGAAAAACCTCCCCGCCGTTCAGGATGAATGGGGGCAAGCCTTGATGAAACAAAACGAAACTACCGGGCAGGCCTTTTTAAACATAAACGTCGCGGAGATATACAGCAGCTACGAAGCCGCCAACATCTGCCAGTTCATTGGCGGCATGGTCAGCGAACCGCAGGAGTTCCCCGATATCTTCTACCGGTGGGGCGTCATGACCAGAGATATCGGCACGGAAAGATATCTGTCTATCTCGCAGGGGGAACACTTCGTCCCTATGCCGTCTTTGAATACCTACATACTCCTCTCGAAACTGGGAGAAGAACGATTGGAGCTGACAGGCAGTGCGTTTGGCGATACGGTTCATGGCCTTGCCACCAGAACGGCCAATGGCGTGCAAGTGCTGTTATATAACTTTGACGAGACGGACTTGCAGTGTGCCGGCGAGAATGAAGAAATAGACCTCACGATAAATGGTCTGCCGCCGGCCTGGTCGGCGATGAAACACTACCAGATAGATAAGCAGAACAGCAATGCCTGGGCCAACTATCCGGTGGCCAGCCCTAACCCGCCGCTTGAGCAACTGGAGGAGGATTCCCGGCTGAAAATAGTGGCGCAGACGGATGAACTCGGAACGAAAGACGGTCAGGTCACCTTCAGATTAACCATGCCGTCCAATTCGGTTTCCTTAATAGTGATTGGCGAAGAAGCAGCGCCGCCAGCTTTTACTCCCAGCCAACACATCGCCAGGGTGCTCCAGGAAGAAGCTGCCTATAAAGCAGCCGGAGCGAAATTGGACAATGGTGATACCGCCGGTGCTAAAGCCGGTTTCGAGCAGCTGGTGGCAGCCTCCTTCGGGGCAGTAACCGACGGGTCAAGTAATAACCCGTATAGTCTCTGGGGGCAGAAGGCGCTTTTTGCCTTGCTTGACATCGCGAACCAGGAGGCAGATTTTGCCACTGCCGATGAAATCCGCGGGCAACTGTTGGGCACCACGCTGGGCGACCTCGACCGGTTCGTATTGCTCAATGAACGGCTTAGCTACCTCAAGGCCGCTGCTACCCCGGATGATGAGATTCAGGCAGTGACAGCAGAGCTGCAATCGGTGCGGTCACGATTGGAATACTTCGCTAACTGGTCAGACTGGACACTGGTACACGGCTATGATGATTAAGACGTCGAATGCCGTCTCCCGATAGAAAAGCACGGCGGTCTGAGACCTGGAATATAGCGAGTCTATCCAACAAATCATCTATTAATTACTTTCCAAGAATGATTCACTTCGCTCATGGTTAATAAGCCACCGACCACCTATCTATTCAATACAACCTATACTATTCAATCAACCTACCTATACGTTCGGGCAAGAACAATGTAGCTCCGGAATGCAGGTTATTTTTACCTTGTACAATATTACCCTTCCGGGTGACCCGGGCGCATAAAGAATTGAGTGAAAAGCAGCCTATAGGGTGATCCCATTCACCCTAAGATATATAGGGTAATCCGGCGGAGTACCAAGCTACCGGTGCAAAGGTGAGTGCAAGGACTATGCAACAGATGTCTAAATCTCTATCGCGCTATAGTACATACTCCACGAATATCAATCACAACCGGAAGCGGAGAGCGGCTAAACCGTCCCCGTATGGTAGCACCTCGAAAGGTTAGAGACAATCGGGCATACTATGCCAGGGGGTAACCCCCCGGCGCTCATGGGGGACGTCTTATGAGAAGGTGGCGCGTATTTGCTTGGTGCGTATTTGCTGGCACGTATTTGCTGATTGGCGCACCCACGAATTCGAAGATAAGGGAAGACACCGGAGAAAACATCGAAGCATGGCCGGGGGTGACTGGTGGGGGTAGTATTAGCTACGAATTCAAACCCCCGAAGGTGGTTGAAAACCAGTCGGCTAGTCTCGGGTGGTGTTGCCACGGGTAGACCAGTTTAGAAGTAACCGTCAGACCAGTGATTAACCATATTAACTTCATTGGTCTGAGATAAGCGAAGATAGACGACCAGTTCTTGGAGTCGATAAAGACGCTTATCCGAAGGTGCATCCTTGTAGAAATAGCCTCATGATGATAGCCACTTGCCCAGACCTGTACTGAGTAGGGGGTGACCCAGAGAAAGGATATATCCCCTCGTTAAATTTCTGCCCGCATAGCTAAAGAAAGCAGAAAACCGCACGAGTGGCCTGCATAGGTGGAATGTGCATTTTCGACCAGCCGACCGCATAGTTAGAGTGCGGCCATGATGCAGTTTCAACACAGGTAGCTGCATATTGAAGCGGACACCTCTCAGGATAATCAAGATAATCCCGATGAGAGGGTGACTTGGAAGCAAGCTGGTGATTAGCATAAGAAGGTTAATAGGCTATCTACTGAGGGCTATCTGCTGCGGTTATCTACTCAGCAGGCGTAACTAGCAGGCGCTGCTTAGATGGTAGCGGCTATTTACATAGTAACGTCCGCTAAGCACGAGAGTGTGGGATCTCATCCCCCAGGTTGTCATTCTTCTTGAGTTCAGCCAATTTCAGGCCGGCTCGGGCCAGCCCGCGTTTTATCTCCCGAAAAGCGTCCTGACGAGCCCATTTCCGGTCTGTGTTTGAAATTGCGACCCCTTTTTGTTCTTGCTCCCATCGCCTCAGCTTTCGCTCAACAAGGAATTCAACGAACTGCTGGAGAAGTCCTGGTTCTTCACGTAGCCAGGCCGCCACTATTTTCCAGGAAATCTGGCCTGGCTTACCACCCTTGCCCCGAGAGGGATAAATGCGACGTACCAGACGGTAGAGCAGGACGGCATATGTCCAGGTTCCTTCATCGTTTCCCTCTATCGCGACCAGTACCGGCCCTTCTTTATTTTCGGTAATCCGGACCAGGTTGGATCCTACTATCTTCAGCGAAGGCAGGCTCAGCATAATAGAGCCCTTGCCGACATCACGGTAGAGGAAGGGGCCTTGTCCATAGCACGTAAAATGCTCAACAACCTCACTGGCTAACCTGTCGGTAATCCGGGGCTGGCCGGCGCGCTCAACACCCCAATAGCCCCAAAGACTTACCCCGATATCATCGAGGTGATAGAGCCTGGCCGCTTCCTGCTGGGTCATCAATTCCGACATCTCGCATACACTCTTCAAATGTCACAATTATAATGAATTCCTGGCTACAATTAGCCTAATAGGCATAGTTTTTAGCGTAGGTTAACATGGAGTATGGGAGGAAATCAAACGACGGCTACTGATCTAAACGAGAAGCTAAAAGTATAACTGGACTATTTATGATGGTACTACTAAAGGAACCTTCAATCAAAGAGACGAACGACCAATGGGTGAGCAGGGTAGGGCATGCCTTGCGCAATCTGGATGACCGCTCGGCACTGAATCGTAGTCCGCTGGCACGCCTTACCTATGTGGAAAGACTTGCCCGGGAACGTTACAGCATCCATATACTACCCAGAGGTCTGGCGCTACGCGCAGTGTTGGTGGAATGCATTGAAAAGGTCGTAAACGACCTCAGTAAAGAACCGGGACTCTCGCGTGCTTGCCGGTATCTG
>DAOUER010000012.1:0-9606 GCA_034430375.1 Dehalococcoidales bacterium
CCATGGAAGCATTCAATCGAGTTTAATATTCCGGGACAATAACCTTGATTTATGTCATAAGTCATATAATACATACTTATAAAAAGCGTCATTTGTCATATTATTTGACAATGTGGCCTTTTTGTTATATCATTACCACTGGTCGTTTTATTACCTGTTTCTCGTTGCGTTATTAGTAAATCGACTCCACATGGGTCTGAAGAATAAACAAGTAATAAAGGATACTTCTCAGGTAAGTCCGTCGCCAGGAGACAAGGCTGGAAGGTCGTTGATTACGGGGTTATTACGGAGACCGAAGGCATGGTCAAAAAAAATAAGATAAAGACGGTACTCATCATCGAGGATGATCTAGATATCCAGAATTTCATTTCCAGAGTCCTGGAACTTGAAGGCTACCGGGTATTAAGAGCCAGTGACGGTCACGCGGGTATGGACCTGATTGGCAACCACATAGTATCACTGGTTCTACTGGACCTGCGCTTACCGGGACCCGACGGCTGGTCAATACTACAGGAAATAAAAGGAAACCCGGAACTCTCTCACGTCCCCGTAGTCATCCTTACCGCCATCGCCGAATCGGTTGAACGGCGGCGAACGCTGCGTATGGGCGCCACGAAATATCTGATTAAACCACTCAGCGCTCATGCCCTGAGTAAAACAGTTGCCAGTATTTTATACGATAAAACGGATAATAAGGCTGCCAGAAAAACGAGCGCCGTCAAAAATAACTGATTCCGATTTATTTTTCTTCCTCCGGCTTCCTGATGTACTCCGCGACAAGAGCGATATCCAGAAAGACAATGGGTTTACCTATTCTCTTGAACTCCAGCGGTGTGTGTACGAAGCCGGCCGGTACATGGACAAAACAAGCCCGGTCAATCACCAGTTTTTCCATCTCGTCCCCGCTCCCCATATAGAGCCAGACTTCGGCGTCGAAATCATTAACATGGGTGGGGTCGCCGCCCTGAAAAGCCAGGAACTGGTCGAAATCATGGGTGTGGGGCTCGTTGATCATCAGGAAGGGCTCGGTTACACAAAACCAGTCCATCCGGTACGGCGAATTCCATTCTTTACCGTGAATGTGGAAGGACGGTGCCGTCAACTGCGGAAAGAGCTTGGTAAAATCCATCGATGGTTTGATTTTTATATACTGACTGTATTTACTATCTTCCATTTTATCTGCCATTTTGTTGAATCCTCCTTATCAGGTATTATCATAAAATATCAGACGTTGATATGTCCAATCTATAAATCAGGAGCGTCATTAATCGTCGTCACGCGAGACTACCGTTTTAACCCTGCGTTCAAAAACCTCACGTTTTAAAAGAACGCGGCGGCCGCAGCTGGTACACTTTATCCCGATATCCACCCCCAACCTCACCACGCGCCATTCGTAGCCGCCGCAAGGATGGGCCCTTTTCAGCCTGACTACGTCACCGAGATTGATTTCCAGCACCATAATACCGCAATTGCTTCTACATTGCATCCAGAAAACCGTTTATCCGGTCTCTAAGGTCTTGGGCTGCTTGTCCGGCGGCGGCGGCGAAGTCTTTATCCCGGGATGCATAAAGTATCTGCCGTGACGAATTGATAATCGTTCGCTGCCTCCCGGCATCAACACCGTTGGCGATCACGCTGGTCAGGTCGCCGCCCTGCGCGCCGACGCCGGGTATTAATAACGGTATATCCGGATAGTCCTGCCGGATTGTTTTTAATTCTTCGGGATATGTTGCTCCTACCACCAAACCCAGGTTGCCAAGCGTATTCCAGCTATTCACCTTGGCGGCAACCACCCGGTACAGTGGTAGAAGACCTTCTTCAGTCTGGCAGGCAAGCGACTGGAAATCGGCGGCGCCGGCATTGGTGGTGCGGCAGAGGACGAATATACCTCTGTCAGAGTATTCAATAAAAGGCTCCAGGGAATCATAGCCCAGGTAGGGGCTGACCGTGGTAGCATCGAATCTAAAATACTCGAATAACCCGCGGGCATACGCCCGCGCCGTGCTGCCGATATCGCCACGCTTGGCATCGATGATAACCGGGATATCTTCCGGTATGTAATCACGGGTGCGTTTCAGTTCATCCAGGCCCGAACTGCCCAGGCGTTCGTAGAAAGCTATATTAGGTTTATAGGCGCAGACGAAATCGGCGGTGGCATTTATAATGGCTTTGTTGAACTCAAATATACCCAGGTTTTCCGGCAGGGAATTAATGTCGGTGTCGAGTCCCACGCAAAGTAAGCTGTTGTTCTTCTTTACCGCGTCGGCCAGTTTTTCCGTGAATTTCAAAAATATGCCCCGTAGTGGTATCGCTTATTCAGATAGGGTTACGCATTTTACGGAAAATGATTATCCGGTATTCTGAGTCGAAAGGTCATACTGGGTATTAATAGCCTCAGGAGGCAGCATTTCGGCCAGGATTTTCTCCATGGCCATGGTATGGCTGCACAAACCCCAATTATTAAAGAAGCCGCAGGTACAATGCCACTTACCATCCCGGTAACTGGTTTCGTAATCACTATTTTCACCGCGGAATTTTACGGACAACTCATTAAAGGTAATCCTGTCTTTTTCCTCCGCATAGCGTTTGGCTTTTTCAATTTTCCCAATGAGGCTTGATTGCATTATTCTTACCTCCTTAAATTAAAAAACACTGCGTTTTTCAAGCACAGTGCGCAAATACTACCTTCGCGGTCAAGCTGATTACTATTTTCCGATGCCATCTCATTTCGCAAACCTTAATACTAATAAAATTTTACTCCCTTTTTTTTGATAAGTCCAGCCGACTTTACGCTGGCACGTCCTACATTTATCTAACAAATTTAGGTTCCCCCGATGACTTTTCAGGCAGTTAGTCCATCACTTTTCCCGCAGGATTTATTGACACAACATTGTTACACCCATATAATAACGCTATGAAAAAAAGCAGAATTGCCGTACTCACCGGGGGTGGCGACTGCGCCGGATTAAACCCGGCCTTGAAGTGGGTGGTGAAAACGGCCATGGATGAACGCCTCGAGGAAGAACGGGGGATTCGCTACGAAGTGCTGGGGATACGCGACGGGTGGAAGGGTCTGGTAAGTCTGGACCCGATGCACCCCGACACCGACCAGGGCTGGATTGTACCGTTGAATTCGGATATCGTGCGGACCTGGGACAGGTACGGCGGCACCATGCTGGGTACCTCCCGCCTCAGTCCCTACGACCCTAAAAACAGCTGCTCGGACATCGTTATCGAAAACATTAAAACGCGGGGAATAGATGCCGTAGTAGTTATCGGCGGTGACGGCACCCTGGCCATCGCTACCCGGTTGGCCCGGGAAGGTATCAACGTGGTGGGTATACCGAAAACGATAGACCTGGACTTACCGGAAACGGAATACACCCTGGGGTACGATACCGCCCTAAACGTTATCATCGAAGAAGTCGACCGTCTGAGGACTACCGCCGGTTCTCATAAGCGAATATTCGTGGTGGAAACCATGGGACGGACGGCCGGCTGGCTGGCTTTGAGGGGCGGCGAGGCCTGCGGTGCTTATATCATCCTCATCCCCGAACACGATTATTCCATAGAACGGGTAAACGAACTAGTATTGGAAGGCCGGAGGTCCGGCGCCCGGTATGAAATCATCATCGTCGCCGAGGGCGCCAAGCCAATCGGCGGTACGGAAATAGTTAAGAAAAAGGGTGTCGACAGCTTCGGCCACAAGGCGCTCGGGGGTATCGGCCAGTTCGTGGCGGAAGAGATTGAAAAGGGTACCGGCCTGGAGAGCCGGAGCGTGATTTTAAGTCATCTACAGCGGGGTGGGGCTCCCAGCGCTTACGACCGCCGCATGGGGAGATACTTCGGCATCGCCGCCATCGACCTGGTATCTAAAGAGGATTTCGGGAAAATGGTATGTCTCCAAGAAGGTGAAATTACCTGCACATCACTGGAAAATATTTACGGAAAACTGAATCTGGTAAATCCTGATATACACTACGATAAAGACAGGTATAACGGGCGCCGTACTATTATCAACTGAAAGGGGAATGATAATGATGAATAACGAACCAGAGAAGGTAAATACCGACACATTGATTAGAACGGCTGTCTTCAATGGAGACAGCGGTGCCAGAACCGAAGCAAAGCAGAAAATCCGTGACCTGGCCGTTTCTCGGGGGATTCGGCCGGCCAGTATTCAGAGTCTCTACGAAGCTTCCGGTAAGGGTCTATACCAGAATGTCACGGTACCGGCCATCAATATCCGCGGTATCGCCTACGATACCGCCCGCGCCGTTTTCCGGGCTGCCCTTAAAGACAATGTCGGCGCTATGATTTTTGAAATCGCCCGGTCGGAGATTGGCTATACCGAGCAGTCCCCCGGTGAATATACCGCCTGTGTATTAGCCGCCGCCATCCGCGAAGGCTACCGGGGACCGGTGTTCATCCAGGGAGACCATTTCCAGTTAAACAGGAAAAAGTACGGCGAAGACCCGGCGACTGAAATCAACACCATGAGAAATCTAATAAAAGAAGCCGTCGAAGCTGGCTTTTATAATATAGATATCGATGCATCCACGCTGGTGGACATAGAAAAAGAAGACCTTATCGAACAGCAGACTTTAAACTCACGGATAACCGCCGAACTAACCAGTTATATCCGGGAAATCGAGCCCGAAGGCGTAACCATATCAGTCGGCGGTGAAATCGGTGAAATCGGCAAGGGCAACAGCACCGTCGCCGACCTGCGGGCTTTCATGGAGGGTTATCAGGGCTATCTCGGCAATGATGTTAAGGGTATCTCCAAGATAAGCATCCAGACCGGCACTTCTCACGGGGGCGTCGTCCTGCCGGACGGGTCAATCGCCCGGGTCAAGATAGATTTTGATGTACTAAGAGAGCTTTCAAAGGTCGCCCGGGAGGAATACGGCATGGGCGGGGCGGTACAACACGGCGCATCCACGCTCCCCGATGAGGCTTTCGATATGTTTACCAAGTCCGGGACACTGGAAGTACACCTGGCCACCGGATTCCAGAACATTATCTACGATAGCCAAGCTTTCCCCGCGGATTTACGCCAAGAGATATACGCACACCTAGCTAAAAAATACAGCGACGAGAGGAAAGAAGGCGAAACCGATGAGCAGTTCCAGTACAAGACGCGTAAGAAAGCTCTCGGGGATTATAAGAAAGAACTCTGGAACCTTCCGGAAGCAACACTCGGTACGATAATGACCGAACTGGAAAACCGCTTCTCACTGATGTTCCGCAAGCTGAACGCGGTCAATACCACCGATCTTGTGACCAGGTACGTAACGAACCCCTGAAAACCGGAGGGCTGTCAGGTTCCCTGTAAAAAAGAAAGCTGGATACTCCTAAAGCGGAAAATACCCAGCTTAATTGAATATTTAAATCCCTAAAATAAAAAACCGGCTTAACTCTTACCGATTCTAAACATCTTGGTCCCACAGGACGGGCATACACCCTGCGTTGCCGGTTTGCCGTTCTTCATGGTGATGGATTTTGCATCCTTCATCTCTTTCTTGGCACGGCATTTCACACAATATGCTTGCATTGTATCCTCCTTCCTTATCGGTATTTGCTATACACAATAACCCATTGTCACGCTCATGTCAAGTGCAAAACAGGCTCAAAACCTACTTTTTTAGGCTCGGCCTATAATTTTATCACTAAATTTAACAAAATTGTACACAGACCACTACCAGACACAGATAAATTATACAGTGACAAGCCTCACCTAGCAGCAATCAGGGACAGGCTTGCCAATCTCAATAAGTTGAAGCAGAAAAAGTTCAAAAAGCTAGAGGTCTTATGGCCAGTGGAGGTATTTGCAGACAAGGAGGCTGTCGGTGCCCGGTAAACCTCGACCCCTTGGTCAGTCTTGCAAGGATGATGCACCCAATCCTCAAGAGCTAGCTGAGCTCTGGGGAGTATGTACCAGTATCAGGGATAGATTTATCGTTGGCGTTCTCCAGTGGGCAGGACTGCGTGTTGGAGAGCTTTGTCACCTACGCCGTACGTGGGTTAATTTCGAGGAGAATACTATAGAAGTGCCCCGTCGGCAATCATGCACTTGCTGGGAATGTGTTAACAGGCGAAATGGCGAATGGAAGCTAGAGACCAAGCAGGGCATCCGCACTATAAGAATAAATCCTCTATTAAGGACAATAATGTTGGAATTCTTTGAAGCCCATGATTGCCTGAATTTGACACGGCAGCGTGTCTGGCAAATCATCAAAGAATTATGCCGTAGAGCTAGGATTGGCCCCGGCTTCAGCTAGCTAGAATACAATACTGTACTGCAGGGTATATCACCCAGTTGTAATAATAGAAGATTACGTGCATTTTACCAGTACCCGGGCGTGCTGCATCGTCTTGTGAGCGTCTATTGCCTCCTGCCATTTTTCCAATGGATATACCGGGCCTAACATGGACTTGAGATCCAGCTTGGGTGCTATGTCGACGGCCCTTGGGAACAGGTTCGGCTGTCCGAACACTCCCTGTATCGCTGCTTCTTTGAACCAGATTTTTTCGAAATCGAACTTCAACACGGGATGCTCAACATATATTGAAAAAATGACCATTTTACCGCATTGCGCCACCATTTCAACACAAGCAGGGAACATGGAAGAATCGCCCGAACCTTCCACTATCCGATCGAAGCCGCGATTTTCTGTAATTTTCATGGCTTCTTTAACGATGTTTTGGCTCTTCGGGTCGATCACGTAATCGGCACCGAATTTTAATGCCAGGTTCCTTTTAGCCTCCACAGGTTCAACAATGGTTATCTTCGTAGCACCCTGTAATTTTGCCAATTGTAGTATAATAAGTCCACAGGTGCCGGCGCCTATCAAAATAAAACTATCTCCAATTTTAAAGGGGGCCAGCGTGATAGCAGGCATTGCCGCACCGATGTTCTCAACGAGCGTGGCTTCTTCGAGTGACATTGAGTCCGGTATTTTCCAGACCTGCTGCTGGTGGATGACATTGTATTCCGCCATCATGGCATCCATGAACGAGTTGTTGAGAGCTTCACAGAAATTCTGGCGGTCGTGCATGCAATTGTAACACGAACCGCAGAACGTGTGCTGATCTAGGGCCACCCGGTCGCCGACCTTCAACCCTCGAGCAGTCGCATTCTCATCAAGTTCTTCGATGATACCCGATGCCTGGTAACCCAGGTGCCACGGTAATTCCAGGGGGACTTCCCCGGTGATAATATATGGATCCAATCCACCTACTCCGCAGTAAGCGATCCTAACCTTGACCTCTTCATGACCTACTTCCCGGAGAGGTATATCTTTAAGTACGGCATGTCCGTATTCTTCAACTATTACTGCCTTCAATTTTAGTTCCTCCTCGTTTATTCCTTGGGCTGTTTTCTATATCCATCAATGCTGTTTGTTCTCATCCTGACTACTTTTTATCGACATAATTTTTACCTTTCAAGTTCCTTTACCGGCTCATACCAGCCTGACCACAAAAAATCCCCGAACCCTTTCCATCCCTCTTCAAATTCCTTCTTACCCGCCTGTGCCGCATCACTCTTTAGGAAAGCCTCCAGGTCTTCCTTTGTATCGAACTCGTAAATCACCACGTATTGAGGACAAGAATCGGGATTTTGCATCGGCTGGTAACATTTATTTCGGACCACTCTCTTAAGACCTGGAAACTCAAAGAATGTTGAAACATGCTGGTCATACCATTTGTTGTACTCTTCTTCCTTTTCCGGGTCCGCCTTCGAGGTTACCAACCATAAGTATCTGGCCTTTTCCATTTATACCTTCCTCCTTAAAATTATTCAGGTTACTCTGACTCGATTATATGAAATCATTCGGTATCATTCCAGAATAGACTCTCGTTGTGAAAATGAGGTTTCATTATAAAGAAGTTGTTATAGAAAATCCGCGTCCCACTGCCCTCATCATTATTTTCAGTAGTTCGTGTTTATACCTAATAATAATTGTAGACCGGGAAGCTGTGAGTTTCATCTCTTATACTTCTACTCTCTGGCTCTTCACTCTCTCTCTAGGGTCTTCATCGGTTCCCACCAGCCTGTCCACAAACCTTCGGCGACTTTCTCATACCCATCCTCGTATTCTTTTTTCGCTATCTCCATAACCTCGCTTTTACTGAAAGCCTCCAGCGCTTCCTTGTTATTAAACTCATAAATGGTTAAATACTGCGCGCAGGTATCGCCAAATTCAAAAGAATTGAAGCATCGGTTGCGACAGACTCTCTTGAGGCCTGGAAACTGGAAGAACGTCGTTACATGCTGGTCATACCACTTGTTGAATTCCTCTTCCTTTCCTGGTTTTGATCTCGAAGCTGTTACCCATAAATATTTATCTTTTCTCATATCTTCCTTCTTTCATTGATTAAACTTAGCATATGGTTCCATTATTCAATATTTGGATTTAAGCACAAGAATATTCTCGGCTTAACACATCGATTATAAGTTCATGTGGAAAATAACATAACCATGAATATTTGCCAGTAAAGTTGGATTAACTATCATTGTTAGCTGATTATTAAAAATAAGTCTTTTTGATTATATCGATTATACACCTCTTGTCGTTGGTCTACAATTTGGTCAGTAGCTAACTGATCAGGGAAAATGTCAGTCATGAGAGGACTGACAATGACACAACAAGAACAAGGAAGATTACAGACATTGAATCTGGTATTGGTGGGGAAGATGGGGGTGGGAGAGGCGGCTTACATCTTGGGTTTAAGTGAACGTCATACCTGGCGAATCCTGGCAGCATATCGGAAATATGGAGCTGCAGTGCTAGCCCACGGTAACCGTGACCGCTTACCTCCAAACGCCACCTCCCCGACGGTTAAGGCACATGTCATGGCCTTAGCCCGCAAGCGCTACCTGGGAGTTAACCACACGCACTTCACGGAGCTTCTGGCGGAACGAGAGGGAATAATACTATCCCGTTCTACGGTGCGACGTTTTCTCACAGGTGCCGGGATTCCCAGCCCCCGCCACCGCCAGTTTCCGCGCCATCGCTATCGGCGCGAGCGAATGCCACAAGAAGGAATGTTGGTTCAGATCGATGGCAGTCATCACCGCTGGTTGGAAGAACGAGGATCCTGGCTCACTCTTCTTTTGGCTATAGACGATGCCACCGGCACGGCCCCTTTCGCGCTGTTTCAAAAGCAGGAGAATACCGAGGGTTATTTCCGGTTAATGCGTGGGATCATCCAACAAAAGGGCATTCCATTAGCGCTCTATAGCGATCGACACTTCGCCTTCCGCTATAACGGTAAAGCAAAAGAGGCCCTGGAAGGAGCTCTTACTGAGAAGCGCAATCCGACCCAGTTCGGCCGCGCTATGCGTGAAATGGGTGTGACCCAGGTATTCGCTCGCAGTCCCGAAGCGAAAGGGCGTATTGAGCGAGCCAATGGAACCTTCCAGGATCGGCTCGTGACGGAACTGCGACTGGCCGGTGCACGCACGCTTGAAGAGGCTAACCAAGTCCTCCAAGAGTTCCTGCCACGCTTCAATGAGCGCTTTAGCGTCCCGGCAACTCAATCGGAACCGGCCTATCGCCCGGTCAATCCCGGATTGGATGTGGACGGGATACTTTGCTT
>DAOUER010000013.1:0-8194 GCA_034430375.1 Dehalococcoidales bacterium
GGGAAATTACGGATATTCCCATAATTATGCTCACCGGTAAGAAAACCAGCGAGGACGATATTGTGCGTGGTCTGGAATGCGGCGCGGATGAATATCTTACCAAACCGGTGGGCAACCGCGAACTCCTGGCCAGGGTGCACTCGGCGTTAAGACGCGCCGAACAGCCTTCCTATCTGGAGAAGAAGCAGAGAACGACCTATTCCGACGGATACCTCACGGTTGATGTCGAGGAAAGAAAAGTAGAAGTCAACGGTGAGCGACTCAAACTAACTCCCCGGGAATTCCGCCTTTTGGCTTTGCTCATCGAGAACGCCGACCGCATCCTTTCGCACCAGCAGGTCCTGGAAAATGTCTGGGGCTGGGAATATATTGATGATGTAGATTACGTTCGCATCTACATATCGCATCTGCGTCAGAAAATAGAGCCTGACCCTTCCCAGCCGAAATACATCCTCACCGAGTCGGGTGTGGGGTACTGCTTTCACAAACTGGGCTAATATGCCGGGAAAGTCCTCAAGTATTTCAGAATTCCTCTTATTTTCTTAAAATGCCGTGCCTGCTCTCGTGTATCCGCCTGATTACTTTACCTGGCGGGTCGTTAGTTGTTATAATCTAGCATCTGATTCAAACAGATCCTCGGGGGGTTTTGCCGAAAATATGAATAACCGGATTGAATATATTCAGATGATGCCCCATTTTTCCGGGTTATCTTCATCCGAATACGACTCTATAAAGCAGCATTTCTACGAAAAGAAAGTAAGCAAGGGTGAAATACTGCTTTTCGAGGGGGGCGCGGCCGATACGCTCTTTTTCGTGGTTGAAGGTGTGGTCAAGGTTTTTAAAACCTCGGCGGATGGTAAGGAACAGATACTGCAGATTATCCGTCCCGGTGAATCATTCAACGACGTGCCGGTATTCGGCGGCGAATCCAACCTGGCCAGCGCCGAGGCTATGGGCAATGTGGTGACCTGCGCCATTAAAAAAAGTGATATGGAAGTTATCATCCGGGAATACCCCCGGGTAGCCGCGAACGTGATTCAAATTCTCTCACAGAGGGTCACCCAGCTGGTATCTCTGGTAGAGGATTTATCCTTCCGCAACGTTACCGGCCGGGTGGCTAAGGTGCTGCTTGAATACGCCGGCAACGGCTCGGACGAAAAGCCGCGGCTGACCCAGCAGGAAATGGCGGCGATGATCGGGACAGCCCGGGAAATGGTGGGCCGGTCATTGAAGACCCTGGAAGAAGAGGGCACCATCAGGATGGAGCGAAACCGGGTAATCATTACCAACCAGGAAACTCTCATGGCGCTGGCGGGGACCAACAAATGAGAGAAACGTCACAGACAACGGTAGCCGTTCGGGAATAAAATAAGAAATGATGGAGAAGGACCATGGCAGATATGCCGCAGATAGACGTTGAAAAATGTAATGGGTGTGGATTATGCGCCAGCGTATGTAGTTGCCAAATCATAGCTATAGTTGATAGTAAAGCCGTCATAATTCCCCGTAACGATTGCAGCGGTTGCCGGCAATGGTGCACCCTTTGTGAAGATATTTGCCCCAACAAAGCCATCTATTGTGCCTTTGAAGTAGTTATGGAAAATACCCCGGAAAATCTCTAAATAACCCCCTGTAAACACTTCATTATTATTTCCTCAGATTAATCTCTATTATTCATATACTATTGTTACTTTACTCATTGCCCGGGATATTTTGGGACAAAAGTCGCAGACATAATTGCCGGGCTGGACTAGAATATCAGTAATGAAAACGGGGGTGTGTGATGCGACAGAAATGTAAAGAGATAGTCAAAGAAAATACTGAAGAAACCCGTGATGGAAATAAATGCAATCACTTCTGGGTGATTGAAGCAGCCAACGGACCGCGGAGTCGCGGCGAATGTAAAATTTGTGGTGAATCCAGGGTTTTCCATAATTCTATTATTAACCTGAACGACCCGAAGCGTAAGACTAATCCGTTAAAGCTCCCCAAAATATCCAAAGTAAAGCTGGAAAAAGAGAGTAAGTCCTGAACAGCCGTGGAGAGTGAATAATGGACGTTAAGATATACACCACACCAACCTGTGGTTACTGTCACCAGGCCAAGAGTTTTCTTGGCGAACTTGGGGTCAAATACACCGAGTATGATGTATCCCGGGATCGTAATGCCGCCAGCGAAATGGTAAAGCTGACCGGTCAGATGGGGGTGCCGGTAATCGTTGTCGACGGTCAGGCGGTTATCGGTTTCGACCGTCCGCGACTGCAGCAGCTTATCTCCGCGGGGGGCAACCGACAGCGACCCAAACTCGGGATGAAAGTAGCTGATGCCAGCAGCGCCGCCCGGAAACCGGGAGAACCGCCCGTTTTCGGTGTTCTGGTAGGTTCGGTAACGCCATCTTCTGCCGGAGACAAGGCCGGGATAAAAACCGGGGATATTATCACCGTAATCGGTCAAAAACGCGTTAATAATGTCGCCGAGTTGGAAAAAGCCCTGGGTTCCGTAGTATCCGGCGGCCATGTGGCCGTTACTTATTACCGCGGTGAAGAAGCTATAAAATCTGAACTTACCTTCAGCTAACTGTCGGTAATCCATATTACCGGAGTCATTTATCAAACCCATACATCGCTTTTTTCTACACTATTCTCTTCACAGTGATGCTAGCAATATGCCCGTAGCTTCAAGCCCGTATTTGTAGTAAGATATAGCTGTAATGGGCAGTGAAATCAAGCGGGTAGCCGTTTTAGGCTCGACGGGCTCCATCGGACGGCAGACTCTGGATGTAATCCGCGCTTTACCGGGAAGGTTTCAGGTAGTGGGATTAACAGCCGGTCGGAACACTAAATTACTTAAGAGGCAGGTAGATGAATTCCAGCCGCGGTATATCAACTACCTGACCGACGACGTAAAACCCGAAGATTTTACATCCTGTAAATTCATATCACTGGAAGATATAGCCGGTCACCGTGAAGTGGATATCGTGGTTATCGCTACGTCCGGTACCGGGGCTCTTCAGGCGGCGCTGGTGGCGGCTAAAGCCGGTAAAACCATCGCCCTGGCCAATAAGGAATCGCTGGTGGCTGCCGGTGAAATCCTGATTAACGAGGTAAAAAAAGGCGGCGCCCGGATTCTCCCCGTCGACAGCGAGCACAGCGCTATCTGGCAGTGTCTTCATGGCGAAACGCAAAAACCAAAGCGTATTATCCTGACGGCTTCCGGCGGGCCGTTTCGTTCCTTTTCCAAAGCGAAACTGAATAAGGTAACCGTAGAAGATGCCTTGGCGCATCCTTCGTGGCGCATGGGCCGGAAAATTACCATCGATTCAGCGACTCTGATGAATAAGGGACTGGAAATCATCGAAGCCCACTGGCTTTTCGGTATGCCGGTGGACGACATCAGCGTTGTAATCCATCACCAGAGTATCATCCACTCCATGGTCGAATTTGAAGATGGTTCGGTGAAAGCCCAGTTGAGTCCTCCGGACATGCGTTTGCCCATTCAGTGCGCCCTTACCTGGCCGGAACGCCTGGCCAATCGGGACCTGCCGGTGCTGGACTTTAAAAAAGTACACAGCCTTACCTTCGAGCAGCCCGATACGAAGAAATTCCCCTGTCTACGGCTGGCGGTAGAAGCGATTAATCTTGGGGGAACTTACCCCGCCGCCCTCTGCGGCGCCGACGAAGCAACCGTGGAATTGTTCCTTAACGGGAAGATAAAATTTATGGAAATCCCCGTGATAATAGAGAAAACGCTGGAGCAGCATAAAAATGTCAAGCACCCCAATCTGAACGAGATTATGGCGGCCGGTAGGAAAGCCGGTGAAAAAGCCCTGGAACTGGGTGGCGGGAGTGACGAATGCTGACCACTATATTTTCGCTGCTGGGAGTGCTCATCGTCCTTGTCTTGGCCCATGAAATGGGACATTACGTTACCGCCCGGCTCGCGGGTGTAAAGGTAGAAGAATTCGGCCTGTTTTTTCCCCCGCGACTCTGGTCTTTTACGCGCGGCGGCACGCGGTATTCCATCAACGCCATACCTATCGGGGGTTTTGTGAAGCTGGCCGGAGAGGAAGACCCCGACGTACCGGGGAGCCTGGCCAGTAAAAAACCTCCGGTCCGTATTATGGTCCTGGCGGCCGGTTCGATAATGAATGCCATACTCCCCCTGGTTCTTTTCACCCTGGCCTTTATGATTCCCCATAATGTCGTGGAGGGAACGGTAACCATCGAGGAAGTTGCGGCCGATTCCCCGGCGGCGGAGGCGGGTATAGAGGTCGGCGATACTATCGTGGCGGTAAACGGTAAAACGGTGCAGAACAACGTTGATGTCTCCCGCGAAATTCAACTCAAACTGGGGCAGGAACTGGAAATCATCGTGGAGCATACGGACGCTACCCGTGAGACATTAAACATGGTACCCCGGTGGCAGCCCCCTGAAGGGGAGGGGGCCGTCGGTGTCCTTACCCTGATGTCGGATATTGAAACTGTCAGGGAAAGTTATCACTTCTGGGAAGCGATACCGATGGGATTCAGTGAGTGCATTGACACTTATATCCTGTATAAAAATGGGATTATCAGCCTGGTCGCCGGTTCGGCACCGGCCACGATAGCCGGACCGGTGGGCATCGCGGAGATTACCGGAGAAGCGGCCCGGGCCGGGTTCAGCTACCTGCTGCAGTTCGCAGCCTTCTTCAGTATCAACCTGGCAATAATTAATATCTTCCCGCTGCCGGCCCTCGACGGCGGCAGGATAGCTTTCGTTTTAATCGAGTGGATAAGGGGCGGCAAACGGATATCGCCCAAGGTGGAAGGCCTGGTTCATACCATCGGCTTTTTCCTGCTGATTGCCGCCATGCTGGCGATAACTTACCAGGATATAGCCCGTATTATTGCCGGAGAGAGCCTGATACCATGAAACTAACGGAGGCGGGAATTTGAAGGGGTGAGGTTGGAAAAATATGGCTCCCCACTTTAGCGGGAATGACGGATAGTATAGAACGGGGCGTCTAAGAGGGGCGCAGCCCCTCTTTTATAAAACTCCCCCTCTCCTTGATAGGAGAGGGGGCAGGGGGAGAGGTAGAAAAGGAATAATGAACAAACGCCGCATCAGTAAGGCCATAAAAATAGGGGAAGTGACCATCGGCGGCGGCGGACCGGTAGTAGTGCAGTCGATGACCAAGACCGACACCCGTGATGTCCGGGCGACCATCGACCAGATAAAAGAGCTCGAGGAATACGGTTGCGAGTTGATAAGAGTGGCCGTGCCCGACGAAACGGCCGCTAAAGCTATAGTTGACATAAAGAAAGGTATAAAGATTCCGCTGATAGCCGATATCCACTTCGATTACCGCCTGGCGCTGGCGGCCCTGGAAAGCGGCGCCGATGGACTGCGGTTAAATCCGGGTAATATCGGTGAAGCGGACAAGGTAAAAGCGGTGGTGTTGGCAGCCAAGGACAGGGGAGTCCCCATACGCATCGGGGTGAACGCCGGCAGCCTGCCCGTCACAGTCAATCGGGAATTGGGAATAGCCGAGGGAATGGTGGAAGCCGCCCTGGAGCAGGTGCAGCTGCTGGAAAGCCTGGACTTCGACCTTATAAAAATATCGCTGAAAGCTTTCGATGTCCCCATCACTATCACGGCATATCAGAGCATTGCCGACAAGACGCCTTATCCCCTGCATATCGGCATCACCGAGGCGGGAACGCCCCGCACCGGGATTATCCGCAGCACGGTGGGCATCGGGACGTTGCTCTGGCTGGGCATCGGGGATACGATAAGGGTATCTCTGACCGCACCGCCCCACGAGGAAGTCACCGCAGCTTACGAGATACTCAAGAGTCTGAACCTCCGGCAACGCGGGCCGGTACTCGTTAGCTGTCCGACCTGCGGCAGGACTGAGGCTGACGTGGTAGCTTTAGCTCAAGCTGTCGAAGCTGAACTGGCCAGGATAGACAAACCGATTAAAGTAGCCGTCATGGGCTGCGTGGTAAACGGCCCCGGCGAGGCCCGGGACGCCGATGTCGGAATCGCCTGCGGCAAGGGCAGGGGCGTTATCTTTAAAAAGGGTAAAAAGGTGGCGGTGGTGGAGGAAAAAGACTTCTTCACCGCCCTGATGAAAGAGGTGGAGGGACTGTAGACATGGGAGTGTTTAAGAGGGGCGCAGCCCCTCTTCCCAAAACCTCCCCCTCTCCTTGATAGGAGAGGGGGACACAGGGGGTGGATTATAAGATATCCACAGAGGTGGTGAGTAGTAAATGAAAAAGATATTCATTTCAGTAGTTTTAATAGTAGCGGTTGTATTACCTTTGATTTCCGGTTGCCAGGGTGGTGAACGAACGTCCCTTACCAATGGTGCTTTACCCACATCGGTAGCAACCGAAGCCCCGGACGATATTGTTCATACACCCGGCGGTGACGCATATCGGGCTAATGTCCACCAAGTAGGAGAGCCTGATAAATGGCCCTCCATCCAGTCCGTTGATGTGGTGTTGGGCAGTCTCAATATCAATTATCGCCGTAACATCGAAACTAAAGCCGGAGAAACCAGGAACAACATAATCTCTGTTTATAAAGAGGGCGGTCTTATTGATAGTGAACTGGCACTGTATTCCGTCGCTGTATCGGAAGGAGTAGGACTTAACGATGTGGGCGGGGGAGGACGATTCGGTATGCTACTGACGGTGCTGGCGATAGCTATATCCGCCGGTGTTGCCACCGGTGAATACACTTTTCAGATAGGTATCGAGATTGACAGTAAGGACTATGGTACTATTCCCTGCACGGTAAGTGTTATTGAATAATAGAAGAAAACGCTAACACGGGAGACATCATGAAAAAGAAAATATTCATACCGGTGATAACTCTTCTATTATTAGTTGTCATAACGCTTTCGGGATGCCAGAGCGGCGGTATCTCCGCCGAAGAATATAACGACATTGTCCGCCAGCTAAATGAAGCCAATCTCCAGATTTCCGGCCTACAGGTAGAAAAAGCGACACTGGAATCCGCCAGGGACTCAGCTGAGGATGATTTAGAAGCAGCCGAGGCAATCATTACCGAGCTTCAAATCCAGATAAGCGGCATGACCGGGCAGTATGACCTCACCGGTGAAAACACGCTGGAAACGGTGATGAATATCATCGAGTATTACCACGATACCCACATCTACAGTAAAGCCGATCTCTTTGTCTGCTCGGATATGTCCATGGAAGTGTGGAATATGCTCAAGGCCCGGGGTATAAACGCCCTGATTGTCGTCGGTGATATCGATATACCGATGGATGATATCCTGCTTTCCGACCATGCCTGGGTCCTGGCCGAAATCAATGACGGGCAATACCTGGCGCTGGAAACCACCGGCGGCTACGCAGTTTATAAGGCCGATAACGAACTGTATTATCAGGGATGGTATTTTGAAAGCCCGGCGGACATGAAGAGCTATAACGCTTTGATTAAGGAATACAACATCAGGGTGGAAATTGTCAATCAGTTAATCGTAGAGGACCAGGCCGTCGTTGCGGAACATAATGCCAGCACCAATCCCAGTGAGGCGGCTAAACTGAAGGCCGTACACGATATGCTGGATAAGCTGATTACTGCCCAGGAGGTCGACCTTCTCGCTGTTGAAGACGAGATAAATGGTCTGGCTACGAGATGCAATGCCTGAATGTAGCCAGGTGGCGTGCATTCGGCATATAATGGGTAAATAACGATAACGGAGTAGGCACGTGCGTATATCAAAGCTGTTCGGAAAAACACAGAGAGAAGTACCCGCCGACGCGGATACCATCAGTCACCGGCTGCTGGTCAGGGCCGGGATGGTAAACCAGCTGGCGGCCGGCATATATTCCTACCTGCCGCTGGGCTGGCGGGTGCTGCGGAAAATCGAGAATATCGTCCGTGAGGAAATGGATGCCGCCGGTGGACAGGAAGTGCATCTACCGGTGTTACAGCCTCTGGAAATGTGGCAGCGGAGTGGCCGGGACAAGGTAGACGTGCTCTTCACTCTCGCCGACCGCCGCGACCGACGGCTGGTTCTGGGCATGACGCACGAAGAAGTGATTACCCAGCTGGCCTCACGTTTTATCCAGAGCTACCGTGACCTGCCGAAGATGGTTTACCAGATACAGGTCAAGTTCCGTGACGAAATCCGTCCCCGGGGCGGCCTGATACGGGTACGCGAATTCCACATGATGGA
>DAOUER010000014.1:0-9345 GCA_034430375.1 Dehalococcoidales bacterium
CATTTCAAGGTGGGCATAGCCGTACCGGTACAGCACATGGTACAGTCCGAGGCGGCCGGCGTAATGTTCACCGTAGAACCCACCACCAATGACCGAGGAAAAATCGCCATTGAAGCCGTGCTGGGGCTCGGGGAGATGATTGTTTCCGGTGACGTGACCCCGGACCATTATATCGTCAATAAATCCGATACCAAAATCCTGATAAAAGAAATCAAGGCGCAGGAATGGAAACTGGTCAGAGATATCCACAACCATAGCGAGGAAGAAAATATCAAGATTGACCTGACCCCGGAGGAACAGGCGAAGCAAAAAATCACCGACGAAGAGATTATCGCCCTGGCTAAAATCGGCAAACAACTGGAAGACCACTATAATTTCCCCCAAGACATCGAATGGGCCACGGAAAAGGGTGAAATTTATATTGTACAGACAAGACCGATTACCACCATCAAAGAAGAAACCGGGGAGACTCATGATATCGACGCCCCGGTTCTTTTATCCGGCGCCGCCGCCAGTCCGGGTGTGGCCTACGGCCCGGTAAAAATAGTGCCCGACCCCTCCCAGATTGATAAAGTGCTGGAAGGCGATGTCCTGGTGGCGGAAATGACCACCCCGGACTTTGTCCCCGCCATGAAGCGGGCGGCAGGTATCGTCACCGACCGCGGCGGACGGACCGCCCACGCGGCGATTGTCAGCCGTGAACTGGGCATCCCCTGCATCGTCGGCTGCGAAAACGCTACCACCACCCTGAAAGACAACCAGGTAATCACCGTCGACGGCAGTAACGGCAAGGTCTATCCCGGAAAGATAGAAATAAAGTCGGACGTTAAAATCCGGGCCCGCGGCGAGGTGGTTACCAAGACCAAGCTCCTGGCCAACCTGGCCCAGCCGGATATCGTCGACCGCGTCGCCGTCCGGGATGTAGACGGCATCGGTCTGTTGCGCGCCGAGTTCATGGTAGCCGAAATCGGGGAGCACCCCAGCGCCATGATTGCCGAGGGACGCGGCGGGGAATTCACCGATAAACTTGCCGGTGAATTAATGAAATTCACCAAGGCATTCTATCCCCGCCAGGTAGTCTACCGCACCAATGATTTTAAGTCGAATGAATATAAATCGCTGAAAGGCGGCGAGAAGTACGAAGAAGACGAAGAAAACCCGATGATAGGCTACCGCGGCGCTTCCCGTTATATTACCGACATCGAGACCTTCAAACTTGAGCTGGATGCCATCAAGAAGGTCCGCGAACAGTACGATAACCTCTGGGTGATGATACCCTTCGTGCGGACCGTATCGGAACTGGAAAGTACGCTTAAAATCATGGCGGAAGAGGGGCTGAAGCGTGCCGAGAACTTTAAGATATGGATGATGTGCGAGGTACCCTCCAACGTTATTCTCCTGGATAAATTCCTGGACGTAGGCATCGACGGCATTTCCATCGGGTCCAACGACCTCACCCAGCTAACACTGGGCATCGACCGCGACAGCTCGAAACTGGCCGAGACATTCGACGAACGCAACGATGCCGTGATGATATCAATCGAAAAAGTCGTCAGGACCTGCAAAGCAAGGGGGGTAACCTGCTCCATCTGCGGTCAGGCACCTTCGGTATACCCGGAGATTACGGAGAAGCTGGTTGAATGGGGCTGCACATCGGTTTCGGTCAGCCCGGACATGATTGACATCACCCGCGATATAATCGCCGCAGCCGAGGCAAAACTGGGCATAAAGTGATTGAACAATTAAATATACGCGAGATGAGTGAGGAGAGAGAAGAAAACCTCTCTCCTCACGCCGTCAGGAGCAGGCTTTCGCAAGGCCGGCTTACTCCCGAAGCTCCCGACCCCGTGCGTACAGCTTTCCAGCGGGACCGCGACCGCATCATCCACAGTAAGTCGTTCCGCCGACTCAAGCACAAGACCCAGGTATTCATCGCTCCCTCCGGCGACCATTATGTCACCCGGCTGACGCACACACTGGAGGTCTCCCAGATAGCCCGTACCATCACCCGCGCCCTGAACCTCAACGAAGACCTGACCGAGGCAATAGCCATGGGCCACGACCTGGGACATACGCCTTTCGGGCATATCGGCGAGGATGTCCTCAACGAGCTGTGCGCCGGGGGTTTCAGGCATAACGAACAAAGCCTGAGAGTGGTCGACCTCCTGGAGAACGACGGCAAAGGACTGAACCTTACGCTGGAGGTGAGGGACGGCATTAAAAACCATTCCAAGTCCGGGGTGGCCGTTCTCGGCAACGACTGGGGAGAGGTAAGCACACTTGAAGGCGAGGTGGTTAAAATTTCGGACATGGTGGCCTATATCAACCACGATATCGGCGACGCCATCCGGGCCGGAATGCTTAGCGAGTCCGATTTACCGGGGGAAGCCGCGCAAATGCTGGGGCATTCTCACTCCAAACGCATCAATACCATGGTCAGTGACATCATCGAACGCTCCTGGGACGTGCGAACGTATGGTATAATAGCCGAGAGACCGGCGATTAAAATGAGCCGCGAGGTCCGGGTGGCTGCTGCCGCCCTCAATAGCTTCCTTTTTGAAAGAGTCTATAACCCCGCCTCCACCCGGGAGGAAACGGAAAAAGCCAGAAAAATAGTACGCTCGCTTTACGGATATTTCATCAAGCACGCGAACAAAATGCCGGAGGAGTACCGCCTCCACCGCGACGATGCCGAACGAAGCGTCGTCGATTATATTGCCGGCATGACCGACCAGTACGCTATCAGACAGGCCGAAGATTTGAAACTTGTATAAATAATTTCACTTACGTTCCTTATGAATGAGAGTAATATACGAGTTATGTTAACTATAGTGAAGTTTCTACTTTGGGATTAAAGATGACAGAATCTTTATTTTCCATGTTTATTTTAGCAACAGGAGTACTGGTAATAGCCCTGTACCCACTGTTTTTTAAACAGGTTAAGGAAGAAAGGAAAAAAGACACAGGAAAGCCCATTTTTTACTTTCTTCTAATTGTTTCAGGCATATTGGTCATATGGGGAATCATCACACTAATTCTAGCTTGTATAAATGGGAGTGAATTAAATATTAATAAACCTAGTTTAATACTTTTTATTACATCAATATTTATAATCATCACAAGTTCATATGATTTGATTTTTAGAAAGAAAAAATGGCCACAATATTCTTGGTTTATTGCTTACTTTTTGCTATTTTATTCGTCTGCAATATTCATTTGGGGTATCGTTTCTTTCATTGTAAATTAATAAAAGTGAAGCAGGGTGGGAATCTTTCGACAAACTCAGGATGAGTGTAGGGGATAAGGGGGGTAATTCTCCCTTAATCCCTCCTTACGAAGGAGGGAAACTTGGGAGTGAGAAGAGCTTTCGGTGGTGTAGAGATAATAACTTATTACGATAAGTAACGTTTAAGATGAAAATCAAAGGCATTCTTTTCGATGCTGGCAATACCCTGGTCCGTCCCATCGGCGGGAGCTACTGGCCGGGACCCTATTTCCGGGGTATTATCGACGCTTACGGAATCCGTGATATCGACTGGTCGAAGATGGATGCTGCCGGTGACGAGGCCATGGCCTTCCTGGAAAAACACCATCACGTCATGACGGAAGATGAAGAAAGGGAACAGCTCTATCAGTACTACGATATCGTGCTGAAATGTCTGGGGCTTATCGAACCGCCTCAGGATTTACTACGGCAGCTGGCCGGCGCAGCGGTAGATAAAATAGAAATGGAACTCTATCCGGAAGTCATAACGGTATTAGAGGAACTCAGCCAGAAACAGCTGAAATTCGGCGTAGTCTCCAACGCCTGGCCATCGCTGGAAAAGAAATTCCATATGCTGGGTATCGGTAAATACTTCGATTGTTTCGTGATATCTTCACAAATCGGGTGCTGGAAGCCGGCCGAACCGATATATACCGCCGCCCTGGAGAAAACCGGCCTCCCGGCCGAGAACCTCCTGTTCATCGACGACGTGCCGGAATACGTGGCCAAAGCCCGGGAAATGGGCATGGCGGGGGCGGTGATAAACCGTAATAATATCAATGAAACCCCCGGAATCCCTACCATCAATAATCTCACCGAGGTTGATTCGTTACTCGATTATTATGAAAAAACACGTAACTTCCCCGCATAACCCTCTTTTTTTTCAATACAAAGAGTATTACAATAAAGACTACCGCCTTCAAGCAGGACGAATACCGGAACATGAACACCGCCAATGAATTAGAGAAAATCGATAAGAAACCAAAATATGAGATAGAGCCTTTCAGACAGGACTACCTCAAAGATGCTGTTGAATTATTCATTCAAAATTATAAAGATGAGCAGACAGCGAATCCCCTGCTACCGTCGAGAGCTGTAAATGAACCGGAATGGATTCTCAACACTCTGAAATCACTGGCGGCAGAACCCGGGGTAGCCATTTTCCAGAAGAACCGGCTGATTGCTTATATGATTACGGGATTTCTATTTCCGTTCAAGGGACAAAATACGGTGCTGGTCCCGGTATTTTGCCATAGTTCGGTTTCTATTGACAAACAAGAGCTGTACCAAAGAATGTATATGAAACTGGCCGGTGAATGGGCCAGGAACCGCCAGCATATACACATCATCGGTCATTTCGCCCACGATTCCGTCCTGCAGGAAACCATCTTTCAATTAGGCTTCGGGGCTTTCCTGGCAGAACGCACCCGGGATTTATCTCCGGTAAGTGAAAATAAAAATTTTGAAATTACCGAAGAAAAGGATTACCGAAAACTTGTAGAAATCCAGGTAGAGCATACGCGCTACTACCCCGGTTCACCCATATTCATATCAAAGAATAGCGAAATAAAGACCGTGGCGACTGATCTGAAATCACACGCCGGTAAAGGCGATGCGTTTCTGGTATACTACGAAGGAGATAGTCCCGGAGCTTACTTTATCGTGGGCGATTCAACCACCGGGGAAGAAGGATTTCTCCTGCAAAAAACCGGGACTGCCCAGATAAAGGCGGCTTATACGCAACCGCACCTGAGGGGTAAAGGGATTGGCCAGGCCATGCTGCAACGGGCAGTTGAATGGTCGCACCAACGTGGCTATAAGCGGTTACTGGTAGAGCATGAGACAGCTAACTATTACGGCGGGAATTTCTGGAGGAAATACTTCAATCCCTATCTATATTTCTCTTTTAGATACATAGATAATACCATTGACTACCAATAACAAATCATGAGCGCTATCGAAGAAGTAAAACAGAAAACGGACATCGTCGAAGTTATCGGGCAGTACGCTACCCTGAAAAAATCGGGTAAGAACCTCACGGCGATATGCCCGTTTCACAGCGAAAAGCACCCCTCTTTCTTCGTCTATCCGGAACAGCAGAGCTGGCATTGCTTCGGCGCCTGCAACACTGGCGGCGACGTCCTCTCTTTCATTATGAAGAAGGAAAGCCTGGATTTTGGGGAGGCTTTAAGACTCCTCGCCGATAGGGCCGGCGTGGTACTGCCCACCTATTCGGCGCGCCCTGAGGATAAAGAGGAAAAGGACGAACTATATAAGATTAATGAAGCCGCCGCCCTCTACTTCCATAACCTGCTGCTTAAATCTCCGGGGGCGGAAAGCGCCCGGGCGTACGTATCTAAACGGGGCTTCACCGACCAGACTATCAGTGATTTCCAAATCGGTTTCAGTCTGGATAGCTGGGAAGACCTGAAAAAATACCTGGAGGAAAAGGGCTACGGTGAAGAGGTGATGCTGACCGCCGGGCTATTATATCAGTCGGAGGACGGCAAGACACACGACCGGTTCCGCGGTAAATTGATGTTCCCCATCCACGACGGCCGCGGCCGGACGATGGGATTCGGGGCCAGGGTCCTCGATGATTCGCTGCCCAAGTATGTGAACTCGCCGCAGACGCCCACTTTCGATAAGAGTTCTATTCTGTATGGTATCGACCGGGCGGCGTCCGACATCCGCAAACAGGACACGGCGGTCATCATGGAAGGCTACATGGACGTCATCACCGCCCACCAGAACGGCATTACCAATACGGTGGCTTCCATGGGAACCGCCGTCACCGAAACCCAGGTAAATGCGTTAAAGAAACTGAGTAAAAACCTGGTACTGGCGCTGGATGCTGATGCCGCCGGTGAAGAAGCCATGCTGCGCACCATCGCCTACGAGAATATCCTCAACGCCGAAATCCGGGTGGTCGTCATGCCGGAGGGTAAAGACCCCGATGATATTATCAAGGAAGATTTGAACAACTGGCGGAAACTAATCGATAAAGCGGTTCCCCTGATGGATTTCCTTTTCGACAGAACTACCGCCGGGTTGGATCTGGCCACCGCCCGGGATAAATCCGCCGCGGTGAATAAACTGGGGCCAATCATAAACAGCATGAATGATGCCGTGCGCCGGGCCCATTACATTCAAAAACTGGCCAGCATAGCGAAGGTGGATGTAAATACGATTAATCAGTCACTGGCCCAGCTGAGACCGGCGGCGGTAAGACGAAAGTTGCCGATGCAAAAACCGGTCATACCCCGCAACGCACGCCTTCAATTCACCAGCCCGATGGAGGAATACTGCTTGAACTTATTACTGCAATACCCGGAATTGAAAAACACCGAAGATGAACTTACCGCCGATTATTTTGAAATTAGCGAAAACCGGGAGATTTTCCTGGCATGGCAGGCCGACAAAGATAATTCAAACATAAAAGAAAGCCTTGACCCCACTCTCCACGAGCAATATGATAAAATAGTAAGGAAGGAATTGCTTTCCACCAATAACATCGAGCAGAGATATCAGAAATCCGTACTGGACCTGGAAGAAAAATACCTTAAAAATACACTCGCACGGGGAACCGACTCCGAGAAATCTGACGAAGAAATAATCAATATCAGCAATCGACTTAAAGAGGTACAGTCGCGGAAGAAGCTCAAGCCAAAAGAAGCGAGGAGATGAATGATGGCTAAAGATAAGGATACCGAATTAAAGATCAATGATAATAACCACGACGATGATGAAGAACCTGAAGATGAAATAGACGAAGATGAAAAGCCGACCATTCCAAAAGACGAGGACGAAGAGGATGATGCTCCCTCCGGCCCGAAGGAACCCTGGTCTAAAGGAAAGCAACTGGATTCCGTTAAGACTCCCTCGGTGGAAACGACCGTTAATGTTTCGTCTACAGAAATTTCCGAGCAGGACATCACCGACGACCCGGTACGGATATATCTTCACGAGATTGGCAGGGTACAGCTTTTAACGGCGGATAATGAGAAAATCCTGGCCAAGCAGATGGAAGAGGGGAAGCTCATTAATGATATTAAACAGGAATACCTCCAGCAGCACGGACGGCAGCCCTCTCCCACCGATATCATCGTGGCGATGATCCTGAGACTATCCAGAATGCAATCTCTTATCAATCTTATCCATGGCTATTTCCGCCTGAAGAAGACGGATGAGTATATTGAAAGTATTTACAATGACATATTGCAGGAACAAATCGATAATGCCATCAAGCCGGAACTCATCGAAGATATTGCCGAAAAGCTGGCCGAGCCGACCGGCGATATCGAAAGGAGGATTATCGAACTGTCTCTGGGCAGCCGGTTGCTGCCGGAAGAAGTCCGGGATGCCATCGGCAAGGATACAAAATTTAGCGATATTGAAAACCTGGTGGCCGATGCCGTCTTCCTCGACGCTATCAAGCTGAACGAAAGACAGTATTCCGGTCACTTTTCACGCATAACCCAGCAGGGGAAAAACGCCGAAAGACACCTGATTGAAGCCAACCTCCGCCTGGTGGTCAGTGTCGCCAAGAAGCATATCGGCCGCGGCATGTCCCTCCTCGACCTTATCCAGGAGGGTAACATCGGGCTGATGCGGGCGGTGGAGAAATTCGACTACCGTAAGGGGTACAAGTTCAGCACCTATGCCACCTGGTGGATACGGCAGGCGCTGACCCGCGCCATCGCCGACCAGGCCCGCACCATCCGCATACCGGTGCACATGGTGGAAACCATCAACCGACTCCTCCGGATAAGCCGCCGTCTGGCCCAGGAGTATGGCCGCGAGCCCAGTTCCCGGGAAATCGCCAAGGAGATGGAAGTCTCCTCGGACAAGGTGCGGGAGATAGTCAAGGTATCCCAGCTGCCGATATCGCTGGAATCCCCCATCGGTGAGGAGGAAGATAGCCCGTTGGGCAACTCCATCGAGGACCGGAACGCCCTGCCGCCGGTGGATATCGCCTCCAAGCAGCTACTCAAAGAGCAAATCGAGGACGTCCTCGGAACGCTGACCCCGCGAGAGCAGCGCGTTTTACAGCTCCGGTTCGGGCTGGAAGACGGTCGCAGCCGTACGCTGGAGGAAGTCGGCGTGGAGTTCAATGTCACCCGGGAACGCATACGCCAGATTGAAGCCAAAGCTTTAAGAAAACTGCGGCATCCCAGCCGGAGTCGTAAGCTTAAGGATTATTTAGAGTAGAAGAACATGCAAGCCTATATAGGCATAACAGACCATGATTGGTATAAATACTTGAGTAGTCTACCTCAATTGGACGAGGTCAATTTCTGGCAACCAGGAGGAAAAACTAGATTCAGAGCGCTTTCTCCAGGTGAGTTATTCCTGTTCAAATTACGTAGTCCATATAATTTCATTGTAGGTGGTGGTATATTTGCTCATTCAAGCCTTCTTCATGTCAGTCTTGCATGGGAAGCATTTGGTAATAAGAATGGTGCCAGTAATTTTTACGATATGCGAACGCGAATTGAAAAATTACGACATGCTCAATACAGCACGCATGATTACACAATAGGTTGCATAATCCTCGAGCGCCCATTTTTCCTCCCAGAGAGTTCATGGATACCTATTCCTTCAGACTGGAAAAAGAGTATACAGCAAGGACGCAGGTATGATTTTTCCACTGAACCCGGATTGTCACTATGGAGGCAATTGCAAGGAACGCCATATTCAATTTCATCAATTCACGAAGAGCGTGCACAATATGGTGAACCGATTATCACCTTCCCAAGATTAGGTCAAGGTTCATTTCGTATATTAGTTACAGACGCATACGCTCGCCGATGTGCAATAACGAATGAGAGAACACTACCTGCCCTTGATGCAGCTCATATTAAGCCTTATTCTGAGTCAGGACAGCATGTCATTGATAATGGAATATTAATGCGACGTGATTTACATGCCCTCTTTGATAAAGGCTATGTGACCATTAACCCGTCAATGGAACTCGAGGTTAGTCGTAGAATCAAAGAAGAATACGAAAATGGTAGAGATTATTATCTACTTCATGGAAAGAAAATTCAAGTTCCTGCTATCCCTTCAAACCGTCCATC
>DAOUER010000015.1:0-22116 GCA_034430375.1 Dehalococcoidales bacterium
GCCGAGGGCGCCGACGTTATCGACGTCGGCGGGGAATCGACCCGCCCCGGCACCGAGCCGCTTTTGCCGGAAGATATCGATGAAGAACTACGGCTGGTGATACCCGTCATCGAGCGACTGGCCGCCGAACTGACGGTTCCCATCAGCATTGATACCTATAAAAGCGAGGTAGCCCGGCAGGCTGTAAAAGCCGGCGCCGCTATGCTCAATGATATCTGGGGACTCAAACGCGACCCGGAACTAGCAGAGATAGCGGCTGAGACAGGACTGCCGATTATCCTGATGGCAAATCAGCGTGATGCACCGCCGAAAGCCGGTATCCTGGCGAAAGTAATCGCCGACCTTGAAAACGGTATCAAACTGGCTGAGGAAGCCGGCGTGCCGGAAGAAAATATCATCATCGATCCCGGGATAGGCTTCGGAAAAACCCTGGAACAGAACCTGGAACTGGTCAACCGTCTGGCGGAACTGAGAGAAATGGGCAAGCCGGTACTGCTGGGGACATCGAGAAAATCGATGATTGGCCTGGTGCTTGATTTACCGCCGGCGGAAAGGCTAGAAGGAAATCTGGCGGTAACGGCCATCGGTATCGCCAACGGGGCCGACATGGTACGTGTCCATGACGTGGAGCCTACCGTGCGGGTTTGTAAAATGAGTGATGCCATCGTGAGGAGGGGAACGATAAATGACTGAACCGGTAACGGTCTATCTCGGTATCGGCTCCAACCTCGGCGACCGCGGGGCTAATCTCGACAAGGCCATCGATATGCTTTCGCAGAGGATGAAGATGGGCGAGGTTTCCTCGGTATATGACACCGAACCGCTGGTTAATCCCGAACAGCCCCGTTTTCTGAACATCGTCTGTGAGGTCGCCACCCGGCTGACTCCGGAAGGGCTGCTGACGCTGGCCAAGGGAATCGAGAGCATGATGGGCCGGACCGGGAAGACTGGCGAGCCGAGGGCCATAGATATCGATATTCTGCTCTATGATGACGCTGTTTTAGATACCCCGGAGCTGGTAATACCGCATCCCCGGATGATGGAACGGGCTTTCGTGCTGGTTCCCCTGGCGGAGATTGCCCCGGATGTGGTGCACCCGGTAGCCGGTAAGACTATCATCGAGTTAAAGCAGGCGGTTAACGAGGTGCAGGGAGTTTTTAAACTGGACGCTGAGTGAGGCCAATTATGTACGAGATATCTGTGGAAAAACACTTTGACGCGGCGCATTACCTTAGAGAATATAAAGGTAAGTGCGAGAATATGCACGGCCACCGCTACCGGGTGGTGGTGAAGGTGAAAGCGGAAAAGATCAACGATATCGGCCTGGCCTATGATTTTAACGATTTGAAACGGTATTTAAAGGAAATTATCGACCGGTTTGACCATACCTGTCTCAACGACGTGCCGCCGTTCGATAAGATAAACCCTTCCGCCGAGAATATTGCCGGCACCATTTATAATGAACTTACTGAGAAGCTTAAAAACGAGCCGGTGAGTCTGGTAAGTGTGGCTGCCTGGGAGTCCCCGGAGCAGGGGGTTACTTACTATCCCGGCTAGATTTACCCCCGCCTTGCGCAGGCGTTAGCTTTGGGTTAAAATGGGGGCAGCACGAGGTAAAGGGAACTATGGATGATTAACCTGCCGGTACTGGTATTAAATCAGAGTTACGAACCGCTGGCGGTGTGCCGCGCCCGGCGGGCGGTGGTGCTGGTCTTCGAGGGCAAGGCCGAGATGCTGGAAGATGGACTCGGCTATATACACTCGATTTCCGATACTTACCCCCTGCCTTCGGTCATCCGGCTGGCCCAGATGGTCAAGAGACCCCGCCGGCAGAGAAAAATGTCACGCTTTGAGATATTCAACCGGGATAAATACACCTGCCAGTACTGCGGACTGAAAACCCGGCAGCTGACCCTCGACCATGTAATACCGCGCTTTCGCGGCGGCCAGCATACCTGGGAAAACGTTGTCAGTGCCTGCGTCGCCTGCAACCGTCATAAAGCGGGCCGGACACCCCGGGAAGCCCACATGAAATTGATTAAAACACCGGCGCCGCCGTCAAACAATCACTATTACGTGATTCCTTACCATTACCTGGATAAGCGTGACGAATGGCGGAAGTACCTGCCGCGGCATTCGAACTAATAAGATACCTGGTCCAGCGGCAGTTCCACCCTGGCTTCGGTTTCCAGTTCCACCATCACCGATTCCTTGAGAGTATTACATCCCACCACGGTAGCCTCGCCCATATTGGTGGAAACACGTTGTCCCATCCTGGGCATCTTGGCTTTGATGTTGCGGTACTGCTCACCTTCGTAGGCCAGGCAGCACATCAAACGACCGCATACCCCGGATATTTTCATCGGGTTGAGGGGCAGGTCCTGCTCCTTGGCCATCTTGATGGATACCGGCGAAAACTCGGTGAGAAAGCTGGCACAGCACAGGGGGCGGCCGCACCGTCCGAAGCTGCCCAGCAGTTTAGCCTCGTCCCGTGTGCCTACCTGGCGCAGCTCAACCCTTATCTTGAACTTGCCGGTCAGCCGGCGGACCAGGTCGCGGAAATCGACCCTTTCTTCGGCACTGAACAGGAAGGTCAGGCGGCTGCTGTCGAGATTATATTCGGCGAACAGCAGTTTCATGGGCAGTTGCAGTTCGGCTATCATCTTGCCGCACTCTATCAATGCCTCTCCCGCCTTGACTTCAAGATCCTGCGCCTGCTGGATATCTTCCGGTTCCGCCTTCCGTAGCACCGGACTCAGGTTTTCGTCTGATTCCGTATTTTCCGTCTGTCCCGGAGCGATAGCCACATGCCCCAGCTCGGTACCGCGAGTCGTTTTCACCACCACGCAATCGCCAGCCGCGAGTTCGATATCACCGGCGTCGAAGTAATACACCTTGCCGGCCTTCTTAAACCTTACACCTGCTATGTTAGCCATTTTATCCTGTCATCCGGGCGGTGGCTTTTTCGGCTTTGCCCGGTTCCTTTCCCGGAATATCGAGCATCAGCACCTCCAGTGCCAGCCGCGGATTGGCGTTGCGGCCGAGTTGTTCGGCGGTGGTGCGGATGCCCTTGATCGTATCTGTCATCTGGGTCAGCCGGTATTCGCCGGCCAGTTTAATTATTTCGCTTTTACGGTCGATATTGGTAATCAGGTCAGGGCAACCCAGCTTAACGAGCATCAGGTCGCGCCAGAAATCCATCCATAATTCCAATGTATCATAAATCGCCGCCCGGTTCTGGGTAAACTGGGCGGCCATACGGTTGACGGAATCGAACCGTCCGGTATAATTGGAATCCAATATATTCATTAACCTGTCCAGACTATCGTTGCGGTGTTCGAGTAAGGATTCGTCAGTGGCTGCCACCAGCGCCCAGCCGAGACAGCCGCGGGACAGACCCGCCAGCAATCTGGCTCTTTCCTGGTTGACGCCGTCGTTAGCGGTTAATGCGGCGGCCACCTCTTCCGTTGATAGCGGCCTTAATTCCAGGCGCTGACAGCGGGAAACCACCGTTTCCGGCAGGAGTTTGTCATTGGTAGTTAATAAGATAAAGGTTACCCCGGCCACCGGCTCTTCGAGGGTTTTCAGCAGGCAATTGGCGGCATCTACCGACATCAGTTCGGCGCCGTCGATAATGAATACCTTGTGCTTCCCCTCGAAAGGCGGCAGGTTGGCGGCATGCAGTAACTCTTTAATCTGGTCGATGCTGATTAGCTTGGCCTCGGCGGTATCGCCGTTTTTCAACAGACTGATTACCCGGACATCGGAGTGATTGGAGGCCTGGATTTTTTTACAGGAAAGGCACCCGGCACAAGGCGGGTCAGCCCGCTCGCAGTTAAGCGCCATCGCTAGGTTGATCGATAGTGTCATCTTGCCGACATGCGCCGGCCCAACCAAGAGATAGGCATGCGCCAGTGTTCCCGTTTCCAGGCTGCGGTTCAATAATGAAACGATCCGGTTCTGGCCGGTTACCTGCCACATTAAAAGTCTCCTCGTCAGACGACATCATGCCGGGTCAGGTCTTCCAGGGTTTCGCGCCGCCGGACCAGCCGGGCTTTCCCGTCTCTGGCGAAAACGATTGCCGGGCGTAAAGAGGCGTTATAATTGCTCTGCAGCGGGACAGCGTAGGCGCCGGATCCGGACACGGCTAATACGTCCCCGGCTTTCAAATCGGGCATATTGATATCTTTAATCAGGATATCGCCCGATTCGCAGTACTTACCGGCAATAGTGACCTTACCCGTTTCCCGGGCGGTAGCCCGGTTGGCTACCAGGGCTTCCTGCCGGGCGCCGTACATCGGCTGGCGGATATTATCACCCATGCCACCGTCCACGCAGACATAGCGCCGGATGTCCGGTATATCTTTAATCACGCCCACCCGGTATAGCGCCATCCCGGCCCGGGCGACGATAGCCCGGCCCGGCTCGATGATAAGTCCTGGTTTCGTCAGGTTAAGTTTGCGGCACCGGGCGTTAATCTCGTTGCTGATAGCTTCAGCCCAGGCGGAGATGGGGGGCGGGTCTTCATCAACGGTATACCTGACGCCGTAACCCCCGCCGATGCTCAGGACCTTTATTACATAATCGTGCTTCTGCTTTATCGTAGCGGCATATCCCAGCGTTACTTCTATGGCCTTCTGGTAAGGTTCCATCTCGAAGATGCCGGAGCCGAGGTGGAAATGCAGGCCGTCGAAGTTTAGATTGGGAGTATCAACAACCCTGGCTACCGCCTCGTCCCAGGTCACCCGGGGGAAACCGAACTTGGAGTCTTCGATGCCGGTGGTATTGAACTTGTGGGTATGTGGGTCGATGCCCGGCGTCAGCCGCAGCAGGATATTGACCTTTCTATTGCCGGCTATATCTATCAGCATGCCCAGCTCGTGCAGGTTATCCACCACAATGTGGCCGATTCCGGATTCCACGGCCGTTTCCAGTTCCGCCGCCGACTTATTATTGCCGGGGAAGTGTATCCGGTCCATGGGGAAACCTGCCGTACGGGCCAGTTCTAACTCACCTCCGGTTACCACGTCCAGGTCGAGACCCTCATCCCTGACCAATTGCAGCATCGCCCTGGCGGTAAAAGCCTTGGCGGAGTAGCATACGGTGGTACCGGGATAGCTCTTGCCGAATTCCTGCTTGAAGGCGGTGCACTGACCGCGTAAATCGGCTTCGTCAAAGACATATAACGGCGTGCCGAATTCCTCCGCCAGCGTCACGCTGTCGCAGCCGCCGATTACCAGATGGTCTTTTTCGTTAGTTTCGGCGGTTAACGGGAATAAGTTTAGTCTCGCCACCGATTGCTTCGTAGTCATGATTGCCTCACATCATTATGTTAGCAGTGCGCCACCTTGAAGTCAATGCAGATAGTCTCCCGATTCCTTGCCTGCTAGTAGCTATCGTTGTAAAATGGAGGTGTATCCTCACAAGGTGTTTTTAACACTCGTCGGACTAATTTCCTCTCTTCGTGTATCAATATCAGATTTAGAGCGTTAGAATGAAGAACAGACCTGATATAACCGGGGAAACAGAATCAGAATCGGAAGATATTGGAGTCCGGAAATTCTTCGGCCGCTTCAGGACATTTGCGTCTCTGAAAAACCCCATGTACCGCCTGTACTACTATTCGCTGGTAGGGCATTGGGCTCCCATGAACATGCAGATGGTTACCCGGGGTTTGCTCATCTACCGTCTTACCGATTCCGGGACGATTCTGGGACTGATGGCCCTGGCCGGAGCGGTGCCCATGATTATCCTTTCTCTTTATGGCGGTGCCATTGCCGACCGCGTGGATAAAAAGAAGGTATTGATTTACGGGCAGATGGCCTCGGCGGTTATATCCGTCGCGGTTGGGCTGATGCTTTCCTTTAATCTGCTCAGCGAGGACATCCCCGGTTCCTGGTGGATTCTGATAGTAACCAGCTTTTTACAGGGAATGGTAATGGGACTGATGATGCCGTCCCGGGCGGCTTTCGTGCCGGAGATCGTCAGCCAGGAAGACCTGATGAACGCCATATCCCTGACTAATATGGGGATGAATTTGTTCAGGATAATAGCCCCGGCATCCACCGGATTCATCATCGACGCCTGGGGTTTTGCGGCCGCTTACTATATTATGGGGGCGCTCTATGTCTTAGCCAGCGTCTTCCTGGTATTTATCCATACCACCCATACTATCGTTAAACAGGCCCAGAGTACGCTGACCGAGATACTAGAGGGGCTGCGTTACATCAGGCGTGAGAGTATCATACTGCTCATTCTCTCGTTCACGCTCAGCTGCACCATACTGGGTATGCCTTTCAATATGCTCCTCCCGCTGTTTACGGAAGATATTCTGAAAGTTGGCGCCAGCGGGCAGGGACTGGTGATGGCTGTTTCTGGCATCGGGGCTATTGTGGTATCGTTTATCTTGGCCTCCATGCCCAATAAGAAACGCGGTGTAATGATGCTCGTCAGCGGTATCATCCTGAGCGCGGCTCTGGTGGCTTTTTCCTTTAATACCGTCTGGGGTCTGGCCCTCGCCCTGGCGGTTTTTATCGGTCTGGGACAGACGGGACAAATGGCTGTCGGGATGACTTTAATCCAATTTTATGTGGACCCGGTATACCGGGGACGGGCTATGAGCGTCCAGATGCTGGGATTCGGCATGTCCAGCCTTGGGGTTCTTTTCGGTGGGGTGATGGCCGAGACCCTCGGAATTGAATGGTCGGTTGGCGGAATGGCTATAGTCCTGGGCATGGTGTCGATAGGTATGTTGTCCTTTTCCTCACGGCTGAGGAAGCTGGAATAAAACGGCAGCAATTGACACGCGTTCCGCTTATCTCTAGAATATAGGAATATCGTCAACAGGGGAGGATTTTTGTACGAGAAGGTAACACTGGATAACGGATTGAGGCTGGTAACCGCCGGCATGCCCCATACCCGGGCGGTATCCATCGGGATTTTCATCGGGGCCGGTTCCCGGTATGAGACCGATGTCCAGGCCGGTATTTCGCATTTCATCGAGCACCTTTGTTTCAAGGGCACCCCCCGGCATCCAACTGCGGCCGATATCAGCGCGGTTATCGAAGGCGTCGGCGGCATGATTAACGCCGGCACGGACCGGGAGTTGACTGTCTACTGGTGTAAGGTGGCCCGGCCGCATTTTGCCACCTCGCTGGAGGTGCTGGTGGATATGTTGCGAAATTCGGTTTTCGACCCGGCGGAAACTGAAAAAGAACGTCAGGTAATCATTGAGGAGATTAATATGTCCCTTGATTCGCCTCAGCAACGGGCGGCTATGCTTATCGATGAGCTTCTCTGGCCGGATCATCCGCTGGGACGGGACATTGCCGGAAGCAAAGAGTCTGTATCGGCCATATCACGGGAGATGATAATCGACTATTTAAGCGGCTACTACCAGCCCGGCAACGCGGTGCTCGCTATTGCCGGGGATATACCCCAGCCGGAGATAATCGACACGGTTAACGGTATCACCGGCGACTGGTCTGGTAAAAGAACCGGGGCCGATTACGTAAAATTTACAGAAAAAGATGCCCGGCGGGTAAAAATAGAAAAGCGTGACACCGAGCAGACTCAGTTGATAATGGCCCTGCCGGGGCTGTCCATTTTCCACCCGGACCGTTTTAAGCTTGATTTGCTTAACGTGGTCCTCGGCGAGGGGATGAGCAGTCGGCTGTTTACGGAAATCCGTGATAATCTCGGATTAGCCTACAGCATTCACAGCTTTACCGAACACCTCCTCGATACCGGCGCTATTACCATCTCCGCCGGTGTGGATACCAGGAACCTGAAAGTAGCCATCCAGGCTATTATTAAGGAACTTGCCCGTCTAAAAGAACTAATACCGGAAAAGGAACTTACCAAGGCCAAGGAATTTTCCAAAGGTCGTATTTTGTTAAGGCTTGAAGACAGCCGCAGCGTTACCGGCTGGATGGGCGGCCAGGAAATCCTTACCGGAGAAATCCTGACAGTCGACCAGGTGATTGCCATGATTGATGCCGTTACGGCTGAGGAACTGCAACGGATTGCCGGGGGATTGCTGGTAGGTGACCGGCCCAGGCTGGCTGTCGTGGGTCCGGTGGACCCGGACGAGTCCCTTGAGGATATACTGGTACTGTAAAATCAATGCCGGCTATCTTTAATCAGTTTTCAAGAGACTTATCGTAATATTCGCAATCATCACGAATGCATTCCCGGTTACGTGAAATATAACGGCAGGAGGGTTTCTCTCCCTGCTTCAGGATAATATCCATTCGCTTTTCCAGGAATTCTACGGCGGCTTCAATGGCTCTCCGGCTGGCCCTTTTACAGCAGCGCGGTTCTTCGTCCAGCATTCTGTTTAGCGCCAGAGAGGTGGCTTCGTTGGCCAGCGTTCGGGTCTTACCGGTAAGCGGTGTTGCTCCGGTAAGTACGCTGACGGCGATGCCCGCGCCGACAGCCGCCCCGCAGACGCCGTAAAGACCGCACCATCCCCCGGGTACTTTCGATCCCCGCTCAATGGCTTTTTCTATGGCTCCTTCCGGAACCGGATAACCCGCGTTCTTTACCGACGCCACGATGATGGCCGGCACGATGGCATGGTGCTCCGGCCCGTGCATCGGCACCGAGGGATGGGACATGACCTTCTCCAGGATTTCCACGGGGTTATCGCTGGAAGTGGAGTTCAATACCTCGCGTAATACATCCAGAGCCTGATGGGCGTGGCAGGTATCGCAAACGTAGTGACCTTCGGGGCAGTATATCGGCGACTGTTCCGTTTTCCCGCAGAAATCGCACTCCATCGTTACCGCGTCGGTGGCGTAGGTAAGCGTCTGGCCGCATACCCCGCAGTTTTCCATTGATTTCATATCATTTACCATGTTTCTACTTCCAGTATAAAAGCATTAGTGTACAAGGTCAACGCTGGGATTGTTGTCTACCCCATCCCCCTTTGTCCCCTTATCCCCGCCGCCGTGTTGGGTGGGGTGATTTCGCGGGTATATTTGTAGATGCCGCGAGGGCGGCAGGGTGGGAGAGGGATAAAAAAGCAGCCACGGTTTAAAAGGCCGTGGCTGCTCAATAAAACTAAGTTATGTATAGGGGTAGATTACATCATGCCGCCCATGCCGCCCATACCGTCCATGCCGCCCGGCATAGCCGGTGCCGATTCCTTCTCCGGGATATCGGCGACGAGTGACTCGGTGACCAGAACCATGATAGCGATACTGGCGGCATTCTCCAGTCCGGTACGAACCACCTTGGTGGGGTCGATAATGCCTTTTTCCACCATGTTCACGAACTCATCGTTATCGGCATCGTAACCAACGCCCTTGGGGCTGTTCTTAACGTTGTCGATGATGACGGAGCCGTCCTTGCCGGCATTGTCGGCAATCCAGCGCAGTGGTTCGATAACGGCTTTCCGGACAACCTCGGCTCCGGTGGCTTCATCGCCTTCAAGCTTGAGAGTATCCAGGACAGGGAGGGCGCTGAGAAGACCGACACCGCCGCCCGGCAGGATGCCTTCTTCTATGGCGGCATTGGTGGCCGATAGCGCGTCCTCGACGCGGTGCTTCTTCTCTTTGAGCTCGACCTCGGTGGAGGCGCCGACTTTGATTACGGCGACGCCGCCGGCCAGCTTGGCCTGGCGCTCTTCGAGCTTCTCGCGGTCAAAGTCGGAGGTAGTCTCTTCTATTTGGGCCCTGATTTGCTTGATTCTGCCCATAATATCTTCCTCGCCGCCTTTACCTTCGACAATAGTGGTGTTATCTTTATCGGAGGTAACCCGGCGGGCCCGGCCCAGGTCTTCTACGGTTACCGAATCAAGCTTACGGCCGACGTCCTCGGAGATTACGGTGCCGCCGGTCAGGATGGCAAGGTCTTCCAGCATGGCTTTGCGGCGGTCGCCGAAGCCGGGGGCCTTAATCGCCAGGACATTGATGGTACCGCGAAGCTTGTTGACCACCAGGGTCGCCAGGGCTTCGCCGTCGATATCCTCGGCCACAATCAGCAGGTTCTTGGAGACCTGCAGTATTTTCTCCAGGGCTGGTAAAAGATCGGACACCGCCGATACCTTTTTATCGGTAATCAGGATATAGGGGTCTTCGATGACCGTTTCCATACGTTCCGCGTTGGTAATAAAATAGGGGCTGATATAACCGCGGTCGAACTGCATACCCTCGACGTATTCCACTTCATCCTGGGTACCCTTGGACTCTTCCACGGTGGTAACCCCGTCTTTACCCACCTTTTCCTTGACTTCCGCCAGCAGGTTACCGATGGCCGGGTCCTTGGCGGTAATGGTGCCCACCTGGGCAATCTGTTCCTTGTCTTTCACCTCGATAGAGGCCTTTTTCAGTTCCCCGACAATAGCGGCGGTGGCTTTCTGGATACCCCTCTTGAGAGCCTGGGCATCGGCGCCGGCCGCCACGTTCTTAAAACCGCCGGTGATGATGGCGTGGGCCAGAATCGTAGAGGTGGTGGTGCCGTCACCGCAGGCATCGTTGGTCTTGCTGGCGGCTTCCTTGACCAGCTGTACGCCCATGTTCTCGAACGGGTCCGGGAGCTCGATTTCCTTGGCGATAGTAACGCCATCGTCAATTACCGAGGGGGCTCCCCATTTTTTATCCAGGGCTACACAGTGGCCTTTGGGCCCCAGAGTGACTTTTACTGCATCGGCCAGGGCATCAATCCCTTTCTTGAGTTTTTGCCTGGCCTCTTCGCCAAATATTATTTGTTTTGCCATTTTCTTCCTCCTTGGCTACCCTTGTTATTTTGTTTTCTTCGCCAGAATATCGGATTCGCGAAGAATAATCAGTTCTTCATCATCAACTTTGACTTCAGTGCCGCCATATTTGGCGTAAATCACCGTATCGCCTACCTTGAGGTCCATCTCTATCCGTTTTCCATCTTCAGAAATTTTACCCGGACCCACCGCGAGAACTTCTCCCTCCTGCGGTTTTTCCTTGGCTGTATCCGGCAGGTAGATTCCCGATTTTGTCTTTTCTTCTTTTTCCATCGGTTTGACCAGTACCCGGTCAGCCAGCGGCTGTAGTGTTGCTGCCATACCATTCCTCCTTTCTTGACTAAACAGCTGGTGTTTCCTTACGTCGGTTAGCACTCTCAGGACGAGAGTGCTAACATCTTCATAATACCCTAGATTGACGTGTACCGCAAGCCTATACAGGGCGATATATAGTAATATACAGGACGTAAGCTCTCTAATACTCTAAAATACTCCGATTATCACCCTGAAATAATCTAGTTTTCAGACTTTTTATAACGGGTAAAAATTTCTTAGTCACCCGCCGCATCGGCTTTGACTGTTTACACTAAATCGTGTATGATGCCTGCATGACCGGGAAAAACGATACCCGTCAGTTACAGTGGGACGGTAAAAAAATCCAGGCGTTGCGAAAACACCTGCAGATGACCCAGAGCGAGCTTTCTGAGAAACTGGGAACACGGCAGCAGACTATTAGTGAATGGGAAACGGGCATGTACCTGCCGCGCGGTACTTCGGCAACGCTACTGACGATGGTGGCCGAAGAGGTCAGATTTAGATATGATGCATCGAAAAATGGGAAAAACCATTGACAGCCTACACGATAACGTGTAAGATGCAGGAGAGTTGCCGGGAAACATAACCAATATACGGATAAAATTAAATGTAGCAAGCGGCCGGTTGAACGTAAATAAAGGAGGGACATTTGGGGGGAAATAATATCAGCATCGAAAGTTTGAGACCGTTTTTCGAACCGCGCAGTGTGGTGATTATCGGGACTTCTCGGACGCCAGGTAAAGGCGGTTATAACATAATCGAAAACCTGCTGAGGTTGAAGTACGCCGGGAACATTTACCCGGTAAACCCCCGGGCCGAGGAAATCCTGGGATTGAAAGTATATCCGGGTCTGGAAAAATTACCCGATATTCCGGAACTGGCCATCATTGTCCTGCCGCCCGACCAGGTGTTGCCGTCTTTTCAGGCATGCGTTAACCGGGGCGTTAAAGCGGTGATTGTCGAATCGGCCGGTTTTGGCGAAATGGATGAATCCGGCGCCGAAATCCAGGAGCAGATAGCCCGGCTGGCCCGCCGGAGCGGGGTGAGGGTAATGGGACCCAACAGCGTCGGGACAATCAATCCTTATAAAAATTTCGATACGAGTCTGGGCCGGCTGGACGTGACCTTTCTCCCCGATGACGATATCAAAACGGGTCAAGCCGGCTTTATCGGCCAGACGGGTCTTTTTACCGGAGTCTATCTGCCGCTGATTAACTCGGAAATCGGCATAAGCAAGATAGCCTGCCTGGGAAACAAGTGCGACGTGGACGAAAGCGACATGCTGGCCTATCTGGGGGCGGATCCGGACACCCGGGTTATTAGCATGTACCTGGAAAGCATCAAGGACGGCCGCCGTTTCCTGGAAATAAGCCGCCGTATCGTGGCGGAGAAACCCATCGTGGCTATAAAGTCGGCCGTCACCGAAAATGGAGCGGGAGTCTCTATTAGCCACACCGGTTCTATTGCTGGGGAGGACAAGGTCTACGATGCGGCCTTCCGGCAGGCGGGGATCATCCGGGTCGAAAGCTTCGGGCAGCTCTGGGATGTCACCCGGGCTTTCGTTCATCTACAGCTTCCCGCCGGTAACCGCGTCGGGATTATCAACCTGTCGGGCTCGGGTTGCGTTACCTCGGTTGATGCCTGCGCCAGGAACGGACTGCAAATAGCCGAATTGTCCGCGGCCACCCGGGAGGTTATCCAGACCGTCTATCCGGACTGGTGGCAGGTCAGGAGTCCGGTGGATGTCTGGACGGCGATTGAGGCCAGTGGTTTTGAGGCAACTTATCGTACGGTAACCCGGGCTTTACTGGCGGATGAAGGCGTTGACGCGGTTATCGTCATCACGGGAGCCATCGACTGGATTCCCGGGGGTGACGTATCGGCTACAATAGCCGACCTGAAAGAACAATATCCCGCTAAGCCCGTTATAGCGGTTACACCCCTGGGAGACCGGCAGATATATCTAAAAATGCACCGAGATTTTCAAGCCCGGGGAATTCCCTGCTATACCAGCGACGAAGAGGCGATATTATCACTGGCGGCGCTATACCGATACCGGGAATTCAGGAATAATATCACCCAATCCTGATGAGGAGAAAAATGCCGGCGGCGACTTTCAAGGAAAAAGCAGTCGTTGAAATCTGGCAACGATATCTTACCGGACGAACCGACCTGGTAACCGAAGACGGACGCTCTATCAGGGTAGTTTATCCGGGAATGGTAAACGGCGACCGGGGGGCCGATTTCGTGGACGCTGTTATCCTTTCTGGCCATCGGCTGCTACGGGGCAGCGTCGAAATTCATGTCAGTTCCAGCGGCTGGTGGGGACACGGTCACCATGCAGACCCGGCCTATAACGGGGTTATCCTTCACGTGGTCTACCGGAAGGATAGAGAAAAAGCCGTTCAGCTCGAGAACGGGAAATCTGTTCCGACGCTGGTACTGGACAGGTTCGTTGACGGTCTTTTCGACGGGGGCGGTTCCGCGGGATACCGAACCATACTGGCGGCTATGCCCTGCCACGATATAGTCTGCCAGCGGAACGGCGCCAGGCTCGGGGAGATCCTCGATACCGCCGGTGAAGCAAGATTCCTAGCCAGGGTAGCTGATTTTAGAGAGAAACTCAACAACACCGAAGCAGGGCAGACTCTCTACGAAGGGATTATGGAATCGCTGGGTTATACCAAGAACAAGGGCCAGATGAAAACACTGGCCGGGCTGTTACCGCTGGCAAAGCTGGAAAATCTGATTGCTGCCGATTCCGCAGATGCGGATTGCCTTTATCGCCTGCAGGCCTTGCTTTTAGGCACGGCCGGTCTACTGACTTACCGGAGGTGTAATAAAATACGCCCAATCAAACCGTTGAGTCCCTGGCTGAACAAGCTGGAAACGTTCTGGGCAGCTTGGGGAGAAGAGCCCCGGATGTCCGGCCAGGACTGGAATTATTTCAAGGTCAGACCGGGCAATTATCCCACCCGGAGGCTGCTGGCTATGGCCGGCCTCCTGTTTCGTTATAGAAAAGGGGGAATCTTGGAAGGATTGGCGGATGATATTGGTCCGGATTACCGTAGTATCGAAGAATCCCTGTACGTAGCCGCCGCCGGATACGGGGAAGCCACGGCTCTCCTGGGAAGAGAACGGGCAGCGGCTATAGCGGTGAACGTACTTTTACCGCTGGCGGCGGCCCGGTCGGAACTGGAATCTCAAGCGGAGACATGCCGCCGTATCCTGGAGATTTTCCGTCAATATCCCCGGCTGACTACGAATAACCTGGAAAAACACATGAATCATCAACTCGGCATAGACCGGGGCCGGGTAAACTCGGCCAGGAGGCAGCAGGGGCTCATTCACATATACCGGACGCTTTGTTCGCAGGGGGAATGCCGGTTATGTCCGCTAAATACCTCTTAATAATAAACAAGAGACAAATAGTCCTGTACGGGGCGGTATTTTTTGGCTATTGACAGGCATGTGGGGTTATCTTACAATGCCGAAAGGAATGCTAAATCGGGTGATTTTCAAGAAACTAAACGGTGTTCATATCAAGCCGTCAATGCGCCGGCGGCTGCGGTTTGCCACGTTGAGCATGGTAAACCAGATTTTACTAATCGCCCTGGCGATAGCTTGGATCGTGCACATTACCATTATCGCCGTTTACGATGGCGTCTATTTTGAAGAGAATAATCCCGTTGTGCTCTGGGCGGAGATTATCACCCTGGCGGTGATACTGATGTTCTCTATCTATATTTTTATACTCCAGATCAAGCGATTCGGTGAGAAACGCGAAGACTCCGGTGAAAGACGCCGGGCATCCGACCGGAGGGCCGACGACCGGGAGTAGAAGTCGGTTTCTCGCGGGATGATGATTTCACCCCTTTTCCCCCCGACCGGATAGGCGTGTTTTCAATTGTTATTTCAACAGATTTTCTATCTCGGCCAGGCTTTGAATCCGGGGGCAATCGGTAATTTCCCGATAATGGTTGGTACGGTCCAGGAGAATGCTGGTCATGCCGGCATTGCGGGCGCCGATGACATCCACCTGGTACTGGTCGCCGATATACAACGCTTCTCCGGGCTGGATTCCGGCTCGTTTTAAAGCCTCGAGGAATATCTCCGGGTTCGGTTTGCCGGTACCGGCATCCTGCGAGGTAACGATTACGTCCAGCAGTGAAGTCAGCCCCAGCTTTTCCAGCGTATCGGCCATGTTATCCTCGACATTGGATATCAGGCCGAGTGTCAGTCCCTGCTTTTTCAGGTCGTTCAGGGTAGGTGCAACGTCATCGAAGAGGACCAGATTCAGGCTGGTCTGCTGCATTCTGGCCAGCAGCTTCATGATAAGGTTTTCATCGGCGTCAATGCCAGATTCTTTGAGCATGATGGCTTGGTGCCGGGCGTAGAGGGCCATTTTCTCTTCCGTTGAGCGAGCGCTTAACGGCTTACGGGCAATCTCGCCGTAGATAAACTCGTCGGCGGTTACGATGGGTTCGCGAAATATTTCCGGTTTCTGTTCGATACCAAATTCAGTGAGGGCTTGCGCGATAATTTCCTCACGGGGAGGGTCGTAATGAATCAGTGTCTGGTAAAGGTCAAAAAAGACGCCTTTAATCATGATAACAACTCCATTTCTAAAACAATACAATTGTAGTCGAAGGTAACCGGTATGTAAAGCATATATAGATAATCCGGTGAAATTTGTCTGAAAAGGTATTGTATGCCAGATATAAATTTGCTATGATGAATGGGCATCCCCCAGAACCTTTTGAGAGTATAACTATGGCTATCATTAAGACAACCAATCTAACCAAGAAATTCAAAGAACTCACCGCGGTAGATAACATCAGCCTGGAAATAGAAGAGGGCGAATGTTTCGGCCTGCTGGGTCCTAACGGCGCGGGTAAAACATCGCTTATCCGTATGCTGACGGCTGTCTCTCCGTCTTCCGGGGGTGAGATATGGATAATGGATATGGACCTGAAAAAATACCCCCGTGAAGTAAAAGCCTGGTTGGGGGTGGTGCCCCAGACGGACAATCTCGACGAGGATTTGACGGTGATACAAAACCTGCGTACCTTCGCCCGTTACTTCGCCATACCTAAAGAAATCGCCAACCGGCGCAGTCTGGAAATATTACACATTATGCGTCTGGAAGAGAAGAAGGACGCCGCCATCGATGAACTGTCCGGGGGTATGAAACGGCGGTTACTAATCGGGCGGGGTCTGATTAACGCCCCGAAGATAATGATTCTTGACGAGCCTTCGGTAGGTCTCGACCCCCAGGCCAGGTACATGGTCTGGCAGAGATTGCGCGAATTAAAATCGCAGGGAGTTACCCAGTTGCTCTGCACGCAGAATATGGAAGAAGCCGCCCGTCTCTGTGACCGGGTGGCGATTATCAACCAGGGTAGAATTATCGATGTTGATACGCCCCGGGGATTGGTCAAACGGTACATGAGCCGGCAGGTATGGGAAATCGATCTGCTAACTGTTGACCGTGAGAAGCTGATTAGTGAACTGGAAGACCGGCAGTTGGAATACGAAGAATTTTCCGGGATAATCCATGTCTTTCCCACCGATGAGCAGTCGACGGAAGAACTGCCCGGGATAGCCCGGGCGGCCACGCTGGAGGATGTTTTCTTTAAGCTTACGGGGAGGTCGTTGGTGGAATGAGGATGTTCTCCTGGCGTTTTTACCGACTCTGGCAGCGTAATAGAGATGTCTTCTTTCGATTATGGCACTCGGAAGGTGCCGGGGCGATTATCGAGCCGGTGCTGGTCCTGCTGGCTTTCGGGATGGGTATGGGAGCGCTGATCGGCGATGTCGGCGACCAGAAATATATCGAATTCCTGGCGCCGGGTATTATCGTCGCTTATGCTATGTTTTCCGCCACCTTCGAATGTACCTACGGCAGCTATTTCCGCATGGAGCACCATTACACTTTCGATGCCATACTGGCGACACCGCTGAATGTAGAGGATATCACCGCCGGCGAAATATTCTGGGGAGCCACCCGCTCATTTCTCACCGGCTGCGTAATTCTGGCCATTGCGGCAATTTTTCAGCTGGTTCATTCACCCTGGGCATTATTGATACCTTTCGTGGCAGGTCTGGCCGGCGTTATGTTCGGGGCCATCGCCCTGTTCGTAACATCGATAGTACCCGCTATATACACGTTTAATTTTTACTTTACCCTGGTCATCACGCCGATGTTCCTGCTCGCCGGTGTCTTTTTCCCGCTATCGGAGTTTCCGGAAATCGTCCAGAAGCTTAGCTGGATAGCGCCCCTGACCCCGGCAGCCCATCTCAGCCGGGGGCTTTTCGTCGGTGAATTCCAATGGAGTATGCTGCTGGCGCTGTTTATCATCATAGCCTGGGCTGTGGTATTCTTTGGTATAACCCTGGTTACGCTGCGGCGGCGTTTGACCAAGTAACAGCGTTAGGGGAGCAGACATGTCAGTTCTTACCGATAGCGATATCCGATGGTTATTAGAGCAAGACCCGCCGCTGGTGGAAGGCTATATCGACCTGGAGACGCAGGTACAAACTAACGGTTTTGAACTTACGTTGCGGGATGTATCGGTGATGCAGTCGGCCGGTGGGATAGATTTCGATAACAGTCGGCGGGTGATATCCGATGTTTCCCCGCTGGCTTTCGACGGACTGGGGGCTATCGAGCTGATACCGGGGACTTACCTGATTACCTACAACGAGGTTGTCCACCTGCCCAAAAACGTCATGGCGCTGGGGCGACCGCGTTCCAGCCTCTTACGCTGCGGGGTGACCATCGGCACGGCGGTATGGGACGCCGGCTACGAAGGCCGTTCCCAGTCCCTGCTGGTGGTCTATAACAGCCGGGGCGTCCGGCTGGAGAAGAACGCGCGGCTGACGCAGCTTGTTTTCCTGGAAATGACCGGGGAATCCCGGGGCTATGACGGCATCTACCAGGGCGAGAATGTCTAGCCTTCGACTCACTTGATAAACTGCCCCGCCACGAAGTCGGGAACCGGCACCGTGCCCAGTAGAATGGGCTTCTGGTGGCAATCGCTGCCGCCGGTCATTAATAAATCATGCTTTTTACAGAAATCGACATAATATAGAGTAGTGGCGTCATTATGCCGCGAGTGCCAGCATTCGATGCCATCAATGTACGGCAGCATATTCTCTTTAATAATATAACCCTGTTCGGCCAGGTCATGAGTAATGCTTACCAGCGAGGTGCCGTTGGGGTCGTTGGGGTGGGCCAGTATCCCTTTGCCGCCGGCATTCCGGATTAGCTTAGCGGCTTCGTTGATTAGCAGGGGATACTTGGGGACATCGCATTTCACCAGGTACTTATCGAACGCTTCCTGCCGGTTGCCGACGATTCCCTTGCCCATTAAATAATCAGCGATATGAGGTCGACCAAAAACGCCGTCAACCCCTTCCTGGATTTTTTGCATATCGGCATCGGTGAGTAAGGGCATATTCTCGCGGCGGAACTCGGCGTTAAGGTTGTCCAGTATCTGTCGCGCCCTCTTCACCCGGTGGTCGGCTATCATGCGCAGCTTATCTCTCAAATCGGTATTCTGGTAGTCGTACGCATAGCCTAGGAAGTCCAGTGAGGCATTTTTACCCTGATAAGGAAAGGTCACGTTCAGTTCCACCCCGGTGATATAGGTGATTCCGTGTTGTTCCGCCAGGGATACGGCTTGTCCCTGGTGTTCGACAGCATCATGGTCGGTGATGGAAAGCAGGTCGATATGACGTTTTTTAGCTTCTTCGAAAACTTCTTCGACGGTAAAACTGCCGTCCGAGCCGGTGCTGGTATGGATATGTAAATCTATCTTCATCTGCCCGTCAACGCTGCTCCCGCCCGGTGATGTACCAGGCATCCGGCGGGTCTTCCGTGGTATCTACCACAAGGTGGGTAATATCTAAATTTTGGTACCTGTTTTTCAGGTCGTCTAGGTCCACGGATTCAAACCTGTTTTTATTATTCAGGTAGGCTTCCTCGGTGAGGGCATTGGAAACGTATTCGTCCCTGGTACGCGCCAGTATCCGCTTTATCGATACCTCCCGGGGACAATCGGTCTGGAGGATGATAAATGTTTTTTTATTTCTATCAGCTATCTCGGCAGCGCGCTGCCTGAGCGACTGCGTCACGAAAGTAGCGTCGAGGATGACGCAGTTGCCGCTTTTTACGGCTTCGTCCGCCTGGCGGAACATCTCGTCGTAGACCTGGGTCCGCTTGTCCATATTACCGGCCACTTTCTCATCGAAGATATCCTCGTTTTTCAACACTTCCAGCCGGATGATATCGGTGCGTAGGAGCTTACACCCCTTGATTCTGGCCACTTCCTCGGTAGTCTCCGTTTTCCAGGTACCGGGGAGTCCGCAGGCGATGAGTAAAAAGCCGGACTTGACTTCGGCTTCTATATATTCAGCGAATGGTTCTTTCAAAATGTCTCCTCTTTATCCTGCATGACATAATTACTGTTGTTTATTTATTCTAGTCCATAGACCTGCTTTGGTGCCAGGTATTGCTGAAACCTATCCAGAAGGGCCAGCCGCACAATATAGCAGAAATGACAGGCATCTACAAACTTGTCATCGTGACTTACCCGGTACTCCCTGGCTAATGCTGCCGGACCGCCTTTTACCAGCGGACCGCAGATAGGATGGGTGGCGGCATTATAACCATTTACCAACTCCGATAGAGGGGTTTCCCAGCAATTGCCCATGCTGAGTCCCTGGCATAGATGAACGTTGCCATAAGAGTCAAGATGCACTCTTGCCGGATATTCAAGTTCTTCGTGGGGACACTCCTTAAATTCCTCCCAATGCCTGCGCGGGAGGTCTGCGGTCAATTTCTCCACGGCTCTACCTCTGAACATGATATCACCGCCGATTATCGGTTTTCCCTTATTTGTATCTTCACGCGTATCAATGATTACAGAAGGGCTTTCAAGGTGAATATCGGCCACGGGCAGTTCTAATTTTTTGGCTATTTTGTGGGTCCGTATTGCCGGGTTGTCCTTTTCATCATCGTAGTGATAAGGGTCATTACTGACTCTAAAATCATCGATACCCAACTCACAGAGTGGCTTCAGCCAGGTTTCTATATCATCCGGGTCGGTAGCAAAGTAAGAATTGGTAACGATACCTACCTTAAACCCCCGTTTACGGGCCATCTTAATTCCTTCAAGCATGATGGGATAGAAAAGAAAAGGCTCGCCGCCTTCAAAGTATATCCACTCTACGGTATTTATCCTGACGGCTTCATCAAGAAGCTGCCGTATCTGCTCTAGAGTGAAGGTGCCTCGGGATCGGGGGCTACTATAAACGAAGCAGTGGTCGCATTCCGAATTGCACATATAGGTCAGCAGAAAGTGTAGCCCGGTTAACATGATACCTCCTTGACTTCTAATAAACGCTCCCCAGAATGAATAGTACCGCTACTGCCGTTTTTACCAACGGACAGATTTTATAGGGTATTTCCGCCGTCCGGGCGCCGGTGAGTGTCGTAATTACGGCCATGAGCAGCAGCATCGCGCCGCAGGCCACGTAGACGATATCGGCGGGTTTACCCTGCGGACCGGAGAGAATAGTGAAGACCAGCGGCAGTACGCCGAGAAAGATAAGGGTAAAACCCTCGGCTAATAGCCCCATCGTTAATATCTTCTTGCTGTCTCCGGATATATCTCCGAATCCCTTGACGATAGCACCGGTGGGGATAAGGTGGACGATACCCCAGGCGATGATGATAGCCGAACCGATATATATCAATGTTTCGTTTAGCATCTTAACTTCCCTGCCGGATGTATGATTCCGCCAGCTTGAAGTAGCTCTGCGTAATCGCCAGTATTTTTACCTTGTCGGCTTTGGGGATATAGGGGTCTTCGTACTGGGAACAGCCTACTTTGCCCCTGACGTAGGCGCGGTAACACTTATAAAAATTCAATAACTGTCTTAATTCACCGTCACCGCTTTTGGCCACGTAAGCATTAATGAAACTCTCGGACAGGTCGGTCCGGCCGTAATGGTCCAGGTCCATGGCCAGGAAGGCTATCTCGGCCGCCACGTCGGTATAGCGCAGCCGGTCGATAAACTCGATGCAGTCATAAATGCAGATTCTCTCACCGAAGCAGATATGGGCCGCATGCAGGTCGCCGTGGCAGTCCCGGATTTTCCCCTCGTCGGCGCGCCGGTAAAAGAGCGGCGTATTATCGCGGATAAACCCTTCCGTATAGTCCTTTATAACCTGGAAAGTCTCCCGCGGTATGATAGTACCGGCGTGCGCCTCCGTCTGTTCAAAATTCTCCTGGGTGTTCTTGATAACGGCTTCGATGCCCCCGGTTTTATTGATTTCACCGCCGGTAGCGGCCTTACTGTGGAAATCGACGAGTAATTCAGCGACCCTGGTCAGCATTGCCGGGGTGACTTTATTTTCAGCCAGCAGGACGTCCATCATGGCTTCGCGGGGCAGGCGGCGCATCTTGACGGCGTACTCCTCGGTTTTTCCTCCGCCGTTAATCTTGAATCCGTCGTTCTCCCGGGTTATGGTCACCACTTCCAGGTAGGTATCGGCACAAAGCCGCCGGTTCAGTTCTATTTCCCTCCGGCAGTAATACCGGCGTTTTTCCAGCGTAGTAAAGTCCAGAAAGCCGAAATCCACCGGCTTTTTTATCTTATAAACCAGGTCGTCGGTAATAAAAACGTAGGAAATCTGGGTTTGCGCGAGTTCTATTTTCCCCGGTGGCTCGGGGTAGGCATCAGGACTATGCAATGCCTGGATCAGCTCCGGAAACTCCGACATAGCGACTTTACCCTTTCTAACGATGATGATATACGGATTATACAGTAGTAGCATACTGCAACAGCCGAACTGATGACAAGTGAGAAGAGACAGGGGGATATCAGAGCCGCTTCTTGATGACGATAGTGCTGGCCAGTAAATCGTGCAGGACTGGTCTGCCCCCCAAAAAGGAGTCCAGTAGTAATGTTAGACTGGAACTGAAAATAAAGGGGGTAAGACATGGTCAAGAAATCGCATTCTCCGGAGCAGGTAATCAACAAGCTGCGCGAAGTTGAAATCCTGCTGAACC
>DAOUER010000016.1:0-29048 GCA_034430375.1 Dehalococcoidales bacterium
GCAGTTATTGGTAGTGAGAGATGCCGGTCACCTACTCCGCCGCGATCCTGAGGTAATTCAGGCGGTGCTTAGCTGGTTGAGGGATTTACAGTAATCTAATTTATAGTATTGTTTAGTATTAATCGATTGGATATGCCCCTACCCCTTTCCCCATTCCCAATGATTGATATATGCACCGCCCACCCTCCCATTAAGGGAATGAGGGGCTTAGCCCCTCCTAAACACCCCCGCTGGAGTATGTGGAGACTGATTCTTCTTAGACCCCAAGAGTGGGAGATAAGGGGGGGCAGTCTGCGGGCCCGGCAGTGAATGCCGCGAGGGTGGCTTGGGTGAGAAAAGATATCTCAGGGAGGGGTGAGGCAATCCTCTTCAAACCGGGCTAAACAATACCTATATTCATTGACCCTGCGAGGGTAAATAAGCTATAATTAATAGTAGACAGCTGGACAAGACGAACTTAAAGGCAGGTTATCTTGCACGAGTCTTGCGCGATTTTTGGTATTTATTCCCCCAATGAGGACGTAGCCCGTATCACATTTTTTGGATTGTTCGCACTACAGCACCGCGGACAGGAAAGCTCGGGAATAGCCACCGCCAACGGTAAAAAAATCAGTATTTATACCGGCATGGGGCGGGTTTCCAATGTCTTCAGTGAAGAATCTTTAAGCAAGCTGGCCGGTCATATCGCTATAGGACACAACCGTTATTCTACCTCCGGTTCCAGCCGGGCCGCCAACGCTCAACCTATTGTCGTGGGTAATGGGAATGCTGCGATGGCTATAGCCCATAACGGGAACATTGTCAACGCCCGGTATCTGCAGCAGGAACTCGTCGACCAGGGATATACCTTTCGCAGCGGTACCGATACCGAGGTCGTGGCTAATCTAATCCTATCCTGCCCGGAGTATGAGTTCGTCGACAAAATCAAGTACGCCATGGGACGTCTCCAGGGCGCCTACTCGATGGTAGTCAATACCCGTAACGAATTGTACGCCATACGTGATCCCTTCGGTGTACGACCTCTCGCCATGGGTAAACTGGACGGAGGATTTGTCGTAGCCTCGGAGACCTGTGCGCTGGACCATATCGGCGCCGAATCTCTGGAAGAAATAAAACCCGGCGAGATATTTCAGATAAATGAAAACGGGGTACAGAAACACTCGGTAGCCTCGCCGAGAAGCGCTTTATGCGTCTTCGAATATATTTACTTCGCCCGGCCGGACAGCGTGATAAACGGGAAACTGCTTTACCCGGTGCGCCAGAACATGGGTTTCGGACTGGCCCGCGAACATGATGTCGATGCCGACATGGTGATGGGGGTGCCGGATTCGGCCACGGCGGCGGCCATGGGTTACGCCCAGGGCTCGGGGATACCGATAGCCGAAGGGCTGATTAAAAACCGTTACGTAGGGCGTACCTTCATTGAGCCGGATCAGCGTATGCGCGACCTCGGCGTTAAGATGAAGTTCAATCCGCTGCCGCAAATGCTGGACGACCGGCGGCTGGTGGTCGTTGACGACAGCATTGTCCGCGGCACTACCACGCCGAGCGTGGTAAAACTCCTCAGGAAGGCCGGGGCCAAAGAGGTCCACATGCGCATCTGTGCCCCTCCCATAAAATACCCCTGCTTCTTCGGCGTTGACATGGCCACCCGGGGTGAATTGATTGCCGCTAAGAAATCAATACCGGAAATTTGCGAATTCATCGGCGCCGATTCCCTTGGCTATCTCAGTATCGAAGGGCTCGTCGCAGCCGTAGGGTTACCTAAAAGCACTCTCTGCCTGGCCTGTTTCACTGGTAATTATCCGATTCCTGTGCAGTTGGAGATGGACAAGCTGGCCCTGGAGCAAAAGGCGGCAGTGGCTACCGGCGAATTTTGTGACGCCATCGAGGATGCCTGATTAAATTCGGCAGTGAATCATTTAAGCCCGCCATAAAATCCGGAATATCTCACCGAGTCTGGGCGCTTTGCCGTACATCAGGAGGAAAGCCCGGAAAGCCTTGGCCGCCAGCCAGAGTCCCCCGATAATCCCGGCAATCAGCAGGATTATACTCACCGCTATTTCCCAGGCGGATATCTCGGACAGACCCATACGGACGAATATGGACATCGGTGCGGTCACGGGGAACAGGGTTAAAATCGTTCCGATAACGTGGTCCGGGTGGTCTCTTAAGAAGATAATTCCTATGTAGAAAGGCAGTATGGCCGGCAATATCAGGATTACTGACAGTTGGGTACCTTCCTTGGCGGTAGCGGCGATTGCCCCCAGTCCTGCCATTATCACCGCGAAGAAGAAATACCCCAGGATATAGTAGACGATACCCAGCAGGATAACGTTGTCCGGTACCTGTATCGTCTCGAAAAAGCCGCCGACGGTGGATGAGCCCAGCCGCACAATCAAGAGGGAGGAGAGCAGCCAGAAAACCATCTGGACCAGTCCGGCCGTCCCCAGACCGAGTACCTTACCAACGAGCAACTGGCGCGTGGAAACCGATGAAAGCAGTATTTCCATCACCCGGTTTTCTTTTTCCTCGCCGAGTCCCTGCAGCAAATAGCCGGAAGAAGAAGCGATGGTGGAAATCAGTAGAAAGCCGAATATCATCGGCAGGACAAAAGCACCGAAGCCTCCCTGGTCGGTGGCGGGGGCGCCGGTTTCATCCAGCCGTATATTCTGGACATTAAGCGGGTTTTTAACACGGTCTATTACCTCCTGGCTGGTCTGCCCTTTCAGCAGGTTTTGCTCCAGGAAGTTCCGTATTGCCCCATAAGTATCGCCGGACATCTCCAGCTCTTTTTCCGTGTGAAAACGTATTACCAGTCCCGTTTCAAGATAGTCGGAGGGAATGATGAAATACTCTTTGATATCACCGTCGAGTAAAGCTTCCGTGGCGTCAGTCGGCTCTGCGTAAGGCATCAGTTCTATCAGCCCGTAATCGCCGGTATATTCCTGAAAGCTGCCGGGGCTGTCGATATAGCCGATTTTGGATATCTCGGCTTCATCGCCGGAATCTCCCGCCGATTGGGCCAGCTGGTAGATACCGATGGCGGCCAGCCCGATGAGGGGGAAGATGATTGCCCCGATGATGAAACCCTTACGGGTAATAGTGGTGATAAATTCATGCTTGAAAATGGTGAGTATTTTATTCATTCTTCTTCACCAACCACCTGGAGGAAAATATCGTTGAGGGGCGGTGTGGAAACCTCGTACCGGTTGACGGTAATCCCCGTTTCCAGAAGTTTTTCCAGTATTATCTGCGGAGTGGTGCCTTCATCCAGGACCAGTTCCGTGGAACCCGGGCGGTCATTGCGGCGGGTCACACCGGGTAGTTCCGCCAGTTCACCCTCGTATTCCAGGAAAACGGAATTCCTACGGTAATGCGACTTGATTTCGGCCAGTTCTCCGTAAAGCACGCCCTGGCCCTTGTTAATCATAAAGACGCGGTCGCAGAGCTCCTCGATTTCATTCATGCGGTGGGTGCTCAGGATAACCGATTTACCCCCGGCTTTTAACTCGAATATGATTTCCTTGAGCAACTCCGTGTTGACCGGGTCCAGGTTGGCGAAAGGCTCGTCGAGGATTATCAGTTCCGGTTCATGGATAATGGTTATCATGAACTGCACCAGCTGGCTCATGCCCCGGCTGAGTTCCTCGGTCTTTTTATTCTGGTGAGGCAGCAAGTCCACTCTTTGCAGTAATTGACGGGCCCTTTCCAGCGCCGTCTGCTGGGGTATGCCTTTGAGTGAAGCGATATACTCGATGGACTGGATTACCGAGAGTTTTTTATACAGTCCGCGTTCTTCGGGGAGGTAACCTATCCTGTCCTTGGTCTTTTCTCCAAGGCTGTCTCCCAGCACCTTAATCGTACCGCTGTCCGGCTGGATGATATCCATGATCATCCGGATGATGGTGGTCTTGCCGGCCCCGTTGGGGCCGATTAGTCCGAATATTTCGCCCGGTGCCACGCTGAAAGAGACATTATCGACAACGGTGGCGGTAGCGAAACGCTTGCTGATGCCGGCAACCTCCAGTGAAAGGGTGCCGGTAGGTGTAGACATTGTTTCAGTTTTCATAACGGATGCTGCTCGGGAACAGGCAGGTCTACGGCGTATTTTTCTGTTATAGATTATACCACAATCACTTTATACCCGTGTAGAAACGAGCTTTACAAAGATGATAACAATTACTTACAATACGGTTGATATCCAGAGAACTTGACAGGGTTGTGTCAATATATTATTATGAAGTAGCAATAGAACAGGTGTTCGTTATCTGAATAACCGGCAAGAGGTTTAGCCATGAATCGACTTTCGGATAAACAGCAAAGTATTATCAATTACATCCGCCGTTTTCTCAAGGACAACAGCTATCCACCCACCATCCGCGATATCCAGATGGGCTGTAAAATAAGCTCCACCTCGGTAGTAGACTATAATCTGAACATACTGGAAAGAAAAGGGTATATCCGGCGTCATTCCGAGGTATCCCGGGGCATCGAACTCATCAAACGCACTTCGTCTGCGGAAACGATGCTGCAGGTACCGGTGATAGGAATGATCGCTGCCGGCGAACCGATACCGGCACCGACCCCGGATACCTGGGATATAGCCGCCGTCTCCGAGACCATGGAAGTGCCCGGTGAATTAACCCGGGGTAAAAACAGCGTTTACGCCTTACGCGTTAAGGGCACGTCCATGATTGATGCCCTGATAAACGACGGCGATATTGTCCTCATGCAGTACGTCAGTGCCGTCTCCAACGGTGAAATGGCCGCGGTCTGGCTCAAGGCGGAGAAAGAAGTTACCCTGAAAAAGGTATACGTTGAATCTAACCGCGTGCGACTTCAGCCGGCCAACAGCCAGATGAAACCGATATATACTTCACCCCAGAACGTGGAAATTCAGGGCAGGGTTATCGCTGTCTTGAGGCAACTGACCTGATACCGGCAGCCTATTTATCGTAGACCGGCGTGCACCAGTGCATGTAGTCGGGGTGTTCCCCCCGGATTACCCGGGTGTACAACTCCTGCAGTTTGGCCGTAATCTCGCCGATTTCACCGTCACCGACTTTACGGTCGTCTATTTCGGATACCGGCGTCACGTGGGCGGCCGTGCCGGTTAAAAAGCATTCGTCGGCCATATACAGTTCACTGCGGTCGATGGCGCGTTGGATCGTCTCCAAGCCCAGTTCTTTTTCCGCCAGCTCTATCAGGGTATTGCGGGTGATACCCATGAGGATGTTGTTGTTTACCGCCGGCGTTACCAGTTTACCGTCCATTACCAGGAAAATGTTTTCACCGCTTCCCTCGGAGACGTGGCCGTCCGGCGATAACATGATAGCTTCGTCATAACCGGCCTTTTGCGCTTCGGTTTTGGCCAGCGCATTATTAATATAGAGTCCGTTGGCCTTAATCTGCGGAGGAATCGCGTTGTCATCCGGGCGGTGCCAGGAAGAAACGCAGCACCGGGCTTTATCCACGTCGAGATAAGGACCCCAGGGTATCACGAACATGAAAAAGTCGTGTTCCAGGTCGTGCAACCGGACTCCCAGGGCCTGCGAACTGGTATAGGCTACCGGCCGGAGATAGGCGTCTTCCCGGAAACCGCATTTCGCCATCAATTCTACGGAAAGATTACACATTTCATCGACGGACAGCGGCAGTTTTATCTGGAGGACACGGCATCCCCGGGCCAGACGCTCGAAGTGTTCCCGCAAACGAAAGACATAAGTCTGCCCCCGGGACTCGTTCCAGTTCCCGCGGATACCTTCAAAGATGGCGGTACCGTAATGCAGGGCATGGGTCATTATCCCGATTTTAGCTTCTTCCAGCGGAAGAAACTGCTTCTGAAAATAGGCATAAGACGGCATGGCAGACTCTCCTTTCCAATATCGTTCATTATACCTGCTGCGAGGCCTGAAATACAAGAGGTATTATTGGGTAGAGCCGGCATCGTGGTATAATACAGCACCTGCCTTGGGGGCTGGCCAACCATGACCGGCGAAGATAATAAAGATAAAAATGATGAAATAACACCGGGGATTACCCCCGATCCCTCCGATGATTCTTACCCCCCGGACCACCAGATTTTCCAGAAAATCCAGTCCAATCCACTTTTATCACGGCGGGTCTGGGTATGGATGAAGCGAAGGTGGGTACCGATACTGGGACTGCTGGTAGCTGTGGCTATTATGCTGGGGATTGTTTTTATCTACTGGCGGAATCCGGAAATATTCGACGATCTCGAGGCTTACGGTTATATGGGTGCCTTCCTGATTAGCATCATCCTCAACGCTACTATAATTTTACCGGTAAGTAATATGGCCGTCATCATGTCTTTAGGGGCCACCCTGCCTTCGCCTTTATTCGTGGGACTTGCCGGAGGTTTTGGCGCCGCCTTCGGTGAGTTAACGGGATATCTCGCCGGGCGGAGCGGACGGGGCTTACTGAAAAGAAACAGAGTATATATCAGGTTAGAGGGATGGGTGGAGAAGTGGGGCTGGATAGCCGTATTTATAATGTCGATATTCCCGTTCGTGTTCGATATCGTCGGGATTATCGCCGGGGCTTTGCGTATGCCGCTATGGCGGTTCTTCCTGGCCTGCTGGGCGGGAAGGACTATCTCCTATATCTTCATGTCCTATATGGCTGACCTCGGATTCAAAGCCATACCCTGGTTTAATTAGGATTTTTGTCTTATTTTCAGGATTAACAATGAGCCGGCTACGAAATATACCAGGCATACCAGCAACATGAAATCGTAACCCAGTCCGGCGCTTTGATTGTTAAAATGGTCGATGGCCGGTCCGATAGCCCGGGCCAGGGCCGCACCACCGGCGGTAGCCATGTTGGCGATACCCAGGTAACGGGCTTCCTCTCCTTTTTCCACTAAATCGGTAGCCAGCGCCCAGTTGGTGCTGTTAAAGGCGCCTATAGCTATACCGATGAGTCCGGCCGCCCAGAGTATCGTGCCGTATTCCTGCGATAAAGCAATAATGCCGATTCCCGCGGCGCCGAGTAGTCCTGAAGCGATGATTACCGGCTTGCGTCCGATTCTATCCGAGAAATAGCCGGCCGGCCAGACGACGATTAACATACCCACGACGGCAAAGATGGTAAAGCGGGCGGTGGCTTCGGCGGGATCGGTTACCCCGATGACATCCCTGAGGTAATAAAGGGCGAACTGCTGGATGGTAGTGAAAGCCATGTACACCAGCAGACGGGAGACTAGAAACCACACCATGTCACGCTTGGCCAGGACTTCCTTGATTGTCGCGTATAGTGCCGAAAATGCCGTGATATGCCGTCCGGCAGGAACTCCCGGTTTTTCCTTGACGATAAAGAGAGTGAAAAGCATCGTCGCTGCCAGGACCAGTCCCAGTATCCCCAGTATCAGCCAGAGCCAGTGGCTGCCTTCTCCGGCGGAATATTTATCCATAAAAATGCCGGAGAGGTAAACCAGGACTACCCCGCCGACAATCTCAAAAAGGGCTTTAAATCCGGAAGCTATGCCGTGCTTATGGTAGGGTACCAGGTCGGGGATGAAAGCCTGGAAAGGACCCTGGGCGGTGTTGGTGGCCAGCTGTAAGAGACAATAAACGACGAAAATGGCGGCAAATCCCGCCGCCAGACCGACACCGGGGATAATGCACATCGCCGCCACACCGCCGATGAGAATATAAGGGCGGCGCTGTCCCCATTTTGAGCCGGAGCAGTCGCTGAGGGCGCCGGCGACGGGTTGTACCAGCATTGCCAGGAACAGTCCGGAGAGCGTTAGAAGTCCCAGGTAGGTGTTCTTTTGTGCCTCCGGAACAAAGTCCAGGAGCCGGAGTGGTAAGATGATGGTATGCAGACTTTGCCACAGCGCGGTAAGGGCAAAGCCGAAAAGGGTTATTTTTATATAATCCCAGCGCCGGAATCCTGTATCGGTGTCATTAGACATGTCTTTGCCTTTTTCAGCATAGCAGAGAGGGACTAAAACGGGCAAGGCTGATATGGTTTTCTGTTTAGACCCAATATGCTGTTGATAATTTGAGATATATTCGCGGGGTACTTTTGTTGTGAGCCTGATTTATGGTAAAATATAACTTGTTTTCTAAGAAGGGATTATGTTTACCACGGGTATAATTACCGTTAGCGATAAGGGGTCGGTGGGAAAGCGTGAGGACGTCAGCGGCCCGGTAATCAGGGAAAAGCTGTCGGATGCCGGCAGTAAGGTACTTAAATACGAGATTATCCCTGATGAAAAGGAAGTGATAGCCGCCATGCTGTCCGCATGGGCCGACTTGGGTGAAGTCGATGTTATCCTGACCACCGGTGGCACGGGCTTGGCGGAACGGGACTTTACGCCGGAAGCGACGCAGCTGGTTATCGACAGGAGCGTACCGGGATTCGGCGAGGCGATACGGATGAAATCGCTGGAAAAAACCCCGATGGCTATGCTGAGCCGGGCAACCGCCGGGATAAGAGGTAAATGCCTGATTATCAACCTGCCGGGCAGTCCGAAAGCGGTCAGCGAATGCCTGGACGTGATACTGCCGGCTATCGCCCACGGTGTCGAGATTATAAAAGGTGAGGTAACCGATCATTCCGTTCCGGATGCCGGAGTGAACCACTAAAATGCAGATAGATGTACTAACGCTATTCCCGCAGATGTTCGCGGAGCCGTTTAATATTGGTATCTTCAAACGCGCCGTGGAAAACGGCCTGGTGAGTCTGCGTACCCATGATATACGGGATTTTACTCATGATAAGCATAACGTGGCCGATGATTATCCCTACGGTGGCGGCTCTGGAATGGTCATGAAGCCGGAGCCGATATTTGAAGCGGTGGAATCGGTCAAAGATGAAATAAAAAATGGTGACGTGCCGGTGATTTTGCTATCGCCGCAAGGCAGGTTGTTCAACCAGTCAATCGCCCGTGAACTATCGAACCATGAAAACCTGATACTTATCTGCGGGCATTACGAGGGCGTTGACGAGAGGGTTTCGTCACATCTGGCGACGGATGAAATCAGCATCGGCGATTACGTATTGACCGGCGGGGAGATTCCGGCCATGGTGGTTATCGATTCGGTGGTGAGGTTAATCCCGGGCGTTCTCGGTTCCGAGGATTCACCTCTGGACGATTCCCACGCTCATGGATTGCTCGAATATCCCCAGTACACCCGTTCGGCGGAATACCGGGGGATGCCGGTACCGGAGGTTTTACTCTCTGGGAACCATGCCCAGATAGCTAAGTGGCGGCGGGAGCAGATAATCCGCCGTACGCTGGAACGCCGTCCGGACCTGCTGGACAAGGCGGACCTCAGCGGGGAAGAAAAAAAATACGCAGAAAAACTGATGACCAATCGGTCGCGGTTAAATTCGGATAGGGAGCCATAGAATGAATGTTACATCTTTAGTTGAAAACAAGAAGAATCCTAAAATTCCCCCTCTTTCACCCGGGGATACGGTGAAGGTAAGCGCCCGGATAGTCGAAGGCGGCAAGGAACGCATCCAGGTGTTTCAGGGCGTGATTATCCAGGTACGACCCGGCGGCGCCGGCGCCAGCTTTACCGTCCGGCACGTTGCCTTCGGTATCGGCGTGGAGCGGACTTTCCCGTACTACTCACCGCTGGTGGAAAAGGTTGAGATTGTACGCCATGGTAAGGTGCGTCGCTCCAAGTTGTATTACCTCCGTAATCTAAGCGGAAGGCAAGCCCGTCGCAAGATTAAGCGCGTTGAGAAGAAGGTGGAAGCCATCGGCGCGGAACTACTGGAGCCACAGCCGGAAGAGGTCCTGGAGCCGGAAGAAGTGCTGGGAGAGGAAGGCGAAATGATAGCCGCCGCTGATGCTGAAGTTAAAGCTGTCGACGAACCCAAAGCCGAAGTTGCCGAAGAACCGAAAGCCGAGGAACCAGCAGTAGAGGAACCGGTAGTTGAAGAAGTAGTTGAGGAACCGGTGATTGAAGAAAAGACAACAGAAGCTCCAGAAGTGATAGAAGAACCGGTCGCCGAAGCAGCCGTTGAAGAAATAAAAGCCGAAGAAAAGACCGAGGAAGCCCCCGAAATGGTAGAAGAGCCGGTCGCCGAAGCGACTGCTGAAGAACCTGAAGTGGCGGCGGAACCGGAAGAAGAGAAACCGGAAGACGAAAAGTCTTAATTATATTCCAGGTTTAATTGCTCCAATGCTGGGCATTATCGCCAACGCCCCTGGAGTCTGTGATGAGATATGCTGAGGTTAGTGTTAATTCTCCGGTAGCCCAGCGCCGGACCTTCAGCTATGCCGTCCCCGCGGATTTATACGTCGAAGTCGGGCAGCCCGTCTGGGTACCCTTCGGAGAAAGAACGCTCCAGGGCATCGTCATGGAAATCACCGATTTTCCCGCTGTTGAAGAGCCCCGGGGGATTATCGGAATCATCGAAGCTGAACCGGAAATATCGCCCCATTATTTATCACTGGCTCAGTGGATCAGCGACTATTATCTCTCGTCCCTTTTTCCCGCCGTGGCCCTGATGCTGCCGCCGGGATTTGAACGCAGGGTGATTACCTGTATCAACGCTGCCGATCCTGATGCCGATGCCGCGTCGCTGACGGAAGAACAAAAAAAGGTCTTCGATATCGTTCTGGCAGAAGGCAGCGTAGAACTTACTAAGATTGAGAAAGTGCTGGGCAAGAAGAAAGCGCAGACTATCGTTTCCCAGATGGTGAAACGGGGACTTCTAATCCGGAGCTATAAAACGGGTCCGGTCAGGATAAGACCGAAAAGAGAACTTTACATAAGCCTGGCTACGACCCCTATAGATAACGTAAAGCTTACGGATAAACAGGCTATCCTGTTGGATTATGTGAAAAAGGATCCGCACCCGATAGCCTGGGCGGAAACCAGGGAGGCAACCGGATGCAGCAAAGCCATCGCCAATTCGCTGGAAAAGAAGGGGCTGGTCGCCTTCCAGCAGGTAGAGGTAAGGCGGGAGCCCATTTCCTATCAAGATATTTCTTTGTTACACCCTCTCACGCTTACAAGATATCAGCAGGCTGCCTTCGAATCTATCAAATCGGTGATTAAGAATCCCGGCCGGGGAGGGGATAAGCCCGACGTATTTTTACTGCACGGGGTGACCGGCAGCGGCAAGACCGAGGTGTATTTGCAGGCTCTGGCCGAGGTTGTTAAATCAGGGAAGAAGGGCATCGTCTTGGTACCGGAGATTGCCCTGACTCCCCAGACTATCGAGAGGTTTGCTTCTCGTTTTCCCCACCGCGTGGCGGTATTCCACAGTCGGCTTACCCCGGGTGAGCAATATGACGAGTGGCACCGCATCAGAAACGGCGAGTTCGATGTCGTTATCGGCTCGCGGAGCGCTTTGTTCACCCCGCAGCCGGACCTCGGCATTATTGTTATCGATGAAGAATACGAATGGACTTATAAACAGGACACCTCGCCCAATTACCATGCCCGTGATGCGGCCATGAAGCTGTCCGAATTAACCGGGGCGGTGGTTGTCCTGGGCAGCGCCACGCCGGATGTCGAGACATATTATCGGGCGCAAAGCGGCGAATATAAAATCCTGGAACTGCCGGAGCGAATCGGGCGTAACGGCAACGCGAAAATGCCCGACGTTGAAGTGGTGGATATGAAGGAAGAACTGAAAGCCGGGAACCGCAGCATGTTCAGTCGGCCGCTGTCCGCAGCCATCAACGAAGCCATTGCCAGACGAGAGCAGGTAATCCTGTTCCTAAACCGGCGGGGCGGCGCTACCTTCGTACAATGCCGGCACTGCGGATACGTGCTCCGGTGCCGTCGCTGCGATGTGCCATTAACGCACCATATTTCCGGCGATGTAATGATATGCCACCAGTGTAACTACAAGACGGCGGTTCCGGTAACTTGCCCCGAGTGTACCAGTCGGCAGATAAAATTCCTGGGCGTGGGCACACAGAAGGTGGAACAGGAAGTGGGGTATATGTTTCCCCGGGCCCGGGTGATACGCTGGGACAGCGACGTCATTACCGCCAAGTCGTCCCACGAGGCAATATTAAAGAAATTCCGTAACCGGGAAGCGGATATCCTTATCGGCACGCAGATGGTGGCCAAGGGACTGGACATCCCCTCGGTAACGCTGGTCGGCGTTATCAGCGCCGATACCAGCCTGAATTTACCCGATTTCCGGGCCGGGGAGCGGACATTCCAGTTATTAAGCCAGGTAGCCGGTCGCGCCGGACGCGGCTCTGCCGGAGGCCGGGTAATCATCCAGACATATTCTCCTGACCATTATGCCATTCAAGCGGCCGCGCGCCACGACTATGGGAGATTTTATCAGCAGGAGATATCCTACCGGCGGCAGCTGCATAATCCGCCTTTTTCACAATTAGCAAGTATTATCTACGCCCACACCAATGATACGGCTTGCCAGCGTGAAATAAGTAAAATGAAGGTGCTTCTTACCGGTGAAATCAACGCCCGGGGGATAGCGGGCATCAGCCTCATCGGGCCGGCGCCGGCCTATATACACCGTCGGCGGGGCCGGTACCGCTGGCAGCTGCTCATCCGCGGTACCGGATTGGCCTCTTTGCTGGCGCCGGTAAATTTTACACATGGCTGGACGATTGATATTGACCCGGTCAGCCTTGTTCAGTAGAATTATAGAGAAATATAAATCTTTTGATATGGAGAGTCGATAATGGCTGTTTTACCCATCAGGACATTGCCCGAAGCGGTATTAAGACAAAAAGCCAAGAAAGTGAGTACTATAGATGCTTCTATCAGGAAACTGGTAGCCGATATGCAGGAAACCCTGCATGATGATGAAGGAAGGGTAGGCCTGGCCGCGCCGCAGATAGGGGTGTCTCTCCGGGTGGTGGTGATCGGTTTACCGGATGAAGAAGACATGATAATGATTAATCCGGAAATAGTTAAGAAAAAAGGCGAGCGTCAGGTAAGCGAGGGGTGCCTGAGTCTTCCGGGATATATCGGTGAACTAAACCGCGCTGAAACGGTGACCGCCAAATGGCGTGACCTGAACGGAAAAGAAGTAAGGATAAAAGCCGAAGGCTTACTGGCCCAGGCTATCGAGCATGAAATCGACCACCTGAACGGTCATATATATATCGACCATATGGAAAGCACCGATAATCTCAGGAAAATCGAGACGGATGATTTGGAGATATAAACTGGTGGAGTGGGATAAATACGTGCTAATAACGGGCGGCGTGATTGTATTGACGGGTTGATACGGCTTCGGGTTTATTGCCACGGCCCAGGCCGGAATAGAAATAAAACAACTCGTCCAGTCTGTATTCCGGGAATGCTTTTTTAGCGCCGATGAGGAATTTCTCGTTAATACCGCGTTTCCCCATACGTACCCGGTATACCTGACTGATGGACAGGTCCATGGCTTTGGCCAGGTCGGACAGGTTATGGTATTTGTCTTGTGCTAGTTCGAATACTCTGGTTTTTATTATCATAAGCCAATTAGTACGGGTGTCAAATGTCCATATTATAGTAATATATGTGCCATTTGTCAAGTAGTTTACGGAGTTATTATATTTGACAGTTGTGATCTTTCAGGGTATTATTTTCAATTGTAAATTGTTTTTTAGCTAATGTTTAAGCGGAAAATACACTATGCCTGATAATTGGAACCCTAAACCCGGTGACCGGATTTTTCGTCCCCGCCGAATCAAGCGATTTCGTCTGAGGAGAGTCCTGGGAATACCCGCGGTGTTCAGTGCCGGCTACGGTAACGTCGGCTCTTCTATCTACTATGCCCTGGGTATTGTCGCCCTGGTAGCCATGGGAGCCACGCCGATAGCCCTCGGTGTCGCCGGGATATTGTTTATTTTTACCGCGTTGACCTACGCCGAGGGCACGGCGGCTTTACCGGAAGCCGGCGGTTCCGCGAGCTTTGCCCGGCACGGCTTCGGTAATACGGCTGGTTTTATCGCCGGCTGGGCCCTGATGCTGAGCTATATCGTTACCATTTCCATATCCGCATTTACCATACCGCCTTACCTGGGATTCTTCTGGGAGCCATTTAAAGAATCCTCGGTAATCGGTACGTTTGCTTCCATGGGTATCGTCTTTTTCCTGATGCTGCTCAATGTCGTCGGTATCCGGGAGACCTCGTTCATCAATATCGGCGCCACGATACTGGACATACTCACGCAGGTGACCCTGGTTATTATAGGTTTTATCCTGCTGTTTGATCCTGTCAATATCTGGCGCAGCATTGTTGACAACTGGCCTACTACCGGCAACCTGTTTCTCGGCATAGCCCTGGCCACGATTGCTTATACCGGCATCGAAACCATGTCGCAGATGGCCGAGGAAACCAAGAAACCGGAGACCAGTGTGCCCCGGGCGCTGGTAATGATGATTGTCGCGGTGCTGGTTATTTTTGCCGGCATTTCGCTGGTATCGCTTTCGGCCATGACCCCGCAGGAACTGGCTACCGACTGGGCCCGTGACCCTGTGGCCGGTATTGCCTCGAACCTGCCCATCGAACTGATACAGACCATACTGAAACCGCTTATCGCCATTCTAGCCGCTACCATACTGTTTATCGCCACTAATGCCGGACTTATCGGCATATCCCGGCTGGCTTTTTCGTTGGGGAGTCACAAGCTGGTGCCGCCGGTATTGAGCAAGGTGCATCCCCGGTTTAAAACACCGCATATCTCTATCATTATCTTCAGCCTTATCGCCATAGTTATCCTGCTGCCCGGCTTTTTCGCCACCGATGTTTTCGCCAAGATGGGGGCATTATATGCCGTGGGGTCTTTACTGGCCTTCATGTTTGCCCATGCCTCAATTCTGAGTTTAAGAATCAGGCGGCCGGAAATGACGCGTCCGTTTAAACTCGGCTGGAATATTCACATTAAAGGGCGGCAGTTACCGATTAGTGCCATAATTGGCTTTTTGTCCACATTTCTTATCTGGCTGGTAATCCTGATAACAGAACCTTATAGTCGCTGGGTCGGTCTTGGCTGGATGGTTGCTGGTCTGATAATATATTATTTCTACCAGCGCCATCGCCAGAAATCATCATTGCTATGGAAACCGGAAAACAACAAAGCGAAATAAAATGGGGCATAAAGGTATTGTAGATTTTTCTCATAAGGGTTATAATCACTTATTACAAGAAACGCGGTATATTGGTAAATGGTTTACAGGAAGATACTGGTACCGGTAGCCGGTACGACTATCGACGAAGAATCGATGAGGCTTGCCTGCCGGTTGGCGAAAAAAGAGAAGGGTAAAGTCTGGGCTGTCTACGTGGTGATGATAAAGCGGTCTCTACCCCTGGATGCCGAGATTACCTCCGAGGGCCAGCATGCCGAGGACATACTGAACCTGGCGGAGACGGTTGGCGAGGAAGAGGAATGCGAGGTCGAGACCGATGTCCTCCAGGCCCGTGAGATAGGTCCGGCGATTGTCGACGAGGCGGTGGAACGGGGGATTGACCTCCTATTAATGGGAATTAAGTATAAAAGGAGTTTCGGGCAGTTCAGCCTGGGGCGTGTCGTGCCCTATGTGCTGAAAAATTCTCCCTGTCCCGTTATTCTTTACCAGCAGTAAGATACAAATAACTGAGGACAAGGTTTTAAATGAAAGTGCTCATAATGGGATGCGGCCGGGTAGGCGCCAGGCTGGCTTCATTGTTAGATGAAGACGGTCACGAAGTTACGGTTCTGGATAATGATGTTTACAGCTTCCGGCGGTTGCCCCCTACCTTTAACGGGGCCGCTTTATTCGGCAACGGTATCGACCAGGAAGCGCTGAAGAAAGGCGGTATCGAGGAGGTGGATATTTTCGTGGCGGTGACCCAGGGTGATAACCGGAACGTGATGTCTTGCCAGATAGCCAAGCATATCTTCAACGTACCCCGGGTGATGTGTCGGATATATGATCCCTTACGGGAAGAAATGTATTCTGCCCTCGGACTGGAAACAATCAGTCCTACCAAAGTATTTGCCCAGTTACTCAGAGAAAAGGTGGAAGGCGAAGGATAGACTATGTATATTATTGTTGTTGGCGGCGGTCGTCTCGGATATAACCTGCTCAAGGCGCTGCTGAACGAAGGCCATGAAGTCCTGGTACTGGAGAAAGACCCCCGGATCTGCAAGACTATTACCGATGAGATGGGCAGTGTTTGCCACCGGGGTGATGGCTGTGAAGCCGCTACCCTGGCTGAGGTAGGTACCGGGAGGGCGGATATGCTGGTAGCGGTAACCGGGGACGATGAGGATAACCTGGTTTCCTGCCAGGTAGCCAAGCATAAACACAACGTACCGCGCACCATTGCCCGTATCAGGAATCCTCAAAATGCGGACCTATTTAAGAAACTCGGTGTTGATGTTACCGTCAGCGCTACGGATATTATCCTGGAAGCTATTGAACGAGAAGTCCCCACCCATCCACTCACCCATTTGTTAACGCTGGATGAGCAACATCTGGTGATGATAGACGTCAAAGTTTCTCCCGAATCAACTTCAATTGGGAAAGCGGTTAAAGACCTGTCATTACCTAAAGAAAGTAAACTTGTCCTGATTATCCCCGGGGAAGGTTCCCCGCAGGTCCCATCTGATGCCACGGTACTCAAAGCGAACGACCAGATAATCGCGGTTACTCCCCCGGAAACGGAAGAGGCACTTAAAGCCGCGTTGAGGGGTAAATAGACCGGGGTGTTGAGGCAAAGGTCATCGCTCTCTTCCTTCTCAAGAATGAACGTACGCTTGATTCTCTCCATTTCATTTTCGCTGTTTCCCTTTTTAGCCTGATATTGCGCTGACATTGTTTCCCGGTTCGGATAATATGATGACGGGGTAGGGTTTATGAATACGGACAGGGTTATCAACGGCTGGACAATCATAGCTGTCTTCCTGGCACTGGTAATCATTGTCGGTGGTATCGTTATCGGTTTGAAATACAGTCGAGGCGGACCGATTGAGATATCCCTGGCCCCGGCATCAACTCCCAACGGTCAGATATATATCGGCGGTGAGGTGAATAATCCCGGTTACTATCCTAGATATGACGATGACAGCGTTGCAGGTTTGATTGCCGCCGCCGGCGGCATTACCGGTGACGCCGAATCAAGCAGTCTTGAGCTTATAATCTCCGGCAACGAAGGTGAAGCATCACCTCAACTGATAAATATCAACACGGCTGAAGCCTGGCTTCTGGAATCGCTGCCGGGAATAGGTGTTGTGAGAGCCCGGACTATAGTTGAATACCGTCAGCAAAACGGACCTTTTCCGAATATCCAGGCTATCACTAAAGTCGAAGGAATAGGTACGACTTCTTTCGAGCAAATCAGCCACCTAATCACGGTTGCCGAATAGCCTGAACGGTTTTTCTGTTGCTGATATCACACCGGCTGTAAAAGAGGGGGATAAACTTTGGTACTCATCGGGGTGAGTTGCGCCTGGCTGGCCGGCATACTCCTGGGGTGGTATTTCAACGTGCCCTGGGTTTACAGTCTGGCCGGTATCGTTCCCCTGGTACTGGTGTTCTTCATCAAGCGATACCGCAAAATAATCTTCTTGTTAGGTATCGCTATTGTTATATTACCCCTGGCGGCGGTGTTCTCCTACACGCAGCTGAACGAATATGATGAAAGCGACCTCCGGTTTTATAACGACCGGGGACTCACACAGCTGCACGGTGTTATTTCCGAAGCGCCCGATGTACGTGATAGTAATACCCGCTTTATGGTAGCTGTGGAAGAGATAAACATCGACGGTGAATGGCGCGAGGTTGCCGGAAAGCTGCTGGTATACATACCCCGCTTTCCTGCCTGTGAGTACGGCGATTTCATCAATATCACCGGCCAGCCGGTGACACCGCCCGTCCTCGGTGATTTCGATTACCGGGGTTATCTGGCCAGCCAGGGCGTCTACATCACCATGATGTATCCGGAAATAAAGGTGCTGGATACCGGGCAGGGGAATCCGGTGATATCCGGGATATATTCGCTGAGGAATAATCTCGCCGACAGCCTGGCGGCAATTCTGCCGGAACCACAGGCGTCGCTGGCCCAGGGGATTATCCTGGGTATCCGCAGTAATATCCCTCCAGAGGTAACCGAGGACTTCTCCCGCAGTGGAACGGCCCATCTCCTGGCGATATCCGGACTTCACCTCGGGATAATCGCCGGTGTCATGCTGGGCATCGGACTGTGGCTTTTCGGTAAGCGGTATTATTTGTATGTCTGGCTGGCGCTGGGGGCCGTCTGGCTTTTTGCTATCATCACCGGCCTGCATTTGCCGGTGGTACGCGGGGCTATCATGGCCAGCCTATTTTTAGTCGCCGAGATGCTGGGCCGGCAGCGCAGCGCTATCGTCGCACTCACCTTTGCCGCGGCGGTGATGGTGGGTATCTGGCCTTACATCCTCGGTAATGCTTCTTTCCAACTGAGCTTTCTGGCTATGGCCGGGCTAGTTTTTATCTTCCCGGTTTTCCGCAATCTCGGTCGAAGACTGACCTCCTGGGTGTTCGGCGAGGAAGGATTCGTGGCGGCTACCTCTAATGCGTCGGTGGATATTTTAGCCGCCACCCTGGGCGCCATAATCGCCGTATGGCCGGTGGTCGCTTATTACTTTGGTATCGTATCGCTGGTGGGGCCTTTAGCCACCTTTTTTGCCCTACCCGCCCTGCCCGGGGCGATTGTCCTGGGCGCTCTCGCGGCGGTACTGGGCTTGTTCGTCATGCCCGTAGCGCAGGTAGTAGGATGGCTGGCTTGGCTGTTTCTTTCTTATATCCTGGCGATAGCCGGGGGACTTGCCGCGCCGTCCGGGGCCGCCCTGGAAGTGGACACTATCAGTCCCGTCTTCGTCTGGGGATACTACCTGATACTGGGAGTCGTCCTGTGGCTTTACCAGAGAAGCCGGCTAAAGGATAAGTTGTCTGAAGTCTCGCGCAGTTCGAAAGTAAAAATCCGGATTTCGTTAAATATGTCCCGGAAAATGAAGTGGATTTTAAGTCTGTTATTGCTGGCGGCTGTCCTGGTGACAGGTACGGCTTTCACGCTGCCTGATAATAAGCTTCACGTGAGTTTTTTAAACGTCGGGGAAGGCGACGCCATCCTTATCCAAAAGGGTAACCGCCAGATTTTAATCGACGGCGGTCCAGGTCCGCAGGCGGTAGGTGTGGAACTCGGTAAGAAAATGCCGTTCTGGGATAGGGATATTGACCTGGTTATTCTGACTCATCCGCACCAGGACCACCTGGGCGGACTGGTTGATGTCATCCGGGATTTCCGGGTGAAAAAGGTCATTTTTACGCATTTGGAATACCAATCGCCGCTTTATACGGAGTGGCTGCAACTTATTCAAGAAAAAAATATCGAGGCGGTCAATACCACCGCCGGCTGGCAGATTGACATGGGTGACGGCGTAATCCTGCAGGTGCTCAATCCTCCGGAACAGCTTTTCTCAGGAACATCATCGGATATGGATAATAACGGTATCGTACTCCGACTTTGTTCCGGTGAAGTAAGCTTCCTGCTCTGCGCCGATATTATGCGGGAAGCCGAAATGGAGCTTATTTCTACCCGGGCCGACCTGGCCGCTACTGTTTTAAAGGTAGCCCACCACGGCTCCGGCACCTCCACGACAGGGGAATTTCTCTCCGTCGCGGAACCACAGCTTGCCGTTATTTCCGTCGGTTATGATAATAAGTTCGGGCACCCTGACGCAGGGGTATTGAACCGCCTTGAGGAACAGGTGGGACCCGATAATATCTATCGGACTGATGTCAACGGTACCATAGAGTTTATCACCGACGGCACCCGGCTGTGGTTGGATACCGAGAATTGATTTCGGGACTTCGCTATCATTATTGTATAATTACTAGAGCTATTGATAACGGAGCGTTTTCATTTGAAATCTGAACTCGAAGCTTACCTCGATATCGAAACGACCGGACTGTCGGCTTTTTCCGAGGAAATCACCGTGGTGGGAATTTATCTCTGCCGGGGCAGTGAAACCGATTTTATCCAACTGGTCGGACGGGATATCGATGCCGACGGTATTCTGGAAGCCCTCGAGGGAGTCGACATAATCTACACCTATAACGGCCACCGCTTCGACCTCCCTTTTATACATACGCGGCTGGGGGTGAACCTCGAGGGATTGTTCCGGCACCGCGATTTGATGTACGACTGCTGGCGCTGTAACCTTCGGGGCGGCTTCAAAGCGGTGGAAAGACAGCTAGGTATTGCCAGGAAGCTGGTGGAGGTGGATGGTCGGGTAGCGATACGATTGTGGTGGCGTTACGTGGAGTCCTTTGACCTGGAAGCCTTGGATACTTTACTGGCCTATAACCGGGAGGACGTCGTCAACCTTAAAGAGTTGAAAGACAGATTGCTTTAGCCGTTAGGGGACTTTTTCAACAGCAGGCAAATATTCCGGGAAAAATACTTCAATGGAAATCTATAAGCGTTCTCCGGCGATGATTTCAGTATCTGAAATTCCGCTTTCTTGACCAGTCTTTCAATCTCTCCGTACGTGAAAAGGTAATAATAGCGCTGGAGGGTCGTTTCGCCGGTACGCCAGGGCACATTGATGTTTTTCCGCCGCCGCCAGAACCGCGGCTGGCAGCGGTTCCACACGGTAATAAAAGCTTCGCCGCCCGGATTCAAGACACGGTACAGTTCCCGGAGAGCCGTTAGGCGTTTCTCTTTCTCATCGATATGGTGATAGGTGGCCACGGCGATAGCGTAGTCGAAACTTTCGTCGGGGTAGGGAAGACTGACGGCATCGGCTTCCACCAGGTTTACCTGAAAATCGAACTTCCGGGCGTATTTCCGGGCCATTTCCAGCATCCCGGGAGAGATATCGATACCGTGAAGCTCGAAGTTTTCCCGGAACGGGACGAAGTCGGGTCCGTGGGCGCAGCCGACATTCAGCAGCTTTCCCCGCTGCCAGCGCTGCGCCAGTTCGTCCAACTCCACCTGGAACCGGGTGCGGTGCCGGTAGTTATACCAGCCCGGGGCTATACGGTCGTAGGTTTCCTTTATTTCCGACATATATCCGAATCTGCTAAACTGGTATTAGACAATTAATAGTAGGCTGAAGATGAGGAAATTTGCAAGAACCATTTCCGGTGTCGCTCCCCTGGCGGTGATGACCCTGCCGCTGGACTGCCCGGGCGAATGCCTGTACTGCCCCACTTATAAAGATGTACCCCAGAGCTACACCCCGGAGTCGCCGGCGGTACTGCGGGCCATCAAGTGCGATTACGACGCCCGAAAGCAGGTGGAGATGAGACTGGGGATATTCTCCGGGATGGGACATCCCACCGATAAGGTGGAAATGATAATCATGGGTGGCACCTTCCTGGCATACCCGGTGGACTACCAATACGAGTTCATCAAGGGATGCTACGACGGACTCAATGGAGTAGTCGCGGCAAGCCTGGAGGAAGCCAAGCGCATCAACGAGACCGCCGCCAACCGCTGTACCGGATTGTGCATCGAGACCCGGCCGGACTGGTGCGGCGAAGCGGAAATCCGGCGTATGCTGGAGTTCGGGGCTACACGGGTGGAACTGGGCGTGCAGACTTTGAGCGATGATATTTACCGGCTGGTTAGGCGGGGCCACCTCGTCGAGGATGTGGTCAAAGCCAATACCCTTCTCCGCGACTACGGGTTCAAGGTCTATTATCACTGGATGCCGGGACTGCCAGGCGCCACGCCGGAGCTGGATTTGGGGCTTTCGAGAAAGCTTTTTGAGGATGAAAACCACCGGCCGGACGGTTTAAAGCTTTATCCCACCATGGTTGTTGAGGACACCGAGCTGGAGAAGTGGTGGATAGACGGGCGGTATCAGCCCTACGATAATAACACCATGATAAACCTGACCGTCGGGATTAAAACTATCGTGCCTAAATACGTCAGGATATCGCGAGTCCTCAGGGATATTCCGTCTAAATATATCGTGGCTGGACTCAAGGACTCGCTGCGGGACATGGCTAAAGAGAAGATGAAACGGGATGGTCTGGAGTGCCGGTGTATCAGGTGCCGCGAGTACGGCCACCGTGCCAGCGCCGGGTGGGAAATCGGCGAACCCCAACTGGTAAGGATGGACTATGGCGCTGCCGGCAGTAAAGAGATATTACTATCTTTTGAGGATGAGAGTGAAACGCTTTTCGGCCTGCTGCGAATGAGAATGCCGTCACGAATCATGCCGTTATTGAAAAACGATTCAAACGACACCATCGCTTTAATCCGGGAATTGCATGTCTTCGGACCGCAGGTGCCTCTCAGCGAACAGAGAGATGATGCTGCCCAGCATAAGGGATTGGGTCGGGCTTTACTGAAAAAGGCCGAGGAAATCGCTCTAAATGAGTTTCAGACTGGCCGTATGATTATTCTCAGCGGCGTCGGCGCCCGTGAGTATTACCGGACCGATTTCGGTTATTCACTGGAAGGTGATTACATGGTCAAGACCCTGATCAATCAGGAATAACTGCTGTCTGTTCCTACTACATACCGAGTTCTTTCAGCCGGTCGTCGTCAATGCCGAAGTGATGGGCTATTTCGTGGAGGACCACCCGTCTTATCTCGCGTACAATCCGGGCGTCACTGCGGAAGGATGATTCGATAGCCCTTTTAAATATGGTAATCTTGTCCGGTGTCACCATGCCGTAGCTGTGGTGACGGTGAATTAAGGGGACGCCTTCGTACAGTCCCAGCAGGGTTTCACCGCGTTTTCTGACCAGCTTTTCCAGTTGATCGGGAGAGGGCTTATCGGCAATCACAATGTCGATGTTGTCCAACCGTTCCCGGAACTCATCGGGCATGCTTTCTATCGCCCGGATAACCAGTTGCTCGAATCTATCTTCATCCATTTCTATTCCTCTTTTAACCGGCATCTAGCTGCGACAGGTCGAATTTCATACCGTCACGGGCGGCGATTACCTTTTGTCCCGTATTCCGGGATAATTCCCCGGCTATCTTCCACGGTTTTTCCTGCCAGACATGTAGTCCGAAGTGATTCAATATCGTTATCTTTGGCTTTATCTCGTTGATAATACGCTCGACGTCAGGAATAGAAAGGTGCTGGATGGGTGGCCTCGGCTGGGTAAGCACCATGTTTATTATCACGACGTCGTTGGCATAGTGCCGGCTGAGTCCTTTGAAGTAATTCGTATCGGCGATGTAACTGAAAGAATGCCCCGGGGTCTTGAATACCATGCCGTAGGTTTCTACCGGGTGTTCGTGCCGGACAGGGGTCGTTAAAGAGATGTTGTCAATCTGGTAGGACCGACCTTCTTCGAGCGGGGTAATACCCTCGATGAATTCGGTGAGGTAATTGAATATAATCGGTTCGGAGTCGATGGCGTCCGACGGTGCCAGCAGCCGGCCGTGCCGGTTAAAGCCGCCGCTGGTCATCGCCTCCACCATGACGTTAACGTCGGCGGAATGGTCCAGGTGGCGGTGGGATACGACGATGGCGCTGAGTTTTTCGGCATCAAGCTTGCGTTTGGTGTACTGTACGATGCAGCCAGGGCCGGGGTCGAGGAGTATCTCGGTGCCGTGCAGGCTCAGCCAGATACCGCCCGAGGCCGCCAGCTGTCGGCTTACCATAAAGCGGGCGCCGGCTGTCCCCAGGAAAGTAATCGTATCGGAAGAATCGTTTTTCATCATGGCTGTCTTGACGTCTCTATAATAGGAGATAGGCCGGTATTTTACAATCGGGTACGGCCGCCCGGTTTCTAAATCGGGCGTATTCGGTATATAATCTGGTTATCATGACGACGCGTTACCCGCTCATTGAAGAAATACACATGGCGCCGGGACCCGCCTGGTGTTTCGAGGCTTTTGCCCACCGACCCTACAGCTTTTTCCTGGACAGCGGCATGGACCCCGGCAAACTGGGACGGTATTCCTTCATTGGCAGTAACCCCTTCCTGGTGCTGCGGAGTCGGGGCGATGAAATCGTCCTGATAAGAGACGGGCAGGAAGAGGTTCGAAAAGGTAATCCCTTCGACATTTTAGGAGAATTGCTGGAGAAATATACATTGGACAGCGATGCGTATCCCGTGCCGTTTGTCGGTGGGGTGGTAGGGTATTTCAGCTACGACCTCTGCCATTTCATAGAACGCCTGCCGACTACCGCCGTCGACGATTTGATACTTCCGGAATGCTACCTGGGATTCTATGATGCCGTCGTGGCTTTCGACCACCTTGAAGGCAAGACTTTAATTATTTCCACCGGCTTCCCGGAATTGGAAGAAGGCAAACGTCTTTCCCGGGCCAGGGCGAGGTTGATGGAGATAAGAAGCCGGGTTGTATTGAGTCCGCCTCCCCGGTTATACGAAGAATTCATGCCGCCGGAAAAGGTCGTTCTCAAGTCCAATTTCTCCCATGATGCCTACCTGAAAGCGGTGGAGACCGCCCGGGAATATATCTGCGCCGGCGATATTTTTCAGGTTAATCTATCGCAGCGACTCGAAACCGAAATCGGGATACCGGCCTACGAATTATATAAGCGCCTGCGGAAAATCAATCCGGCGCCATTCGCCAATTATTTCGGCTTCGACGGCGTCAGCGTCGTCGGCGCTTCCCCGGAAAGGTTCCTGAAACTCACCGGCGACCGCGTCGAGACCCGGCCTATCAAGGGCACCAAACCGCGGGGAAAAACGCCCGAAGAGGACCAAGATCTGGCTCAGAGTTTACTCGCCAGCGTGAAAGACCGGGCGGAAAACGTGATGATTGTCGACCTGGAAAGGAACGATATCGGACGGGTCTGCCGCTACGGTTCTGTCGATGTCACCGAACTGGCTATCCTGGAGACCTACCCGACGGTATATCACCTCACCTCGACGGTGGTCGGCCAGTTAAACGAGGGCAAAGACCGCATCGACCTTTTAAAGGCCACTTTTCCCGGCGGTTCGATAACCGGGGCGCCCAAGGTGCGTTCCATGGAGATTATCGACGAACTGGAACCTACCCGCCGCAGCGTTTATACCGGCTCGCTGGGCTATCTGGGCTTTAACGGGGACATAGACCTGGATATCGTTATCCGCACTATCCTGGTCAAGGATAACCGGGTCTATTTCCAGGTGGGCGGCGCTATTACCTATGATTCCGACCCGGAAGCGGAGTATATCGAAACCCTTGATAAGGGGAAGGCCCTGATTCTGGCCCTGCAGAAGTCGCCTGATGTCGGTGTGGAGATTGTAACGTGATTCTGGTGATTGATAATTATGATTCCTTTACCTATAACTTGGTTCAGTATCTGGGAGAGCTGGGACGGGAGCCGCGGGTCTATCGCAACGATGCTATCACTATTGAAGAAATAGAAGCCCTCCGGCCGAGTCACATCGTTATATCTCCCGGACCCTGTACGCCGCTGGAAGCCGGTATCTCCAACGACGTTATCCGCTATTTCCGACGCCGCGTCCCCATCCTGGGCGTCTGCCTGGGTCACCAGTGCATCGGTTACGTCTACGGCGGTACTATCAGCCGGGCAGGACTGCCCATGCACGGCAAAGAATCCGTCATCTCTCATGACGGGGAGACCATTTTTCAGGGAGTGGCATCGCCGCTGTCCGGGGCACGCTATCACTCGCTGGTTATCGATGCGGCCACCGTGCCGGCGGCACTCGAAGTATCGGCGAAAACCGAAGACGGCGTTATCATGGCGGTGAGGAACCGGCGCGACAGGGTCGAGGGAATCCAGTTCCACCCGGAGTCGATTCTCACCCCGGCCGGTCATGATATTTTAGCCAACTTCCTGGAGATGACGGTAGAACCGGAGGATTAGTTATGGCAGAGATGATATACCTGAACGGCGCTATTGTACCCCGGGCCGAGGCCCGGATATCGGTCTACGACCACGGCTTTCTCTACGGCTACGGCCTCTTCGAGACGATGCGAGCGTATAACGGGAAGATATTTCGCCTGGAAAAACACCTCGACCGGCTGCGGAAATCGACGGCAACCATCGGACTGGGATTGGCCGGGATAGACCTGGCGCAGGCCTGCCGGGATACTCTAAAAGCCAACGAGCTTCAAAGCGCCCGTATCCGGCTGACCGTCTCCCACGGGGACGCGGAAACGTTTCCCTGGCTGGAGCCGGCCGGACAGCCCACCGTGGTTATTACCACGCGGGAGTATAGGCCGTTTTCTCCTGAGGTATACGAGCAGGGTTATAAAATCGGGATATCATCATATCAACGGTCCCGGCAATCTTCGCTCAGCGGTATAAAGTCGACGAATTACCTGGTGAGTGTACTGGCCCGGCGGGAAGTAACCGAAAAAGGACTTGATGAAGCATTACTGTTGAATGAAGATGGTTATATCACCGAAGGCAGCACATCAAATATCTTTTTTGTAGATTCATCGGGTCTGGTAACGCCGCCGCTGGAAAGCGGCATCCTGCCGGGCATTACCCGCGACCTCATAATAGAGCTAGCCAAAAAATTGAAAATAAACGTTAACGAGGCGAATATCACTCCTTCCGAGTTATCCCGTTTCCAGCAGGCTTTCCTGACCGCCTCGACGATGGAGATAATGCCGGTTTCCTCGATATCGGCGGAGGATGGAAAGAGTACCGTTTTCCAGAGCGATAATATAGGTGAAGCTATACCGCGGTTGATGAACGCCTATAAAGAGAGGGTTGCCGGAGAAACAGGCGGATGATTACCAGAACTCCACCTGGGAGACATGCTCGGTCTCTTCAAGTATTTTCCTGATTTTTCTTCTAGCTAATCGGCTGGTGACGGGCTCAACCTCGGAAACAGTTGCCCCTTTTTTACTCGTCCCCGGATCCCGGATAACGATATAGCCGGGCACCAGCGCCGAGGTGAAGTCGGCGGTGCCGCAGCATGAGGAATCCACCACCGCCTCGCGGACAATATACAGGACTTCCCGGCCGTTAAAGTTTAGCCGGCTCTCTTTGCCCGGCGTATAATGACCGGACGGGGTGGCGATATCTTCATTCGGTTTGAGGTGGGTGTATTTAGCCATATGTCTGCTTCTAAGGATAAATCGCCGGCGATTCCAGCCCCGCAGTCTCCGGTAAGCCCAGCATCAGGTTCATGTTTTGCACGGCCTGTCCGGCGGCACCTTTGATAAGATTGTCGATACAACTGATAACGATAAGCCGTCCGGTGCGGCGGTCGATAGCCGGGTGAATGAAGCAATAATTACTGCCGGTCGTATGTTTGGTATGCGGCGGCGCTTCTACTACTTCTACAAAGGGCTCATCCCGATAATAATCCGCGTAGATTTTATAAAGCTCTTCCTCCCCCGATTTTCCCCCGGCTACTTTACCCGGCACCAGAGTCGCGTAGGCAGTAGTCAGTATCCCCCTTGTCATCGGTACCAGGCAGGGGACGAAGGAAACGGCGAAGGTCTGTTTTTTATTGATACCGTCTATTTCCTGGGTTATTTCCGGCAGGTGGCGGTGGCCTTCCAGCGCGTACGCCGATGTATCTTCATTCGCTTCGGAATAGTGAGTATTCAGTTTGAGAGTCCGCCCGGCGCCGGAAAGACCGGATTTACTATCGAATATGATGTCCGGGGCAATCAGTTCGGCTTTGACGGCCGGTGCGATGGCCAGGATAGCCCCGGTGGGATAGCATCCCGGATTGGCTACCAGTTTCGCGCTGGTAATCCGGTCACGGTGCAGCTCCGGCAGGCCGTACACCGCCTCTTCCAGCAGGCGTGGCGCCGGGTGCTCGAAGTCGTACCACTGCGGGTAGTTCTCGGCTGATTTCAGCCGGAAATCGGCGCTGATATCCACCACTTTCGTGTTATTCTGAACCAGCGGTATGATTTCCGGGGCGCTCTCTTTATGCGGCATGGCCGAAAAAACGAAATCGACGTTCCCGAGGTTGGGATTAATCGTGAGGTCGATACCACTCAGGTGAGGAAAGACTTCAGCGAGTTTTTTACCGGCATGGCTGCGTCCGGTAACCGAGGTCAGTTCGACTTCCGGGTGCAGATACAGTAAGCGGGCCAGTTCAACCCCGGCGTATCCGGTAACGTTGATTATCCCGATTCGGGTTTTCGCCATGGTTTTTACCCCTCTCTACCACTTTGATATAGAGTATAGCACAAGCGATTTCTTAAGTGTAGCTACGTTCAGAAAAACGGGTATTTAGTCCTGTTTTTCTACCTTTTTGTTAAATTGTAGACGTGGTTCTAATTCCGCCCACTGTGGTAGATATTCAATGAAGGGTAATAACTCCTCCCATACCTTAACGTATGGATGTACTTCCAGTACCTCTAAGTCCGTAGTCTCTAAAGGTGTCTTAACGTAACGTGGCATAACACCCATCCCCATATCTAAAGCCCAACGCATGAACCTGCGTATTGATAACTCCTTGAGATTAGGCACACTATATAATGAGGTAACCACCGAACGCCTAATAGCGTGTATTCCAGTACCCTTGGAGTAGTCTATACCAGCCTTACGGCAAATACGCTTTAGTTGTCTAACGACAACTCGCGTATCGTCCTTCTCTAGTTGTACGCTGAATATGGGCTTTAGCATTTCTGGTATTGGTTGCGGCTTTCGTTGCCCTTTTTTCTCGGTAGGTATTTTAATTGTCATATCATCAAGGTTAATATTACTGGAGTCCATCTCGGCAATTTCACCAACGCGGGCTCCGTAGACCGTACCCAACAATATGCGGAGTGTAACTTCTGGTTTCTCGTCTATTAGAGCAGTGTAAATGATACTCTCTATGTCCTGATTACTGAATACTGGCTGGTTGAATTCACTAGGAAAAGTAGGTAATTCAAATGGTATCCTCTGTTTCCTGCCAGTAGTATCATCTTCAGGTAGAGAGTTTAGAAACTGCTTGAATTGGTTACATTTAGTCACGTACGAACTGTTATTGATACCTTCAAGTATTACCCTGCCCTTGTCATCTTTTTTCGTGTAGTGGTCGGTAAGTTTTCTTAGGAACTGCTGGTCTGCCCCCCAAAAAGGAGTCCAGTAGTAATGTTAGACTGGAACTGAAAATAAAGGGGGTAAGACATGGTCAAGAAATCGCATTCTCCGGAGCAGGTAATCAACAAGCTGCGCGAAGTTGAAATCCTGCTGAACC
>DAOUER010000017.1:0-35302 GCA_034430375.1 Dehalococcoidales bacterium
CTGAAATCGGTACTTCGCTAGCCCTCGAGCCGACCTACGTTTCCGGATTCGGCGGGGTAATGGTCGGTACCGCCGATACAACTGGCGGTCTCTACGGTGATGTGTATACCTGGAATCCCGTAACCTTCGCCTGGACACCTGGGTTACTCGCGCAGGACATCTCCTCGGTAGCCTACTCCCCGAATTACCCGGTTGACGCCACTCTGCTTGCGGTCGGTTCCGTCGCCGGAGCCGCGGGTACTGTCCTGAATACAAAGGTCTTCACAAATGCCTGGAATGCCACTTTCCCCCAGACTACTTTAGAAGCAGCTGCCAGAGACCAAGGTACTGCAGGCGCCATAGTCAGCAGCTCCATGGCTTTCCCGTCCGACTATAATGCCAGTCTCCCGCTGTTGAACAACTTCTATATAGGTATCAATAGCGCCGGGGGTGCCGATGACGTATTCCGCGTTAACGGCATAACCACCCTACTGATGGGCGCCACGGATATCAACATGACTGCCGCGGGTAATAACTCGATTAACAACGTTGCCTACTCGGGCAGCTACACCGCCGGTAAACTTTACGCCGGTGCTGCCCTCAGCACGGCGGTATACTACTCCAGCAACGCTAACGCCCCGGTTGGTATCATCTGGGGTACGGCCATATACGCGCCCACCGGCGCTACGCTGGCCTACGTTGCCGTTGATCCTACCACCGCCGGTAAAATTTACGTAGGCACGACAGGCGCTGGTGCTCTCGATGAGAGCGCGGTTTCCGTATCCGTAGACGGCGGCCTGAACTTCTACCAGTACGGCCTTATTGACACCGCCATCACCGCCATCACTGACTTTCAACCCCTGAACGCCACCGAGTGGTACATGGTTACTACCGGCGGCGGCGTGGAAGCTGAGAGCCTGTGGAAGACCACAGACGCGGGCGCTACTTACAAGCGTATCTTTGCCCTCGCCACCACCAGCCAGGATGCCGCGGTACGTCTTTCGCCGTACTTCGAGACCGACAAGACGATGTACTTCACCGAAATCGGTGCTACTACTGTGGGTCCGCCGCTACTACGCCTGTCCCAGGACGGCGGCAACACCTGGCAGCAGCGCAATTACCCGACGGCACTTTCCACTGTTGGACAAGGACCGGCCGACCTTGTCGTGGTCGACCAGTTCACCGCCTATGTCGGTGATGTAAATCCCGGCCTATTATCGGCCGTTTACCGAACCAACAACAACGGCTTCTACTGGGCAGGGCAGGCTGTAACCGGTGCTACCGGTATTAACGACCTGGCTCTGGACGTTGCCTCGGGCGCCGTGCTCGCGGGCAGCATTGCGGGGACGGTTTACGTCTCCAACGATGGCGCCACCTGGATCCCACTCGGAGCCCCTGGCCTCGCCAGCGGCAACATGGTGGTCGCCTTCGATGCCAACTACGCCACCAACAGCTACGTCTATGCCGGTGACAGCTCCGGCGCAGGCGTCGGTGTTTACAGGTTCATGGTGGGCAGCATTGGCTGGTTCCAGATTGACAACCAGATTCCCGCTGGCAAGTGCGCCGCCATCACCGTCACCCCGGACGGCGCGCTCTACGCTGTGGATGCAACTCCCGCCGTACTAGCTGTACCCCTAGTAAGCCCTGAGATGGGAGGCATCATTCGTGCCCTTATCCCGACTTCCGGTTCAGCTGTACCCCCAATTCCGATGGCTCCGGCAGCACAGCTTCTGGGCATCACCAACGGCGGACTTGCTGCAACCACAGTACTTGGCAGCATTGCCTCGGTACCAGGTTCCAACATGCTCTTCTCCATCGCTGGAGCGGGCATTCAGACCTATACCGACACGCTGACCACGGCGGTTCCGGCGGTTTTATCGCCGTCTGAAGGCGATATACTACTGGCAGCTACCGCTGCAGTATTCATTTCACCGGTCACCAACGCAACCGGTCACCAGGTACAGTGGAACACCAGGTCCGACTGGTTAGGTACTGGAGCCACTATTACTACCGCTGGTTTCCCGACCTATTCTTCCGGAGCACTAGGGGCTCCCAATGGTTCTACCATTTACTTCCGAGTCCGTGTAAGTGCCCCGGTTACGGGTCCGTGGTCTACTACGATGACGTTTGAAACGCAGCTCTCAGGAGCCGTGCTACCCAATGCCCCTGCTATCCCGGGTGCACAACCTGCGGCTAACGGCGGCGTCGGCGTAGGACTGAACCCGACCTTCTTCTGGGGTGGTGTAATCGGTGCTACTCACTACCATTTCCAACTGGCCGCTGATGCCGGTATGACCGACCCGATTATCGACTACTCCGGTGATGACGCTCTGGGTAACGTCCTGGCCCTCGAATTGACCGCCATAACGCTGGACTACAACACTACCTACTACTGGAAGGTGATGGCCAGCAGCGCCACATCCGAGACTTCCTGGTCCACCGTTCAGGGCTTCACCACCATGGCAGAGCCTGCTCCACCACCACCGGACCCGGTAACCGTTACGGATGCTCCGGACATCATTGTCACTATTCCTGCACCTGAACCGGTACCGGATATCACGCTCGTACCTCCTGTAGAGGAACCTACTGCCCAAGGTTACATCTGGGCAATCATCATCATCGGTGCTGTTCTCGTGATAGCCGTCATCGTCCTGATTGTCAGGACCCGACGCTCTGTCTAAGGATAGTTCCAGGATGATCTCCTGAAACTCCGAGAGCCCCCCGAAATTCGGGGGGCTCTCTTTTTATCTAAATATTTAGCCTTGCCTAAACCAAACTGAACGAAAAACGACTATATATCGTCAAGGCGGGGGACCAGCAGCTGTACGGGGACAACCTCATCGCCGGGCAGCGATTCCGTCCCTTCCGGAATGCAGACGAGACTGTTGGCGCTGGCAATAGCCTGCAACCGGCTCCGGTTTTTATAGAGCGCTACCGATAGATTACCTGATGAATCGCGTGATAAGGTAGCATCCTTGAATTCGGTCCAGGCAGGATGCCGGCTTTTTATATCTTCGGTAAGGGTGGCGTACACAGTCTGGAGGGGATGCCGTCTATCGCCCCCCATGCCCAATACCCCGGGTAGAGCCAGCTGCAGGAAAGCCATTTCATTACTGGCCGGACCGCCGGGCAGACAAAACACGGGCTTGTTCTCCCACATCCCGAAAGCGATACCTTTACCCGGCCCCATGCGGACGTGGTGAAAAATTTCCTGCCAGCCGAGTTTATCAAGAACCCCGATAACGAGATCGCGTTCGCTGCCCCAGGCGCCGCCGCTGGTTAAAATGGCGTCAACACCGGGTAGCTTATCACGTAACTCCTGTTCTATATCAGCTTCATTATCGTTAACGATCGACGAAACATAGGTAATATCGAAATGTGATAGCCAGGCACCCATGGTAACCAGGTTACTGGCATACAGCTGACCCGTCTGTAATTGTCCTCCTGGAGCAACAACCTCATCACCGATGCCAATAATGGCTATTTCCGGGCGCCGGTATACGGTAATCCGGCTAACGCCGGCCGCTCCCATCAGTCCCAGGCAACCGGGACAGAGTACCTCCCCTTCCCTGACGATGGTAGCCCCGGCTTTCACCTCACTGCCGGCACACAGGACATTGCGGCCTTTTTCAGCATCAGCCTTAATATAAACATCACCGCCGGGATTCTCCTCACAGAACTCACCGGAGACGACTGCCTCGGCCCCCCGGGGAATACCAGCCCCGGAGCAAATTTTCACGGTTTCGCCGGATATCACCTCTCCTTCAAATGCGGAGCCGGCGAAAACCGAACCGATTCTTTTCAGGCATACCGGTTCCTGCGCCGAGGCACGGTCGACATCGTCTGAAATAACCGCGAAACCATCTTTGAGAGATACATCAACCGAAGGGTAACTCACTACCGCCGTGATATCCTGCGCCGCTACCCTGCCGACGGCCCCATTTAAACCTACTTCCTCGGTATTCATACGGAGGATATTTGATATTACCAGGCTAAAAGCTTCCTTATAGCCAACGTAATCAGTTCCCTCATCAATTTCAGTAAAATCCGTGTCCATTTACGTTTCCTTTTGTTAAGATTACCTGTCCAGTATATACTCCGACCTAAATTCAATTCAAATAAATAACCGGGAGAATATTGACATCGACATAAAGTAGTAGTAGAATTCGCCATGTGTCAAACGCGGGACATGGTCAAAACGTACAGAATACAGGATATTTGTCGCTAAAACATACCATAAATGGGCTTATTGTCATCGCTATAATGACTTCTGTACTCGGCTTGAGTATCTTTAGCGGCAATGCATATAAAGTAAATGCCGTATCTGATTCAGCCCGATGGGATGAGGTTGGTATACCTGCTCAGGGTATTACCGGTGGCCGGGTACTGGCCGAAGGTTCCGATGTCAGACAGCTGGCTGCAGCTTTCGACGGCACGCTTTACGCCTATATCGAAGGCCTGGACTATACCTTGTATAAATCCGGGGATGGCGGTATAACCTGGTCAGCCGCCGGGAAGGTCACCGATAGCATGGTCGGGATAGCCGTTTCACCGGGAAATCCTAACAATGTTTATTACGCCACATCCTCAATGATATACCGGTCGGTCGATGCCGGAAATACCTTCCTACCCTTACCTCCGGCCCCGGGCGATGTCGGCACCGGAAATATAGAAATTACCTCAATAGACATAACCCGCACCACCACTGATATTATCGCCATCGGAACCCGGGACAGGGACAACTCCGAATACGGCGGTGTCTATATCCTGGATGAAACAGTGTCTTCTTACGTATGGATAAACAGCGAAATAGGTAGCTATGATGTATATTCGCTGGCTTTCTCACCCAACTATCACCTGGATGGACAGCTAATAGCCGTGATAACTAACGAAACCGACACGTACGTATCGATAAAACCCGGCTCTGCCGGCTGGGGCAGCCTGATAGGAACTGCCCGGCTTTCCCGGGACAATACCTTCCCCCATTCTCCGGTTTCTCCGCTAGTATCAGCCGCTATCACTTTCCCCGCGAATTACAGTAACGACTTTTCCTCGGAGAGATGCGTATTTTATACTGCCACCAACACCGGCATCGATAACGGAGATGTCTATAGAATTAAATGTGTCCCCAGTCCCGGCTTATCCATCGCCACCGACCTCAATGCCGGGCTTTTTGATGGATTTGATAATGTAGATATCAGCACTCTGGCCGGGTCAGGCCTTTATCCGGCACTAAATCTGTATGCCAGTGTCTCTGATAGCACCCGGGTGTATTTCAGTACCGATAGCGGTATCACCTGGAGTGAAAGCCGGAAACCGCCGACCGGCGACTATGTCACCGGCGTTCTTCTGTCCCCTGACTTCGCTGGTTCCCAAATCGCTTACGCCACCACCGGTGGTATTGATAGCGCCTTCTCCGTAAGCCGGGATGGCGGATATACCTGGAACCAGTTCAGCCTGATAGACAACCGGGTCAGCATGATAGTGGATATGGCGCCATCACCTGATTACGACCGGGATAATACACTGTATATGATTACTTTCGGTAACGGGCACAGTCTCTGGCGGAGTCAGACCGGGGGAATTACCTGGGAAAGGATACTCTCCAGCACTCACGAAGGTGTCGACACCCTGACACGAGTCGGTTTACCGGCGCAATCCTGGTATTCCCAGCCGACCGTTTTTCTTACCGGTGAAAGCCTGGGCAGACCAGCGATATGGGAATCACTGGATAACGGCCAGAGCTACCTGGTGCGGCATACCAGAAATCCGGCTACCGGCACCGACCTCCCTGTAGACACATGGGCAATTGTTGATGAAACTACCCTGTTCATCGGCAGTTATGACGGCGCCGAAAGCCGACTTTATAAGACCATCAACAGCGGGTTTTTCTTCTTCGAGGGCGTACCAGTCGGCAATCAGCCGCTGAACTCCATCGTGTTATCACCGGATTATAAAACCGACGGGCATATCATCGCCGGGAATAACAACGGCTGGGTTTTCTGGTCGGACGACGGCGGCCTATCATTCCAACCCCTACCGCGGGAAATTTCTTCACCGCCCCTTACCGGACAGATAACCGTGGCTTTCGATCCTGATTACGGGAATAACCGCACTATCTACGCTGCCAGTAATACCCCTGACAGCGGTATTTACCGGTTTGTCATCGGAAAAAGCAGCGTGTGGGAAGCGATTGATAATACCCTGCCTCCTGGTGCCAGGCTAAACCAGCCGGTCATGTCTGATAACGGTGTTCTATACACCGTGAATTCCCAGTCCGGCGGGGGCATGGAGCGTTGTCTGAATCCATCTTCGTTAACATACCCGCCCTTCGACACAGCCACTCAGGGTCTCAGCAGCGGAGCTACGCTTTACGGGCTATGGCGATCAGGTCACCGGATATGGTCGATCGATACCACCAACATCAAGTTGATGACCTATCATGATACGCTTACGACGCCGGTAACCCAGGTTTCACCGGATAATGAAGGCGCGGGTATCGGGAATTTAACCAATAATACTATTACAGATATCAGCCTCGATTGGGAAACGCTGGAAGGAGCGACCGGATACCAGTGGCAGTGTGACAGTGACATCGGTCTTAGTTCGGTTCCCGACGGTTTTGAAGGTACTACAACGTCCTCTTCGGTAACGCTGCCGCCGATGGAGACTTCAACTACCTATTACTGGCGGGTAAGAGCCAGTTCACCGGTGCTCGGTCCCTGGTCTGAAAAATGGGCATTCTCCACAACTCTGGGCACCGTAGCCATCAGCTTTCAACTGGAAAGCCCGGGGGCAGGCGCTACTGACGTACCGATAAAACCCATCTTTCAATGGACGGGAATAGTCGGCGCGGATGCTTATGAACTGGTGTTATGCGAAAATCCAGATTTCTCTAATCCCGTCATCGTCAGAGAAAACGACCATGCCCTGCCCTCCAATGCCTGGCAGTGTGAAACGAACCTGGAGTACGCTACCGCCTATTTCTGGAAGGTCCGGGCTATTAACGGCAGTACCCGAAGCCCCTGGAGTTCAGTGGGGTCTTTTACGACGGAGTCAGAACCGGTAGACGCATCGGGAGTCGTTGCCGAGGTAACCACGTCATCTTATAACGAGATGATGGAACCGGGTGAAACGCAATTGCCGGCCGCCGTACCCAACCCGCAATCCGGGTTATCAAGCGGCCAGCCGCCTTACGCTGCCCAAACTACTTCCACACCAGAATGGGTGGCCTACCTGATAGGAAGTCAGGTTGTTTTAGTGGCTATTGCCCTGATAATTATCCTGATACTGGTTTCCATGAAGAGACGTATATAGGGCAGGAAATCCGTATTAGTCCGGCTTTTTTCATCAAATCCACGTAATAAATTGACAGCTAATCTTGATTGATATATTCTGGGTGTAAATACTTACGTCAGGAGGGTTCATCTTATGGCAGAAACTTCAACCGGACTCAAAGAAAATGTGGCGGGTTTATTATGCTATCTGTTTACTTGGGTCACCGGCATCATTTTTGTTCTTATAGAACAGGAGAACAAAACCGTTAGATTCCATGCTTTCCAATCAATCGTGGTATTCGGTGCTATAAACCTAGTCTGGATAATATTCTGGTGGATACCTTTCCTGGGATGGATTATCGGATTTATTGTGTGGATAGGTGGATTGATCTTATGGATCGTTTTAATGGTTAAGGCATATCAGGGAGAAAAATACAAACTACCCATTGCCGGTGACCTGGCGGAGAAATGGGCCGGAACGGCATCTAAATAATCATATTAATATCATACATTGACAACAGCATCTTTCCTGATATTCCTGATACCTGGTAGGGCCGGGGGCAGGCTGAAGAGAGGAGAATCTTATGCCGCTGGTAACGATTAAAATAATTGAAGGCAGAACGGTAGAACAGAAACGCGGGTTGGCCAAGGACGTTACCGAGGCTATCGTGAAAAACATAGGCTGCCCGTCGGACGCTGTAATGATAGATATTATTAACCTCAAACCGGAAAATGTCGCCAAGGGCGGCCAGTTGTTCACCGATAATAAGTAAGTCGGAATATTGATGAAAGTACTGGGAATCATGGGCAGCCCCCGAATGAAGGGCAATACCGACCTGCTGCTCGATGAAGCGCTGAAAGGGGCGGAGAGCCGAGGGGCTGAGACCGAGAAAATCCTGGCTGATAAACTCACCATTTCGCCCTGCAAGGAATATTATGCCTGCCTCAAGGATGGTAAATGCGTCATCAAAGACGACATGGACGCTATCTACGATAAGCTACTGTCCGCCGACGCTATAATTGTCGCTTCACCCATGTTTTTTTATACCGTCAGCGCCCAGATCCTGACGCTGATAAGCCGCTGCCAGGCGCTCTGGGCGCGTAAATACGTCCTGAAAAACATGGATATCCCGGAGAAAAAGGGGGCATTCATCGCCGTGGGGGCTACCAGGGGTGAAAAGCTATTCGACGGTCCCAAACTGACCGTGAAATACTTTTTCCAGGCTATCAACACCCGGTACGATGATGAACTGCTGATAAGAGGCATCGATAAAAAAGGTGAGATAAAAGACCATCCTACGGCACTCGCCGATGCCTACGAATTGGGGAAAAGGCTGGCAACCTCCTAAAGATACTCCAGCCTGGCTGAACCTAATCGTATTTCAAATTGCCCTGGACACCGATGGTAATATCGGCAAAGGGAATCACATTATCGCTGGCGAGGATGGCCTGCTTGGCCATGTGCGCCAGACCGGAACAGCAGGGCACTTCCATGTGCACCACCGTCAGGCTTTTAATGCCAGAGTGCTTTAATACCTCGTTGAGTTTTTCCTGGTGTGCCTGAAAATCATCCAGCTTGGGGCAGGCCACCAGCAAAGCCCTGTTCTCCCCGAGGAAATCCTGGTGAAATCCGGCATAGGCAAACGGCACACAGTCCGCCGCCAAGATAAGGTCGGCGTTTTTTAAAAACGAGGCGGTGGGTGGTACCAGGGTAAGCTGTACCGGCCAGTGACCTAGCTGTGAGGGTATTGTATCACCGGGAGCTGTGGCAACGTTTTCAGCCTTTTGCGCCGGTTTATCGAAGCTGGTCACCGTGGCGGAGGAGCAGCCGCAGGCCAGGGTATCTTTACCCTCTTTTTCTTTCAGATGCTCTTCCACGGCCGCTTCATCAAAGTCCTCGGCTTCCCTTTCCTCGATGCTGATAGCACCCTCGGGGCAGTCCAGGCAGTTTCCGAGTCCGTCGCAGTATTTCTCACTGATCAGTTTGGCCTTACCATCGATAATTGCCAGGGCTCCCTCCGCACAGGAGATAATGCAGGCACCGCAACCGTTACAATTATCTTCGTCGATTCTTACTATCTTCCGTGTTGTTTTCGTTACCATATCACAGCTCCTCCGGTACCGGTTCATCTCCACCCATTAACGCCCGCCATCGCTCTTCTCCCAGGCACTGCCTGGCCGATGAACACCACTCGATACAGGAAGGCGTTTGCTCTTTGTAGACGTATTCACCGCATTTCCGGCACTTTATGCGCAGCTCGTCAGAGAACATCTCCACTTCGTTGCCGCATTTGGGGCACTTATACATGGCGGCTCTCAGGTTCCTGATATCCTGTCCGGGGCACTTGGTGTCCATCTGCTACGCCTCCTTAATACAGCGTCAATTCAGCTTTTCTATAATATATTACATGATTGGCTGCATTATAGACTATGATATAAGTCACAATAGGTGAAAACAACGTCGTGTTTGACCTTGAGACTCATAAAATGCTATACAAGGAGGGTAACTATTACATCCTGCGTACACGTAATTGGGAGGACTACCGATGAAAATTACCAGTATCGAATGCATACCGCTGTCTATCCACTTCGTCAAACCTATAGTAATGTCGGGCGGGGCGGCCGCCTGCTCCAACGCCGTCCTGCTAAAGATACACACCGACGCGGGCATCACCGGCATTTCCGAGACCGGTGACACTTCCGTGTGGTACATGGGTGAAAGTCAGGATTCTATCCTGTACAACATTGTCAATGTGTTCGGACCACAGATACTGCTCGGGGAGAACCCCTTCAACATCGAGAAAATCGTGGCTAAAATGGACCAGGCCGTCAAGCTCAATAACCAGTCGAAAGCCGTTATCGACTACGCCCTGTATGACCTCATGGGTAAAGCGCTGGGGGTGCCGGTTTACCAGCTTCTCGGCGGTCTTTCCAATGAAAAAATACCCCTGGGTTTCGTGATGTCCTCGGGCTCTGCCGATGCCGTGGCCGAAGAGGGTCTGAGTCTGGTGAAAGCCGGTTTCAAATGCCTCAAGCTGAAAGTGGGTGCCCATACCATCGAAGAGGACGTGGAGATGGTCGGGGAACTACGGAAAGCGGTCGGCGGCAATATCAAGATAATGATCGACGCCAACGGCGGCTGGGATTATTTCCAGGCGCTGCGGATGCTGAAAAAGGTAGCTAAATACGATATCTACATCGCCGAGCAGCCCGTGCCCTACTGGGACATAGACGGAATGGCCCGACTCCGCCGCAAGGTTGATATGCCAGTGTTCGCCGACGAGGCCGCTAAAGAGTTGAATGACCTCATAAAGCTTACGCAGCGCGACGCCGTGGACGGCTTTTTCCTGAAAATACCCAAGGCCGGCGGGATAACGAAGTCGCGGAAGTGGGTGGCTATCGCGCAGTCGCTGGGACTGAACGTGATGTGTGGCTGCATGATTGACACCGGACTGGGGGCGGCCGCCTCGGCGCATTTCCTGGCGGCCACCGAGTGGATGGGGCGCATCGAACAGGAAACAATCGGTCCCCTCAATCTCTACAACGTCCCAGATACGGTCAGTAAACCCATAACAAATGATTTAGCCGTGAATGTGCCGCGGTACGAAAACGGCTACCTCTACGTGCCCGACGGCCCCGGGATGGGGATTGAGCTTAACGAGGCCGTGGTACCGGGGCTGATGACCCCTGGCAAGAATCCCATTACTATTAAAAAGTAGCCCTGACGAGAGGATACTTATGAACAACCCGGATATCTCCGCCATAGAAAAGCTGACTACCAATGTAGTGGAAACGCGCTTTGAGAACTTCGACGCGGCCACGCTGGAGAAGACAAAATATCGCATCATCGATACGCTGGGCTGCCTGATAGGCGGCGCCACCGATGCCGGTAATCCCGACCTGGTCAGCCTGTTCCGGGATACCGGCGGCAAAGAAGAGGCTACCATATTGATTCACGGCGGCAAAGTGCCGGCGGGCAATGCCGCTTTTGTGAACAGCATCATGGCCCGATCCTTCGACTTCGAGCCGGTGAGTCCGCTGGTGGAAGGCTTCAGCTGCCCGGGTCATACCAGCGGCACAACGGTACCGGCGGCGCTATCGATGGCCGAATATGCCGACGTTGACGGCAAAGAACTGATTACCGCCCTGCTGGTCGGCGACGATATGACAACGCGTATCCTGGCGGCGTCCGGCTTCGGATTCAGCCTGGGCTGGGACGGCGTGGGGACGGTCAACTGTTTCGGGGCGGCGGCCATTGCCGGAAGGCTCATGGGGCTGACCCAACGGCAGATGAGGCACGCTTTCGGAATCGTGCTGAATATGCTGGGCACCACCTTCCAGACAGTCTGGGACGCCACCACCGCTTTCAAATTAGCCCAGGGACTGGCCGCCCGGGCGGGTATTTTCTCGGCTCAGCTGGCCAAAGCCGGCTGGACCGGCCCTGATGACGCCCTGATGAGTAAGTTCGGCTACTACCAGATGTTCACGGAAGGCTGCCAGCGACCGGAGTACCTGGCCGATAAACTGGGCGAGGCGTATTACGCCGACAGCACCATCAAACCGTATCCCTGCTGCCGGATTACGCACGCCGCTATCGACGGCGCCTTGAAACTTATTGAAAATCACAGTTTTAAAGCTGACGATATAAAAGAGGTTTTCCTCGAAACAGCGCCGGAAGGCATCGACCATAAATGCGGCCAGCCATTTATTATCGGTGATTTCCCGCACGTTAACGCCATTTTTAATTATCAGTATGTCTTGGCGACGGCTTTCCTCCACGGGTGCGTCAAACCGGAACATTTTACCGAAAAGGCCATCCGTGACTCCCGTATCGCTGAATTCATTCCCAGGATAAAGCTCAATGCCGTGGACGATGTGTCTTTTGAAAAAGCCCGAGTGATGGTGACCCTCAATGACGGGCGGAAACTGACCGAGACCATTACCAAAGTCAAGGGCGACCCGCTGGACAACCCGATGTCCCAAGACGAGATAATCGCTAAATACTGGACTAACGTAGCGTTTAGCGGCAGGATAACAGAGTCGAAAGCCACTGAGCTACTGGAAACGCTGTTGAACCTGGATAAACTGGACAGCGTCAGGAAACTAGTACCGCTGCTTGTAACATAAAATCAGCGACTATTTTCTGGCCGTCAGGGTGGCGCCGTTGCCAAACCGGCTGACTATTTCCACTGTGCTGAAGCCGGCATTTTTCATCATACTAATCTGATTTTCCACGGTACACGGAGTATCGTAATGGTAATATCCCCCCGTTATGCCCTCTTCGGCGCGGAGGCGTTTGTTCTCAGCAAAACGGAAGTCTTCAAACTCCTTGGTAGGTGCCATGTATTCCGATTCTATATATAAACCGCCTTGCTTTAAACAATCGTAAATTCTTTTATACAACCCGATTTTCTCATTATATGAAAAATGATGTAGCGTCTGAACTGACAATGCAACATCAAACGCATTCTCCCCAAAATCATATTCAAAATAATCAGCTAATACGAGATTTATCTGGTTTTTCCTGGCATCATTCTTTTTACTCAACTTCTCCAGCAACTTCTCTGCCAAATCAATACCGGTAACCTGCACCGTAGGATTGATTCTAAATATCTCATCCAGCTCCAGTCCGGTCCCGCACCCCAGGTCGAGCAGCTTTAATCCCTCGGTAGTCGGTATCAACTTCGCTATCTCAATATAACCTTCAGCACCACTGAGGACATCGTGCATATGCTGCTCGTAATTATCAACGCGAGCATTAAAAAATCTGCTCATTTCTTCCAAAGGCATTTATACATCCTTGATATGAAGGTACGGCTTAGCCATGTCTTTCCACCAGCTCGACGACAACGTTTTCTTCGCCGGCGGCCACGAATCCTATCTTGCCGAAGGGCGTGGTTATCGGTTCATCGCTCTGGAGCTTTCGGCCCTGGTCTTTGAATTTCTTAAAATCACCGGCAATATCGTCGGTGGCGAAGGAAATGTGGTGCAGTCCGCCGCCGGTCTGTTTCAGAAAATCGGCGAACTGTCCGCTTTCCGTCAACGGCTGAAAGAATTCCAGGGTAATATCGCCGCAGGACATTGTCACCGCCCTGGCCTGGCCGCCCGGCATCTCCATGGTGCTGCCGACCTCAAAGCCGAACATATCTTGATACGTCTTAACCGTCTCGTCTAAATCTTTGACAACGATAGCAATATGGTCCATCTTCATTGTAGTCATCCTCCTTGATATCTTTTAAAACGGGAAAAAAGGCGGCAGTTCGCCTACTTTATCGCGTGTGAGCGTGCCGGGCATGGTCCCGGCCAGTTCTTCAGGCGTCCAGCGACCGTCTTTCCAGAGCACCTGCTCCACGGGCGGCGGGTCGGCGTAGATGCCGACGTGCCCGTGCCAGACCTCGAAGACGCAACCGTTGATATTATCCGCTTTCTCGCTGGCGAGATACACCACCAGGCTGGCGACGTCCTCCGGCTGATTGAGCTCCAGCATCTGCTTCAAGCGTTTTTCGGCCAGTTCTTCCCCGAACATCCTGGACCACGCCTCGCGGAGCCCCTTGTTCTCGACCATTTCCACGAATCCGCGCGTGCCGGAAACGGGACGGATAACGTTGCAGGTAACGCCGTAGCGTCCCATGTCGTAGGCTACCGTGCGCGTCAGGCCGACGATGCCTTCCTTGGCAGCCGAGTAATTGGCCTGGCCCATGTTGCCCAGTCCGGCATGGGAAGAGGTATTGATAATCCGCCCGTATTTCTGCTGCCGCATTACCTTGCAGGCTGCCCTTGTGGTGTAAAAAGTGCCGTAAAGATTGGTCTTCATCACGGAGTCGAACTCTTCATAGGAGATATTATAAATCATGCGGTCGCGGTTAAAGCCAGCATTATTCACCAGCACGTCAATTCGCCCGAAGTTTTCCACGGCCGTCTGAATGATGCTTTCCGCCCCCTCGACGGTGGCCACGCTGCTGTAATTAGCCACGGCTTCACCGCCGACCTTTTTTATCTCGGCAACCACCTTCTCGGCCGGCCCCTTCGAAGAGCCGCTGCCGTCGGTGGCCGTGCCCAGGTCGTTGACGACTACTTTCGCCCCCTGTTCCGCTAACCCGATAGCCTCGGCCCGGCCCAGGCCCTGTCCGGCGCCGGTGACCACGGCGATTTTACCTTTAAGCAGCTTCCCCATAACTATCTCCTTTAAAGAATGACTCCCTTGTCCTTGAAAGCGGTTATATCGTCCCAGGTATAACCCAGCGTTTCCGTGAGTACTTCCTCGGTGTGTTGCCCCAGTTCCGGGGCGGTATTCCTCACGGTGAGGGGGGTCTTGCTGAACTGCCAGGGTGGCATAATCATCTTGAGCTTCCTGCCAACGGGGTGGTCGATTTCCCGGAAATACCCGTTAGCCCAGGGTGTGGGATCTTCGGCGACTTCGGCCGGAGTTTTTACTTTCGTCCAGATGGCATCTACTTTGTCCAGCCGTTCCGCCCAGTATTCCTGCGACTGCGACTTGAATACTTCGTCGAGTATCGGTATCAGCTCCAGGTTATTTTCCATGCGCTTTTCGTGTGATGCAAACCGGGGGTCGTGTTCCAACTCAGTTATTTCCAGAGCCTGGCAGACTCCCGACCAGTAGCGGTCGCCCTGGATGCAGGCCAACTGAATCCATTTACCGTCGGCGCACTGGTAGCTGTTGAAGATGGGATTGCTCTGTACTTTACGCGATACCCGGGGATATTCCTTGCCGGTAGCCAGTACGGAGGAGAGAACGATGCCCATCGACCATATCCCCCCGCCGACGAGTGAAGCGCAGACTTCCTGTCCTTCGCCGGTACGCTCGCGATGGAAGAGCGCCATGAGGATGGCGCAGGCTGTGAACATGCCGGTGGTATTGTCGCCGAAGCCCGGCACCTGGAAAGCCAGGGGTGTGTCCGGCTCGCCCAGCGAGGCCATGACGCCGCTGCGCGCCCAGTAGCCAACGAAATCGTAAGCGCCAACGTCTTTCTCCGGCCCGTGCAGTCCGTAGCCGCTGAGGTGGGCATAGATGATTTTAGGATTGATTTTAGATATCGTTTCGTATTCCAGCCCGAGGCTTTTCAGGGCATGGGGGCGGAAGTTGCAGACGAACACGTCGGATTTTTCCACCAGTTTATAGAGGATTTCCTGCCCCTCTTTCTTTTTCAGGTCCAGGGTGATGCCCTTTTTATTGAAATTGTAGAACTCAAATACATAATTAATATCATAAATCGGCACGTTACCGCTGATTTTAAGGATGCCGCGGGTCTGGTCGCCGCCGGCGGTACGCTCCACTTTGATGACCTCGGCCCCCATATCCGCCAGGATACGGCAGGTCACCGGGGCCAGTCCGGCTTCGCTGACGTCTAAAACCCGGATACCTTCCAGCGCCATTTTCATATCAGTACCTCCTTAGAGACAGGAATTAATTAAAGATAGGGAATTAATTCTATAAATATTATTGCAGATGGGTCAAAAAACCAGTATTGCCACAGTATTTGGCTTTCAGTATATAGTTTTGCATGCAGTACTCTACCTTCTGCGTAGATTTCTGTATCGTATATACACACATCCTCAAGATGATCACTCATATCACAAAGGTTATTGTAAGCTTCAATTTTCTCTTCTATTAGTGACACTCCTTCTTCCACGTCTGCGGTATTTTCACAGACGAGTACCAGTGCCATATATTCACCGGTTTTATCCCTCCCGGGACCCATACCGACGGTTAAAAAATCCCTTATCCGCGATCCGGTGAATGGTTGAGACTGGATTAGAATATCCCTGGTATGGGCTTCATCAATGATTAATGCCCCGATAGCACCCAGATTAAACATCCCTTCTGCCGCCAGAACATACTCCGGTATATCGGCAAGGCTCTTTGTTTCATTTAGCCTGGTATCGATCATTGACTTTATATAGTCTACGTAACTTCCGATAAACAAATATCCATCGGAAACCGCCAGGGGCAGTGCTCTTCCGAGAGAATCCAGATGAGGGAGACTGTACCTATCATGTAAACGAGTTTCCAGACCATCGCCCCAACTGTGAATAACAAGGTCCTGGTATTCTTCATTGGTGTAATTTTCTGTAGCCCATAAAGGCCACTCATCACGATTTATCAAAGCATCATTGGTAGCTTCCGGGTTTAAATCGCCAACAGCGGCGATCATAAATGGCGGATTCTGAGCTATAAGATAACCTCCTTTTCCCCACGAAAGAGCAGATAAATGGTATATATTGTTGATTTCAGCATCTACATCGGTTATTTCATAACCGACAGATTCATCCTGTATTGGTGAACTTAATATATAATCCGCGCAACCAGTCCAGTAGGAGCCAAACCGCAATATATCATATCCGAAGATAGAGCCAGCTTCTTCTACGGCTAAGATGCGTTCAAAATATTCCTCACGGTTTAATCTCTGGCCATCCTCATCATAAACCGAAATACCGTTAGCCTGCCGGAATAATTCATAATCGATTATGGTAATAACTCGTTCCTCTTTAGCGGTCTCAGGCAATAGTGAAAGTAATTTTATAAATGTGTTCTCCTCCTCTTCTTCAGAGCAACATGAAACGGGAACTATTAGCGTCAGGCACATTATAATTGCTACGCAAAAAGCCAGCTTCCTCATCCTGATCCTCCAACCGCGATAGTATGTTCCTGCCCTTAAATAGTATTAATTACTTCTCGTTACCCACGATAATGCAGCTGCAGACGCCCGTGCCGGCGTTGCCGCCCAGGTTATGCGTCAGGCCCAGGTGCGGATTCTTCAACTGCCGCGGTCCCGCCTTGCCCTGGAGCTGCTTATAGACCTCGTACATCATGCGCAGGCCGCTAGCGCCCAGGGGGTGCCCGAAGCACTTCAGACCGCCGTCGGTATTCACCGGTAAATCGCCCTCCAGCGTAAAACTGCCGGCCTCGATATCTTCCCGCGCCCTGCCGCGCTTACTGAAGCCCAGGTCTTCATAGACAATCATCTCGTGGATGCTGAAACAGTCGTGCACCTCGGCGCAGCTAATATCTTTCCGGGGGTCTTTGACACCGGCTTCCGCGTAGGCCCGGCCCGAACCGATAACGTTTTCCTCGATGTGCACGAAATCGTAACTCTGCTCCATAGCTCCCTGCCGCGCGCCGACGGTAATCTGCATTCCCTTGACATAGATGGGGTCGTCACGAAAGTTTTTGGCCATATCCGCCCGGGTGACCACCGCCACCGAGGCGCCGTCGCTGACGCCGCAGCAGTCGAAAAGACCCAGCGGCCAGGCGATTATCGGGGCGTTAACCACCTGCTCTATGGTAAGCTCGTTCTGGAAATGCGCCTTGGGATTGAGGCTGCCGTTGTGGTGGTTCTTCACCGCAATCTGCGCCAGCAGTCTTTTACCCTCTTCCGGCGGGATATTATAGTCGTGGAAATAGCGCGTGGCCAGGTAGGCGAACGAGGCCGGGGCACTGTAGCCGGGCCCGATACCAGAGCTACCTTCCTGGTTATCCCCGACGACGCTGGGACCCTTGACCCCGGTAGTACCGGAGTCCTTGAGCTTTTCCACCCCCACCGCTAGGGCGATATCGCAAATGCCGGCGGCCACGGCGTAGCAGGCCCCGCGTAAGGCCTCCGACCCGGTGGCGCACATATTCTCCACGCGGGTCATGGGAATATACGGGAGTTGCAGCGGCGAGAGCGTGATGGCGCTGATACCGGAAAACACCGTGCCTATCCAGGCTGCCTGGACATCTTTCGGCCCGATGCCGGCGTCGTCGAAAGCCTCGTAGGCGGCTTCGACAATCAGGTCTTCCACTCCCTTGTCCCAGCGCTCCCCGAACTTGGTGCAGCCCATACCCACGATGGCTACTTTATCTCTAATTCCGTCCATGAGAAACCTCCTGAAGGAAAGCCGAAGGGTTAATCCGCTGGCTTCGCCTTCCAGAAATAGTTATTGATGCCCCGGCTGTAGAACATCTTGCGAAACGTCATCTCCACCGGCATACCTACCGCAACTTTATCTAATTCACAATCGGTCAGTTCGCAGATGATGCGACCGCCTTCGTCGAAGTCGATAACGCCGTTAACGCCCGGGGGATTCTGGGTGGGCTGAAGCTGGTCGATGGCGTAGCTGAACAACTTACCCTTCTTATCCGAGAATTTGTAAGGTTCAAAATCATCTTTCGCCTGGCAGTTCACGCAGACCCGGATGGCCTGCCCTATCTGGTTAATCTGGGGGGTGCCGCAGTTCTTGCACCGGACGCCGTACAGGGCGGCGATAACCCGTCTCTCCCGCCAGCGACTGGGCATAGAGAGCGCCGAACGTTCCGGCAGCGTGGACGCTTCCATGGCCACCAGGTCTTTCCAGGTAAGGTACTGCCCGTAATTAATGGGGATTTTACCTGTCAGTTTGTCCGTTATCTTTGATTTATTTTGAAATTTTTGTATATTTTCCGTAATTTTTATAATAAAAGCATCGGCGCCGTCGCCGTAAGCTACGAAGAGAATGCGTTCATCTGGTTTCAGTTTCTCTAAAGCGGCGGCCAACATCAGCAGCGGTGCCGCCGTACCGGTGTTGCCAACGGACTGATAGAAATTATCCTGCACCTTCTCTTTATCCAGTTTCATGCGCAGTGCCAGGGCCGCGTGCTGCCGGGCATCGGCGGCGTAGTAAACGATTTTGGAAAAATCAGCCATTTCCAGTTTATATTTATCCAGTAATCCGGATATGACTTCCTGCATCGTCGGCAGATAGCCTACCTCGTCGATAAACCGCTGTTCTGTGGTACGGATATAGGTATCGTCCGCCGTTCGCCAGTAATCCGTGAAGTCGTTAAAGATAGAATAGCTGCCCTCTATCTCGGCGATGACGTTATCCGAACCTATCATCATCGCCGCGGCGCCGTCCCCCAGGGACTGCTCCATCGTACCCCTAGCCGCGCCGAGCCGGCAGTCGGCAGCGGCAACGACCACGTTCCTGGCCGAACCGGCGTTGACGGCATCGATAGCCGCTTTTAGAGCTATAGTGGATGCCCGTAGCGAATTAGTGAAATCGGCGGTACGTGTTTCCTGGGGCAGGTCGGTTACGCTGGCCACAATAGCGGCGGACTGCTTTTCGCGGTAAGGGGCCGTGGTCGTCGCCAGTGAAAGTCCGTCGGGTGAGGCTTCGCTGCCGACCAGGCAATCGAGTGTAGCCGCTACCGCCATGGTAATGGTATCCTCATCATAACCGGCCACCGCTTTGGTGCCGCCCGCACTCCTTCCCGTCCACACTTTAGCGATTTCATCGCGGTTCAGCCTGTAGATGGGCAAATAAACCCCAATTGATGTAATACCGGCCATTTTTTCTTCCTTTCTCAAGAACCTGAAAAGCAAATTTACACTGATACAAAATAGTATGTTTGGAGATACGGCAAAGCTGCCTAAACTATCTTAGATTGTTCAATTCTGAGTGTCAAATTGAGTAATAATCCCGGTTTGTTGACATACCCGGGAATATAGTTTATTATATATACTATATATAATACTAACATTTAATAATATATATTATTTATTATCTATACCAATATCCGGACAATAATTTCAGGAGGATAAAAAATGGGAAGCGACATCCCGGGAACAATAGCCGTAGATTTACTCTCGATACCGCCTCTTGTCTCCAGGATAATACGGAAAAAACTGATTAATCTCACCCTGGCGGACGTGGAAATTGATATCAAATTCCCGCATATAGAGATAATGTCCGTATTAAAAGAAGAAGGCACACTGCATCCGGCGGAAATAGGCAAACGACTGCAAATAGCCAAAGCCCAGATGACCCATCTCATTGACAAGCTGGTTGAACTGGAACTGGTGGAGCGTAATATCGGGGCGGAAGACCGCCGGACGATAAACATCACGCTTACCGACAGGGGAAGAAGCTTCATGGACAAACAAGAAAATATCGTTTTTAACGCGGTAGAGGAATACATCTCCGACCTCGAAGATAATGAGCGGGAAACCCTTTCCACCTCGCTGAGAAACCTGCGCGATATCCTCCTCAAACTGCAGTAAATAAATCAAGGGATTAATGAGAAACCCCCATATCAACAAGGATGTGTAACTAAATATATGGCAAACGCATATAATAACGTACTAAACACCGACCGTATCGGTCCGCTTTTAGTAAAACTTACCCTGCCGGCTTTTATGGGCATGTTCGTTCAGGGATTGTATAATGTCGTCAGTACCATTTTCGTCGGTCATTACGTAGGCATCCTGGGAATCGCCGGGCTTTCCATCGTCTTCCCGTTACAGATGCTGACCTTTGGCTTCTCGATGATGGTAGGTATCGGCGGGGCTTCGCTTATTTCGCGCCAACTGGGAGCTGGGAACAATAGCGACGCCGAAAAAACCCTGGGTAATGCCGTTACCATCACCTTTATCCTCTATCTTATTATGATTATGGCCATCCTCCCCTTCATGGACTTCTGGCTAAGGCTTATCGGCGCTTCCGACGCCGTATTACCATTTGCCAAAGACTACCTGGTTTATATCATCGGCGGCTCCTTTTTCGGGCTTTTCTCCATGTCTCTCCTTAGTTTAGCCCGTGCCGAAGGCAACTCCCGTGTGGGTATGATAGCCATGATAATCGGGGCTGTATTTAGTATCGGCCTCAGCGCGCTCTTTATCATTTCGTTCGATATGGGTGTCAAGGGCGCTGGATTGGCGACCATTATCTCCCAGTTTATTTCGATGACCTACCTGCTGCTCTACTATCTTACCGGCAGTAGCTATCTGAAAATGCGGGTTAGAAACTTAAAACTGGATTTTAAAATCCTCAAGGATATGCTTTCGATCGGTATTGCCGCTTTTACCCAATCAATCGCCAATAGCTTATCCGTAATGATACTGATAAATCTGGTCGTCTCCTACGGCGGCGACATCGCTCTCTCCGCTTTCGGGATTGTTCAACGTATCATGTTCTTCGCCATAATGCCGAGTATGGTTATCGGGCAAGGGTCTCAGCCGATTCTCGGTTATAATTATGGCGCCAAGCGTTATCACCTCCTGCTGAAAACAATTAATATTGCCGCTGTATCTTCCACGGTGATAAGTATCGTGATGTTCCTGATACTTTATTTCACACCGGAGCCGTTGATAGGGATATTTACCGATGATCCGGAGCTGGTTGCCACCGGGGCTTATGCCGCCAAGCTCATTTTCCTGTCCATGCCCTTGATGGGTGCCATCAATCTGGGTACACAGATGTTCCAGTCCATCGGTAAGGCCTTGCAGTCCTTTATCACTGCTGTTGTCAGACCGATAGTTTTCCTGATTCCCCTAGTGCTGCTCCTGTCCCATGCCTGGGGACTCGACGGTGTGTTCCTGTCCTTCCCGGCCTCGGACGCCCTGACCTTTATCCTGATTATTTTCCTGATAGCACCGATTCTCCGGAACTTCAGGAAAGCCGCGGCACTGGAAGAACCGGATAAAGACGGCCCTCCAGCACCGGGACAGTCGGTGGAACCTACCGGAGCTAGAATAAGCGGTTAAAAATACACAGGGGTACGACTTTTTCCATGATGAACAATAGAAAACGTAACGTACTTGATACCGACCGCATCGGCCGCTTGCTGCTGCAGCTGACCCTGCCCGCTTTCATGGGCATGTTCGTCATGACCCTTTATAACGTGGTAGATACCATCTTTATCGGTCAATACGTCGGCACCCTGGGAATCGCCGGTCTTTCCATAGTCTTCCCCGTTCAGATGATGTCCATGGGCATCGGGCAGATGATGGGCATGGGAGGGGCATCTCTTATTTCCCGATTAATCGGGGCCGATAATATATCCCGGGCTGAACATGCCCTGGGCAATGCTTTCAGCGGCACTATCATACTTTCCGGCATCGTTATGATAGTCGGCCTGTCCAATCCCGATTTCTGGCTAAGAGTGATGGGTTCCTCGGATACTATTCTTCCCTACGCCCGTGACTATTTCACAGTTATCCTGTTCGGTATGTTCTTCCAGACCTTCGCCATGTCGATGAACACGCTGATAAGAGCCGAGGGGAATGCCCGTGTCCCCATGATTGGTATGATTATCGGCGCCGGGTTAAACATCATACTGGATGCCATCTTCATCATACCTTTAAAAATGGGAGTACAGGGAGCCGCCCTGGCAACGGTGATAGCCCAGCTTATTTCCTCCCTGTATTTCCTCAGCTATCATTTCAGGGGCAAGAGCTTCCTGAAAATCCATTCCAGAAACCTGATTATCCAGTGGCAGATAATGAAGGATATCCTGGCGATAGGCGTAGCTTCTTTTGCCATGACGGTAGCCGGGACTTTCGCCTCTGTCCTGGTTAATAGAACGGTTATCACTTTCGGTGGTGACGTATCTATAGGGGCTTTCGGCGTACTGCATCGTATTATGATGTTTGCGCTGATGCCGGGCATGGTTATCGGGCAGGGCCTCCAGCCGTTACTGGGATTCAATTACGGCGCCAAGAGGTTCGACCGAGCTTTGAAAACCATCCGTATAGCCATTACCTTCGCTTCCGGTATTAGTATAATAGCTTTCCTGGTGCTTTACTTCTCCCCGGAGCCGTTCCTGCGTATTTTTACCAATGACGCCGAGCTGGTTGCGGTATCCGTATACGCAGCGAAACGTATCTTCCTGGTAATGCCGGTAATCGGGTTTATGATGGTGGGTTCCATTATCTTCCAGGCAATCGGCAGGGTATTACCATCGATATTAACATCGCTGGCGAGGTCCGTGATTTTCCTGTTACCGCTGATACTGATACTGCCGCGGTACTGGGAAATCGACGGTGTCTGGATGTCTTTCCCGATTTCGGATTTACTTACTTTCCTTTTAACCCTGGGATTATTATTCCCGATATTAGCTGATTTTAGTAGAAAAAGTAAGGAATCATATTACAATGGGGGAAATGTAGAGCCCGAACAGACTAAACCCCCGGCTTGAAGCCTGTTTAACCGCTGATTTTCTCCACCTTGAGCATGTTGGTGGAACCCGTTTCACCGATTGGCAGACCGGCGGCAATAATAATAAGGTCACCCGGTTTAGCCACGCCCAGTTTCCGGGAAAGCCGGGCTCCCAGGGCGAACATATCATCGACGGATGACGGCTCTTCTATAAGGTAAGGACGCACTCCCCAGTACAGCATCAACCTCCCCGCCACTACCTGGCTGGGTGTCAACGCCAGAACGGGTACGCTGGGGCGGTACTTGGCTATCCTGACCGCCGTGCTGCCGGACTGCGTAAACGCCACAATAGCCGAAGCCTTAAGGCTATAAGCCGTCTGGCAGGCGTTATAGCTAATCAATTCATCGGTAACGCGTTCCAGCCAGTCCAGCCTTTCGGCCAGTATCCGTTCGTAGGTAAGTTTTTTCTCGGTAGCCCGGGCAATACCGGCCATCATTCTTACCGCTGCTACCGGGTACTTACCTATGGATGTTTCCGCGGAAAGCATGATGGCATCCGTACCATCAAAGATAGCATTAGCGACGTCGGTAGTCTCGGCTCTTGTGGGTCGTACCGAGTCTATCATCGATTCCAGCATTTCCGTGGCGGTTATCACCGGCTTACCGGTGCGGTTGCATTTCTTGATGATTTCCTTCTGTATCAGTGGCACCCTGTTCAGTGCTATCTCCACCCCGAGGTCGCCCCGTGCAACCATGATGCCGTCACTGGCCGCCAGGATTTTACCCAGGTTCCTGACCGCTTCACCACGTTCTATTTTTGATATCAGGGGTATATCGGCGGCATTATCTTTGAGTAAAGCTTTAACATCGGTGATGTTTTTAGCACCGGTTACGAAGGACAGCGCCAGAAAATCCGGCTTTTGTTCTATAGCGAATCTGATATCATCACGCAGTATATCGGAGAGGAAAGGGGCGGAGATACGCATACCGGGAACCACCAGCCCCTTGCCCTGTAGAAGCAACCCGCCCACGGTAACCCGGCATTTTACCTCATCTTCTGCTATCTCCCGCACGCGGAGCTGCATGATCCCGTCATCAAGGAGGACAATATCACCTATGTTTATATCACTGGTAAGAGTGGACAGATTTACCGGCAGTAATTGTGAATCACCCTCAATATCGGCGGTGGTCAGCCGCACGTAGCTGCCTTTTCTTAAAGAGACCTGGCCGTCCTTCAGCCTGCCGATGCGGTATTTCGGGCCTGGTAAATCCAGCAGTATCGCCACGTTCATACCCAGGCTCCGGCTGACCCTCCTGACGGTACCGATATAACGGGCGTGTTCTGCAATAGTGCCGTGAGAAAGATTAAAGCGGGCAACATCCATACCCGCCCTTATCATCTGCCGGATTACCCCCGCCGAACCCGAGGCCGGGCCGATAGTGCATATTATTTTCGTCCGCCGCTGGTAATAACTGCGGTTTATTATTCTCGCCAATCTCTCGTTCTCCGTATCTTAAAATTACATGAACCGTTCAAAGCGTTCTTTTTTTGCTTTACAGATGGGACATACCTCGGGCGGCCCGTCCCGGGCGCAGAGGTAGCCGCATACCCGGCAACGCCATACCGGCAGCGGCAATGAAGCGAGTGACGGTTTCTCTTTCTTTTCTTTCATCGGGCTCCTTTTCCCGGGCGGTGGCCGGCGTTCGGGAATCGAACTGATTTTCACCTTGCCGTCAACCACGTCCCGGGAAACATACAGGCTGCAATAGCAGGTATTGTATTCGTTAAGGTCGGGGTCTCGGTAATCGCAGGGGCAAATAATATCCAAATCTTCATCTTTATCACCGGAGGCCAGCCGGCAGGGACAGGCGCGGTAGCCGTACCGTTTTTCGTTTACCAGCAGACCTTTGACCAATTCGCTAGTGATTTCCCTATCGGGATTCAAGTGGTAACCGCCGGACTCGGCTCCTTTATCCAGGATGCTGACGAGTTTTTCGACTTCGTTAACGGCTATATCCTTCGGTTCACTCATTTTACCAGCACCTCCCGGATATCATCTTCTTTAAAGCCGATGATGCATTTTTCATCATCAATTACCAGTGTAGGAAAAGCCCTGTTAGGATTATGTTTCAGCATTTCTTGTATAGCCGATGCTCTTTCATCGCCGTCAAGAAGGTCAACGTAGACGTAATCATATTCAATACCCAGGTCTTCCAGCAGCGCCCGGGTCTTTTTACACCAGCCACAGGTACTTAACGCGTACAACATAACCTTTCCGGCATTCTTGCCCTCAACGTGTGTTACTCTCATTTGCTACCTCCCCGAAGAGTATTTCTACTTTCCGAGTCAAAGACCTGCCCCCCTTGAAGAGGACAGGTCTTAATTATACTATTTTTAGATACTTAAATAATAATCCATCACCGTTATCTTTTAACGCATTACGGAGGGCCCATCGGGGGTCTCTGGTTCAGCGGCCAAAGGTCTTCGGCGATATCATCAAGACCCAGTTCCAGCAGTTTCTTACGGCTGGGCTTGGTGGTCACCCTGTCCCAGTCGAGGGCGCCCATCGCCCAGTATACCTGAGCGTCATGGTCGGTGGAAACGCCGGCCAGCGGGCCTTCTTCAAGCGGCGGGTCGCCGACTATCCGGGGATGGACCGCCCAATCCAGAGGATTGATACCTTCCCTCAGGTTAAAGGCCTGCCGGATATTAGCGATTCTCTCACCGGCTTTGAGCATCTCGTCCATAGACAGGTTCCAGCCGGTGACCGCATTGATGAATTCCAGCATGAAATTCCTGGGTCCCGGCGCTCCGAAAGAAGAGAAAATACAGAGCCCGGCGGCATTAACAACGTGGCTGTTAAAGCTCGATGGACCGAAATTCGCCGTATGCCGTCCCGGGGTAGCATCCATGTGATAACGGGCGGACGCCGTATTGCCGGGGAACTGCCCGTGCTTGGGGTCGTGCATGCCGAGCTCCTGCCCGCCGATATGCACCGCGTATTTTTCAGCGCCCTTGCCGATTTTCTCGGCGGCTATCTTGACACCGTCGGCCAGGATGGCCCCGAGACCTTCCCGCTTGCACATTTTCTCGGTCATAGCGACGATAGCCCGGTGGTTCCCCCAAGTGAGTTCGATGCCGTCTGTATCCTCCCTGGTAAGGATACCATTCTCATAACATTCGATGGCGAAGGCTATAACGCAGCCGCCGGAGATGGTATCTAAACCGTAGCTGTTGCAGAGGTGATTGCACATGTTCAACGATTCCGCATTTGTGTTGAGACAAAGCGTACCAAAGGAACCTTGCGTTTCGTACTCGATGCGCCGGGTATCTTCAGGGTACTTATACTCACCTTCCCCTGCGTATAGCGACGCCTGGCAGGAGATAGGACAGTGCCAGCAGGGTTCGGCCTTCTTTCTGTTGTGGGTAGCGGCCTCCTTGGCTAGACCGGAGACATCCGGAAGGTCGGTTACCCCGGCCCCACCCCAGTTCTTGACCGGGGTATCGCCGCTATGGGCATTCTGGTCGGTCATGCTGGTGGTGCCATACTTGGGCATCATCTTATTCATTTCGGCCATCGGTCCGGGGGGAGGATTGAGGAGGACCTGGGTCTGTTCCTTCCGCAGGGCGTCAGCGGCGGCCTTGTCGGCAATGGGGACTTCCATGTTCCCAGTAACCGCAACCGCCTTGAGTTTCTTGGAACCCATGACCGCGCCCAGGCCGGAACGCCCGGCGGCCGCGCCGCGCTTGGTGATAATGCAGGATATCAGCGAAACCATCTCGCCGGCGGGGCCGATACAGGAAACGTGGGTATCCTTGCCGTACTCAGCCTTCAGGGCATCCTCGGTCTCATAGGTGTTCTTCCCCCAGAATTCTGATGCATCTTTGAGTTCTGCTTTGCCGTTGTTAATGAGAAGGTATACCGGTTTTTCCGAGATTCCCTCAAAAAAGACGGCATCATACCCGGCGAACTTGAGGTAAGGGCCGAAATACCCGCCGGAATTGGCGTCTCCCCATCCGCCCGTGAGTGGTGATTTACCCACCGCAACGTACCGGGCACCGGAGACAGCCGGTGTCCCCGTTAGCACGCCGGTCACCAGCCCGAGAATATTATCCGGTCCGAGCGGGTCTGCCCCGGGTTTCATACGGTCGTAGAGGATTTTAGCGCCGAGGCCGTAACCCCCGATAAAATCCTTATACAGTTTTTCTTCAGGCGTTTCTTCTTTTATTTTACCAGTGGAAAGATCCACCCACAGTATCTTTCCCATGTAACCATTTACCATGCACATCTCCTTTCAATACGAAATAATAGGGTATATATTCTCATTCTAGCGATGGAGTAATCTGATGTCAAAAATAGGCCCTTGAATCAAACCGGCAGAAAGTATACCATATTCTCATGAGTAACAGCTCCGGGGTAAATCCATGTAAACGATTGTCTTGTCAGTACTTTTAGTGATAAGTGGCAGGACGGGGGATTTGAAAGCAAATGGGAGCTTCCTGCGAACTCGTTGAATCCCCTGGGAAATAAGCCTGTGAAATACGTAATGAATGATTAATATCTGAAAAGGAGAACCGAAACATGACGGAGAATAAATACGCCAAATACCTGTTTTCTGATTTTAGAGAAGAGTCCAATCTGTCCGCGGTAGCCGGACCCCAGGCATATTTCCGGGGCGGACGTCAGATTCCGGGCGCCAATATGAATATGGGCTGGCAGCTGTTTGTGGAACCCATATTCCTGGAGAGAGAACCCCATACCCATAATGCCGATGAGTACCTTATTTTCCTCGGCGGGCAGCTGCCGGATCTGTTCAGCAGTTTTGAAGCGGAGATAGATTTCTGGATCGGTGAAGAAAACGAGATGGAAAAATACGTCATTACCCGGCCAACCATTATCTACGTTCCCAAAGACCTGCCGCATACGCCATTGAATTTCCGGAAAATCGTCAAGCCGGTCTTTTTTAGCGCCCTGCTGCTCACACCCATGTTCACCAAAACAATGGGGGGAAAAGAATACTCTTATGACGGGCCGAATGTCGGGGGCGCCGGCCCTACGTTAGATGCCTGACAACATAGAATGATCTAATGGTGGAGCTGAGGTATCAATAGGTAGAACTTTTTCCACCACTTTTGCTATTATCTCCTGAATACTGGTTCGAGTCCAGTACAGTGGGCCTTGGGGGACAGTTCCCGAACTTCTCTTTGAGAAGAAAGGCCTAATTCTCGCCGTTCAGCGGTTGTTAGTGAGTCAACGTACAAAGTTCCCGTGATGACTTAATCATTTGTGGATCAACAAATCCTTAAGCATTACGCCTCTTCCGGTCTGGATGGCACCAAAGCCGTACCTATCTCGGAGGTGGTCTATCGTCTTGTTCAGCTCCTCCAGCTTGTGATTGGAAGGATTGAATAGCGCTGCCTGCCGGCTCGGTTCTACCAAGTGGGACACTCCGATTCCGATCAGCCGTACCCCTTGCCGTTCAACTGTCAGCTCTTTGTCGAGTAAATCAACTCCGGTCTCAAATATCCCTTTGTCTGTGTTCAGACCTTGCTGAAGCGTTTAGCTGCGGGTAATTGTCGAAAAGTCTCCATATCTCAACTTTAGCGCGAATTCGTGTCCCAAGCTTCTAGGGTGTTATAGCTACCTTAATCGGATATTCCCCTTCGACTTCTCCCGCCACCATGGCAATAGCTCTATCTGCTTCCTCCATTGGAAATGTGTGAGTCAATAGCTTCTCAAGTGGAGAGTTTCGAGATTCAGCGAAAGCTATGGCACGCGCTGTTGATTCCATATCGCAGGTAAAAGCTCCTAGATAGCTTATCTCTTTTCGGGCTAATATATCGAGACTTATCGGTACTTGCTTCAAGCCACTTTGACTCGGACTCACGATAGTGCCTAGTGGTCTAACTAACTCCACAGAAACAACTGGTACATTGGGAGATCCGCTGACATCAATTACCACATCGGCCATGTTGCTCCCAGTCATTTCCCCTACTTTTGCGATAGGGTCTTCTTTCTCCACGTTTATGATATGATTTGCTCCTAGTTCTCTAGCCAGTTCAAATCTACTCTCGTCTTTTGAGAGTCCGGTCATAATAATCAAAGAGGCTCCCGCATGTTTGGCAACAGCAGCAGCGACCAGACCCTGTGGACCCATTCCCTCTATAACCACTGTGGCCCCTATTGTCACACTACCTCTTGTACAAAGCCAGCGAATTTCATCCGCGATAACAGCCCCAATAAGCATTCCCAATGCTGGAGGAAGGTCCTGAGATATCTTATGAACCATAGCTTTCGGATGAAGATAAAGATACTGAGAATATCCTCCCCATAAGTGTGGTGGCACCTCGCAGTCACTAAACCCATACTCTAGCACATTTCTACAAAAGCGGTAGTTACCTGATAAGCACCACTGGCACTGGCCACACCCGGACGCGGGTTCTACTATTACATGGTCACCCTTTTTTACTCCCCATCGTTGGGAAGCGGAATCACCCACTTTTTCAATATGCCCTACGATTTCATGCCCCAATATCGTAGGAAATGGAACGCGAAAACCAAGAAACATACCATGAAAGACCTTGGGGTCGCTGCCACAGACTCCGCACATTTCGACCCTGAGCAAACCATCGTCGTTTCTTATATCAGGAATGTCAAACTCCTGCAAATGCATTTGTCTTGGACTTACGGTGACGGCAGCTAACGCTTTCATTCGATTAACACCATCCTTAAGAGATATTTGTATTGTACGAATAAGATACTCTTCTTATACTCGCAACATATTATGACTTATAGCCATAAAGTTGGTGGCACTCAATATTTGTGTTCGAGGAGTTCAAGAATCACTCCAATCAGTCTTTCGGTGTCCATGAAAGCAAACCTAACGTACTCGTCTTCGCCGTGCTGCAAAATACAAATGCCCATCTTCTCAAACCTGGTCAATTCTTTGTTGAGGTCAGGGACGAAAGCCCCAATGTGATGCACACCTTCTCCCTTTGTACGCAGGCACTCCCGCCAAATACTCGGTCCCTTTCCGGGCTCAATTAGTTCAATTTCGATGCCTCCGGCCTGGGCGAAAGCGAGTTTAGCTGTGCAGGCTGTCTTCCTGCCATGCACCGTTCCGTCTATAAAAAACGCTTCGAATACTCTAGGGAACCCTACGCCGAGTATGGCATCGATTCGTTCTATAGCCTTTTCCCTGTCTTTTACCACAATACAAATATGCTCAACTTCGATGGGAGTAACCTTTTGTTGAATTTGCTCCACTTGCTACTCTCCTTTTTTTAACAAATGCTAACGATTGTTCAGACCTTTTCCTTAAAGGTTCTCTTTAATGAAATACGGAATAACGGTCTGCCAATTGGACGCAACCCAAATACATATTTCCTCGCCAATGTCAAGTGAACTTAAGACCGGCTTTTCTCGCAACTCCTAGTCCTAACATCCCTTATATTATCAGATTCCTATATTCTGTTAAATCTCGCGTGCCAATCACGAACACCCTAATATACATTCGTTCGATACGTTACTACGATTAACTTTCAGGTAACGTTTTGGCTACTAAAATCACCCTAAGGTCCCTCACATTTGTGCCCGTATTGCCGGTTAATATGGTATCATTGAGTGCCTGCAGAACCGCACCCGAGTTGTGTCTGTTCAACTCCTCCGCAAGATCAAATCCTGCTTGATTGATTCTCTCCATAGTGTAGCCGTCTACTATTCCACCAGCCACGTTGGTTGGTCCATCTGTTCCGTCGGAATCAACCGAACCGATGACTATACGTTTACTACCAGCTAGCCGAGGTGCTGCAGCCAGAACGAGCTCCTGATTCCGACCCCCAAAACCAGTCTCTTGGCCAATGGGCACCACGACTTCACCACCACAAATAAAGGCACAGGGAGGCTCTAGTGGCCGTCTGAAGGCCTCCGCTTCCAGACCGATGGCCGCAAGTATTTCCCCGGTAGGTCTTGCCTCGACATCATTTAGACTTGTTGCGAGTATCGTCGTATTTAGTCCAATCTCCTCTGCCTTGATTTTAGCAGCGTTTAGCATATCCTCAGGTCCCATTACTCGGAAAATATAGTATGGTTTTTGCTTGAGTTCTTCATACGATGGTGGTAAATACGTCGGGTCAGCATTGCGGAGGAAAGTGCGAACAGAAGCAGGTATTTTGTCCCAGACATGATGTCTCTTCAAGACGTTTATGGCACACTCATAGGTGTCTTTGTGATCCTGTTTTTCAAAAAGGTCTTTGAATAAATGTGCCTGCAATTTGGTAGGCCGCTCGGTTGTAAGAAGCTGAATCAAAGTAGCACCGCGAACATATTTAGGCTGTTTCATGTTAAGAACAGCGATAAGATTCCTTACTGCATTTGCTTCAGGACTGCTGGCACCAGCACCAAAGTAAAGTATGCGATATACCTCTCGCAGATCCTGCAATGTTATCCCGGGGGCGGGCAAAGCTTGTAGCGCCGTGCTACCTCCGGACTGGCACCAGAATACAATGTCGCCTTTCCCTGCCTTCTGTGCGAGTTCGAGGATTCGCTTAGCTCCATCAACGCTGTCTTCGTCAGGCAGAGGGTGCCCACCATGACTCACACCAATTCTCTTGAGCAGTATTGGCTCACCTTTCTTCACGGAGATATGCCCTTCAGTTATCAGCTCTCCCAGTATATCTTCGAGCGCTTGCGCTTGCCTCTGCACAGCTTTGCCACCGCCGATTACATAGATATTCCTGATGTCTCTAAGCTCGTATACTAAAGGTTCTTGACCGACTGGCTGTGAATAATCAGGATGGCCGATTATCAGCTTATCGTCCTTAAGCCGGACTATCTTTTTCACATTCTTGTATGGGTTTGGCGCCACGAGCCCTGCTTCTATGATGTCGAGGACAACAGACCTTCCCTCAATGTTTCCGTGAGAAATGAGTAAAGATCTGTTCTTGATTATCATCCGTAAACCTCTTACACACACCTAAGATCTTATCGTACCAAACTTTAAACCCGCCTTACCTAGAAATCGTGCCCGACTTCCAAGTTCCGATTCAATTTGAGTCAGCCTGTTAGCCGTAGGGTCAAGTCCGTTTTCTCTGATATTTCCGGTGCCTAATCCCACGGCATAATCAGCAATATCTGCACCTTCACCACGGCTGTTGCATGGTATAACACCGTATCCCTTAATATGCGCCAGTTGTACCGTATCAAAAGCCTCACTAATAGTCCCTATCTGGTTGACCTTTAAAAGGATCGTATTGCAGGCACCAACTTCCATACCATGCTTCAACCGTTCAATATTAGTCGCAAAAAGGTCATCACCCACTACCTGAATTCCTAGCTCCTTCGTTAACAGTGCATGTCCTTCATAGTCATTTCCATCAAGAGGGTCTTCCAGAATCACAAAAGGATAGTCCTTGACCATATCCTGATAGAGGGCTATGATGTCGTCTTTTGTCTTATCTTCCCTAGAGAACAAGCCCTTGAATACGCCCCTTTTCTTGTCATAATATGTGCCAGCAGCAACATCGACTTGGATGCCAACTCGATCTTTATTGCCAGACTTAACTATAGCCTCTACCATTATTTCCCAGAGCTCTTTATCTTGTTCAACATAGCCAGCCTGTATATTAATACGGTCCCTGAAACCAAATCTTAGATTGTACTTGTCAAAGAGTATGTAAATCAATGAGTTCCGTACCTCCCCGCATGCGTACGAGGCCTCGGAAAAAGTGTCGAAACCATATGCCACAAAAGAATAGGTTGGCTTCCCACTACTTTTATCACCACCACCGTATCTGCTACTCCCTACAACAGCCATCACCCCCGGGACGGGTAATATGCAGGCATTTACTCCCCCAATATGCTGATAGAGGGGTATCCTCAGGCTGTTGGCAGCAGCCTTTAGAGCCGCAGCGGAAACAGCAGCCGTAGCATTTCCACCAAGATTTGTCTTGTTTGGTGTCCCGTCAATTGCTATTAAAATCTCATCCACATTCCATTGTCTTGATGCATTCACTCCCTTTAGTGCCGGATCAATGATATTATTAACATTTGTGACCGTATTCAGTACACCACGGCCATTCCAGCGCTCACCGCCATCGTATACAAACTGCGCCTCATGTTCTCCTACTGAAACGCCAGCAGTAGCTATAGCCACCCCTCTTGATTCATCCTCCGTCGTTACGATAACTTCAACACCGGGGTGTCCCCACTCCGAGATAATCTGGCGTGCTGTTATCAATTTAATTATTGATCCTTTTGCCATGACTATATTTCCCTGATATTAGGACTGCCTTTAAGTTGAGTGATCATTTGTTCTTCTAATCTCCTTATAGCGTGGCTATCGTCATTCCCCCTGAAACATGTAATGCTTGACCGGTAATGAAGCTTGCCTCGTCTGTACAAAGAAAAACAATGGCTGGACTAACGTCTTCAGGCTGACCCATTCTTTTTATTGCCTGATGCTCAGTGACTACCCTCTCGTTGTCTTGTGGGGTTACCCTTAGGCCGCCCTCCTGACCCCACTCATCGTGCAGTTCGCTCTTAGTCAAACCGGGAAGTACAATGTTTACGGTTATCCCATGCTGGGCTAGTTCCAATGCCAGAGTTCTTGAGAGTGCTAGCGCCCCTCCCCTGGCTATCCACTGGCCATAAATTTGTAGGAAAGGATGCGTAAAAGCGCTGCCGTTAATATTGATTATCCTACCCCATTTCCTCTTTATCATTCCTGGCACTATTGCTTTAGTGCAAAGGTAATTTCCTTTGAGTATCACATCTACTTCCCACATCAAATCTTCCCACGTCGTTTGAAGAAAATAGTTGTATATTGGTACGCGAGCAGCGTTATTGACCAGTATATCAATCTTACCAAAAGTCTTGTTGGCTTCCGCTACCATTCGAGAAACTTCTTCCTCTTTGCTGATATCAGCCTCAGCGACAATGCTCTTGCCACCAAAAGATTCTATTTCATGCAAAGTCTGCATGGCCCTGGCCACTTTAACATCAGCAATTACTACGTTGGCGCCTTCTTTGGCCAGAGCTTTGGCAGTAGCCGCACCAATACCACGAGCAGAACCGGTAACCAACGCTACTTTACCTGATAGCTTCATTATTACCTCCTCATTCTTTTATATTAAGACCACAGGTTCGCCAAGACTCCATGGCAATAACCGAGAGCTTTACATAACGTCATATTAACATCATGATTATCCGAGTCCATCCTGTCCAGCCTGCTCGTATGATTGCGGATTATGTAAGCATTAGGCTCTTCGCCTCATAGATTGCCGAATCCCTTTGGATTCGCTAAACCTAGCTTCTGCCATTGTTCTGTACTATTACAAGTGACTCTTTTCCTCTTTTGTTGATTTCTTTACTGCACGCAGCTTCACAGTAGCGTCAAAATCAATCTCGAAAGTACTCGCATTAATGACCACACCGTATACATCTTTAGCCTTCTTCACTGAGATATATCTGTTCATAGCATCCATTCGAACCTTCTCAATGTCCCGGTTCAGCGGGTCTCCAACCCCACCCCCTCCACCAGACTTGGTCTCGATTATGTCTCCCGGCTCCACATTGACCATATCTTGCATTCTGAGTACCATGGTTTGCCCACGCCTTTTTATCCATGCTTGATTGGCTGGAGAGTTGCTGCCTCCGAGCAGACCGAAATGTTCGAACTTCTCGCCATCAGAGTTACCAGTTTGCACCATTGCATCACCGGGGACAAAAAAAGTCGGGTCGTGTTCATTCACCAATTCAGTTTGAGTGCCTACGGCACCTCGGAATTCACCGTCTCCGGCTGAGTCCGTAATCCACTCGCAACGTATGTACCTGTAAGGAGTGTCCCGCTCAGCTATCTCAAGTGGTGCCTTCACAGCACCTCCACTGCACATAACTGGCGAAACAGATTCCCACCCATCGTAACCCCAGATTGCGCCACTACCTCCGTCAGAGGCAAACTGAACCATGCGGTAATTCTTCGCCTTCCCTATCTGGTCTGCCCCCCAAAAAGGAGTCCAGTAGTAATGTTAGACTGGAACTGAAAATAAAGGGGGTAAGACATGGTCAAGAAATCGCATTCTCCGGAGCAGGTAATCAACAAGCTGCGCGAAGTTGAAATCCTGCTGAACC